>CAZTEH010000113.1:0-12379 GCA_964612345.1 uncultured Oscillospiraceae bacterium | reverse complement strand
CCGGGATGGCAAAAATAAATATGGCATCATTTTTGATCTATACGACCGTGGGCACGGCAATCTGGAATACGGTACTGGTCTGGCTGGGCGTCTTAGCTGGGGATTCATGGAATACAGTTGTAACCTACGTCGGGGTTTATTCCTCCGTTGCCCTCCTACTGATGCTGATCCTGGCTTTGGTCGTGGGGATCGTCTTCTATAAACGCAGAATCAAAAAAACAAAGCAAAAACCAAATTAAACCTAGCTATAAAAACGTGGCTTCTGTTGGTCAAGAAGACTGATGCTAAAGCCGCTTTTTTATTTCTCCCGTATTCTGAGAAAATTTTCAGATTGAGTTTATTGGAATCTCAGATTGATGCGGTATCATTTTTATTGTAGAGCTTTGAAGTAATAAATTCAAATATTAAACGAGGTGCAAAAATGTTAGTAACAGAAAATTTGGGAAAGAAATACGGCGACTATTCCGCCGTCGAAGATTTGTCCCTGGAAGTAAAAGAAGGATCCATATTCGGCTTTCTGGGGCATAACGGCGCGGGCAAGACAACGACCATATCCATGCTGACGACGCTTATCCTTCCCACGTCCGGAAAGGCATATATTGGAGGCTATGACGTGGTTAAGGACAATCTCAAGGTGAGAAATCTTCTGGGTTACCTTCCAGAAAGCGTATCCTTATACGGAGATCTGACCGCAGTAGAGAATTTAAGGTTTTTCGGAAGACTGTCTGGCGTGAAGCTTATCGACGCCCGAATTGAGGAAATTTTAGAACTGCTGGATTTTACCGAGTGGAAAAATAAAAAGATCAAAACTTACTCGAAAGGAATGCGGCAAAGGATCGGGATCGCCCAGGCAATCCTGCACAAACCGCAGCTGCTTTTTCTGGATGAACCTACTTCGGGGCTTGATCCCCAGGGTACAAAAGCGATGCGTGATATCCTGCAGAAACTGAATGCAGAGTGGGGAACCACAATATTCATGAATACCCACCTTCTGTCGGAGGTGACGAAGATTTGTACGGATATCGGGATTATCAGCAACGGACGACTTTTGGCGGCGGATTCACTGGAAAATATTGAAAAGAGATTTCCGGGAGAGAAATCCCTTGAGGAGATCTACTTCAAGATTGAGGGGGCAAAGCAATGAAAGGAATTCTGACACTTGCCGGCAAGGAAGTAAAAACGGCTTTCAAAGACAATATCTTTTTAATCATAACCGGCTTGTTTGTTATACTGTCCGTCATCTCCGTCTATATCGGCTCCAGCACAAAGAATGCGGAAATGCAGGCTTATCAGGACATCCTCCAACTGCTCAAGTCCCAAGGTACGACAAGCTTTCCTTCGCCGCCGCAAATCTTTCATTTGTCTGTCCTGAGCAATATTATCAGCTATGTTAGCATGATTGGAGCTGTAGTTGCAATTTTTCTGGGATTTGAAACGTTCAGCGGAGAAAGAGCCAATGGAACGCTGAAGCTGATTGCTGTCAGGCCAGTTTACAGGGATCAGATCGTGACTGGCAAGCTGCTTGGAGGAGGCGCTGTAATCGGGTTACTGCTTGGCGTCATATTGCTTTTTAATATCGCACTGTTTACGGTGGTTTCCGGTATGACTCCAAGTGTGAGCGAACTGGTAAGATTATTGACGTTTTTCATTCTGGTGTTTGCATATTTGATGGTCTTCTATATCACAACCATTTTTGTTTCTATTAAAACAAACGACAGTGCATTCGGGTTTCTTCTGATGATGATCGTATGGATCACAGTGTCCTTTGTACTGCCGCAGCTGGCCGACAGTCAGAGAAGCTTTGCATACGCTTTGAGCGCAACTGCTCAGACAGTAACCCAAGTGCCATCTGATACCGTGATATCCAAAACGATAGAACTTTTTTCACCCGCGGCTCAGTTTCAGAATATCGGCAAGGATCTGCTGCAGGCAGTGCCTGAAACAGCAAATGCCGGGATCATCAGCATTCTGATGAAACAAGCGGGAGCGATCCTTGAGATACTGATTCCCGGTATTGTCCTTCTGACGCTGTCATATAAAGCGGTCCAAAAGGAGGAAGTTCTATGAAGCGTTTTAAAAAGATCGTTATTCTCATATTCATTTTGACAGCTTTGACAGCGGCAACATATACTTCGGTTTTTGCAGCAGGTGCCGTCAATTCAAACCTTACCGCAGGGTGTGTTTTATCGCCAGGAGAAACAAAAACGGTATCGCTTTTCCTTCAAAATCAGGATCAGGCAAACCATAGATATAAACTGTCTGCGATGGGTTCGGCAAATAATTATGAGCTGTATTTCTCCGTGGGAGGCGCGCTAGGTGATACGGTCACGCTACAGCCGGGCGCCGTTACGGAGTTTGATTTGAATATCAAAATGAACGGCGCTCCGGTTCAAAACGAGGATCTCATTGCCGTGAAAGCACTCCGGGACGATGGGGCAGAAGAAACGATAAATCTTTCGGTCCTGGTCAGCAAAGACTATGCGATTTCCATAAGCAGCATGCTGAATCAAATTGATATCCTGAATGGAAAGACTGCAGAAATGACGTTCTCCGTAACAAACACCGGCGCAAAGGAATTGACCGCCGTTTGCATAGAACCTGAACTCCCGTACAAATGGATCGCGACTCAGGATTCCAATGCGGGAATTCAGCTGAAGCCTGGAGAAACCGGATCAGTTAAGCTGACAATTGACGTTCCGGCTTCCCAGGCAGCAGGTAATTTTACAGCTAAATTTTCTGCGGTCAGCAACGAAACGAAAAGCGAACAGATCAGCATACCCATGACTGTGAAAACAGGCTCGGGAATTGCTTACTGGATGGCCGGGATTTTGCTTCTTATCGCCGGATTTACGCTGTTTCAATTTAAAAAGCACGGAAGGAGGTAATGAAATGGCATTCGAAATTGCAAAAAAAGAAATCAGGGATGTGTTCCGGAACAGATTATTTCTCATCATCCTGTTGATGCTGCTGATACTGACGATCGTTTCCATTGTTCTCGGTTCGTACCAGGTAAAGATTTCGATGGATAATTACAATAATTCGATCAGTTTCCTGAAATCCCTCGGAAAAACCGAACTGCCGCCAATGCCGAATCTGAATCCGATTTCCGCTTCAAAGGGGTTTGTAAATTATATCGGGATGGTCGGCGCCCTGCTGGCAATCGTTCTTGGCAATACGGCGATATCCAAAGAACATAAAAACGGAACCATGAGACTGATTTTGACGAGAGGCGTCTTCAGGGACACCTTTATGAACGGCAAGCTGATCGGCAATCTGTCTGTTCTGGTCGGAATTACGCTATTGACAGAAATCATCACATTTGCATCCCTGTTCACGGTAAGCGGCGTTACGCTTACATCAAATGATATTGTCCGCCTGCTGCTGTTCTTCCTGATGTCGTTCCTCTATATGACCTTTTTCATGGTCCTAAGCATGGGGGTTGCCGTCATCTCTTCGAAAGGAAGCAGGGCGCTGCTGATCACCGTGGTCGTCTGGCTGATCTTATCGTTTGTGTTTCCCCAGATCGGAGACACCATGGATATGGACAACCAGATCCCCGGCGGATTCTTCAGCTCAATGGGAATGACCAGGGACCAGGAGACTCAGGTGCTCCAGCAATTCAAATTTTACGAAACGCTAAGAAATGGAATTGAAGAAATGTCGCCGACGAAGCATTACGAAAGAATGAGTTTCGCGTTGCTGAATGTCAAACCCGGGTTTGAGACGAATACCCCCTGGCAGGTCGTCGTAATGAAGTGGGTTGATCTGCTTGGACTGATTGTTCCAACCGTCGGCTTGTGGCTGCTTTCTTATATCGCATTTTTAAAACGTGAAAACATCTATCAGACAAACTAAAAATACAAAACTTAAAAAGATATTGGAAGAGTTAACGAAGAATGAAAATATTTAGGAGGGAAGTGTGAAAATTAAGATGGTAAAACGGGCATTACAAAAAAGCCCCTGAAATAGATAATTTAAAAACTTAATACAGTTACACTATTAACTTTGACACATCAAATCCTTGAGCCTCAAGAAAAGCAAGTGCGTTATCAACAGTCATTTCTTGATGAGCGGGCTTTGGATTCTGAAGTTCGTCATAATCTGAAGGATTAAAGGTTTCTCCAGTTAAAAGCATATGGTAAATACAAACGAGCATCATTCGCGCGATGGCAATAATCGCTTTCTTATGACCTCTACGCTTTTTCAGTTTTAGATATTTCCTTGCAAAATAAGTTTCCTTAGTGCTTTTAATTGCAGCTAGGGCACATTGAACAAGGAGAGGCTTAAGATATTGACCTGCTTTTGAAATTCTGACAGATTTCTTCTTTCCTTAAGGCAGCGGATAATTCGGTGATACCGGGTATTTTGGAAAGGTGCGTAACAAGGTGATAATAGGGCTGTATGCGGGTAAATAATTCGGCTTCTGCTGCAACAATGCGCTTGTCCAGATAATCCATATGTGATTTTGCAGATTTCATTTTGAAATACTGGTCAGATTGGATTTTAAAGCCGTTTAAAGAATCAATAATTAAATCAGCCTTTTTCTTGGCAGATTTTTGAATAAGATTGCGGCAGTATTCCTCATTGAAGGTTTCCGAAGATAAAACATAATCCATAATCAGTGTGGAAGTTTTACCAAAAGGATCAGTGAGAATATTGGCAAGACTGATGTTTGATACCGTCATTGAATTTTGAAAACGGTTTCGTTCAGAAGAGCGCATACAAACAAGCTTAAAGCGGTAACGTGCAATTTCACGAAGAGCCCGGATATCAGCAGGAGGAATAAAGGAATTCCTGACCATATCAAACTTAAAAAGGTCGGCAATCCACTTGGAATCCTTTTTGTCAGTCTTCTTACCCTTGATGGCTCGAACATATTTAGGGTGTGTAAGAATGACATGGATATCTTTTTCAAGGATATTAAACACAGGAATCCAATACTTGCCAGTAGATTCCATACATACATGGTAGCACTGGTACGCAAGAAGCCATAATCTGAACCGCTCCAGTTCAGAATTTGAAGTAAGAAAAGTTTCGGTAGTGTAAGAGGTAATGTTGCTGGGGTTAGTTTCGGCAATGGTAGCCACAAGCATGCGTTTATGAACGTCAACACCGCAGCAAGTAGAATAGACAATTTTCATGATAGAATCACTCCTTTCACAAAAAGGTATGAAAAAATAGCAGCATTGAATGTCGCACAAGCATAACATCAAATCTGTTGTTAAACAAAGATAAGTGTACGGGCTAAATGTCCCAATTATTTGTGCTTGGAAGGGCGACGGCACATATAACAATGCGGATTGAGTCGGAAACTCTTCCACTCCTCCTCCCGTGCTCTGTAGTGTACTGCTATTTAAGAAGATTTTATCACAAACAAAAAGATAGATAAATATTTTAATAAATTATTTGTGCCGCAAGCGAAGCGGCGCGGAATGGGGATAACAATGAAAGATAAAAAAACAAACAAAACATGGAAATTGTGGCTGTCATTGCTGCTGCTTGTATCCGTCATCGGATTCGGACTGGCAGGGTGCGGATCCAGTGCAAGCCAAACACCCGGCGCAGGGACGAGTGCGGACAACACGCAGCCGACTGCGGCAAATCCATCAGGTAGTACGACAGATACGGACGGGGACGGCATCCCGGATGATGTAGAGAAAACATACAGCACCAATCCATACACTGCCGACACGGACGGGGACGGAATCAGCGACAAGGACGACAAAGAACCGCTGAAAGCACAAAATCTGATTAAGGAAACGAGCACCGCGCCTTTGGAAGTGACGGTCAAGGACGTCAGAGTGGAGGATAATGCCACAGCCGATCATTTGGAAATCACTATGATCAATACAGGGAAAACCGATTTAAGCGGCTTTGATATTTATTACACCATTACCGACAAGGCTGATCAAACTCAGGAGTCCTATTATCAGAAACTCAACGGCTTAACCCTTGCCGCAGGCGAGACCAGGACGGCCCATTTCGATAACCAGGTAACCGAGGCGGGGCATTATTATATGAATATGAACGGTCTTTACGGGACATCCTCAAACGGATTGACCTTTGAGATTCAGCTTCATGCCTCGGGCTGTCAGCCTATGAACTTTACTGTGGAAAAAGCGAAGGGCACGGCTGAGGTTGCGGATTAGGGTTTGATTTTTTAATAAAAATGTATATGATATAAGATATTATGGACAACTGGAATTAGAGCGATAAACATTGCTCTAATTCCATATATAAAGGGATGGTGGATTTGAAAAACAAAGATATCCTTATCATAGAAGACGATAGAGCAATCGTGAGAATATTAGAACTGGAATTCAAGCATGAAGGCTATACGTATGACGCGGCGTTCGACGGCAGAGAAGGTTTGGATCTGTTTCAGAAAGGACAATACGGCGTCATTCTGCTTGATTTGATGCTGCCGGAAATCAGCGGCATGGAAATTTGCAGAAAGATACGAAAAGTTTCAAGCGTACCGATCATCATGCTGACAGCCAGAAGAGACCTCACAGATAGAGTCATCGGCCTTGATCTGGGTGCTGATGACTATGTCACGAAGCCTTTCGAAATGGAGGAGCTGCTGGCAAGAATCAGGGCAGGGATCCGGAGAGGAAAGGCAAGAATGAATGAAATGAAGCTGCTGGAACTGGCGGATATCAGCCTGAATGTTCTGACCAGAGAAGTAATTAAGCATGGAGATTCCATAGAACTCACAAAGACAGAATACGACCTGCTTGAATATCTGCTTTCCAATAAGGGTTTGGTATTGACGCGGGATCAAATCATTGAACACGTCTGGGGTTACGATTTTTTCGGAGATACTAATATTCTCGATGTTTATATCAGGTACTTAAGAAATAAAATTGATTACCCCTATGATACAAAACTGATTCGTACTGTCAGGGGTGTCGGTTATTCGCTGAAGGAGTAAACGGAAAAATGACTAGATTTAAGCTGAGCAAAATATCCCACCGGTTAACGATCATATATGCGCTGCTTTTTTTTGTCGCTCTTGCTTTGGTGAATGCGGCAACTCTGATCAGTATCAATTACTACACCAATCAGACGTCTGGGCAGCAGCTCGAACTGGTTGACCGTGCGATTGTCAACGAAGTAAAAACCTTAAAGGATATTCCCAATCTGGATATAAAAAATATCTCGAAAATGATTGACAACGTCGATATCAATCTAATCTACCATGATCGGATCACTTATAACTCTGGCGAGCAGTATAACCTGCCCCGTGGTGTTATTCGGAAACCAACGGTCACCGAATCTGGAGAAAACAAAGTTATGTATCTGAATGACAGAATCAGTCTGGCTGACGGAGAAGAAATCGGCGTTCAGGTGATCAAGGATATGGATAATGAGGATGGTTTTCTTCACGCGCTTTCCGGCATCATGCTGCTGATCGACGCCGCAAGCCTGATCCTTTCTATTCTTGTAGGATATATCGTCAGTAAAAATGTGCTGAGCCCAATCGATAAGATAACAAACCAGGCAAAGAAAATCAGCGCCAGCAATTTGGCATCCAGAATCGAAATCGACGGACCAGATGACGAATTGAAAAGACTTTCCGACACGTTCAATGAATTTATTTCACGGATCCAATATTCCTATGAAAAGCAAAACTGTTTTACTCTGGACGCTTCTCATGAACTGGCCACGCCGCTGGCGGTAATCAAAGGGTATATTGATATCATTGACCGATGGGGAAAGGACGATAAGGCGGTCCTGAACGAAGGGATCGAATCGATCAAGGTTGAACTGTCCAACATTACCGGTCTGCTGGACACGCTGCTCTTTTTATCAAAAGGCGATAATGAGATTTATCAACTGGAAAAAACGGAATTCATTCTGGATGAATTGGTTGATGAAGTCGTCAGGGAAACCGGACTGGTGGATGATAAGCATACCATCATGGTTTCCGCTGATACCGATTCACCGGTGTTTTTGTCTGGTGACAGGCGGCTGATCAAACAGATGCTGAGAGCAGTTGTGGACAACAGCATAAAATATACTCTGGAAGGCGGGATGATTGGAATCGAGTACAAGACTGCAGGCATTGCGGCCGAAATTACCGTGTCCGACAATGGCATCGGAATTCCGCAGGATGATCTTCCGCATATATTTGACCGTTTTTACAGAGTGGATAAGGCGAGATCAAGATCGATAGGTGGTTCCGGGCTGGGGCTTTCAATCGTGAAGTGGATCGTTGAGATTCACCAGGGCAGGATCACAGCGGAAAGCGAACCGGGCATGGGTACGAAAATTATAGTTGAGCTCCCGTTCAATAACGGTATCTCTCAGGGCATTTTCAGCTAATTCTCAGATTCAACTTATTTTAATCTCATCTTGCTGCTTTATGATATATCTATAAAGCTAAAACGCTTTAAAAAAAAAATCAAAAGGAGATAAGAGATGAATAAGAAAATTTTAACACTGACATTGGCAGGGGTATTGGCGCTTGGCGGGACAGTCGTCGCCTACGCATCGACAGACAAAGCGGATATGGTATCAAATACTTCAGGGAAAGCCGTAACGGAGTCACAAGCAAAAGAAGCTGACGAGCAGGACTTGAATGCGGCAAATACGAAAACGGAAATTACGGAGGATCAGGCAAAGCAGACCGCACTGGCATCGGTAAAAGATGGAACTTTCCAATCGATCGAATTGGAAGATGAAGACGGCGTAATTGTATACGGTGTTGAAATCCTATCCGGAAACCAAGCATGTGACGTGAAAGTTGACGCGAATACCGGATCAATTGTAAAATCCGATCAGGACAATGATGCGGCCGAAAAAGGCAAAATAGAAAAAGAAACACAGGACAGTGGCAGCGACAACGACAGCGTCGAGCATGAAAACGACAGTGAAGATCCGGCCGGATATGAAGATTAATTAATTTAAAATTCCTCTTTTCAAAGGTACTTCTGTTAACCCAGGAGTACCTTATTGATTGTGCATTTTCAACTTTTAATTCCAATATTCATATATTAGTACTATCAAAATAGAATAGGAGGAAAGAAAATGCAGAAGTACACCATACAACCGAACGATACCTTATATCTTATCGCAAAAAAATTCGAGATACCACTGGCACAATTGATCAAGGCAAATCCCGAAATTGCAAATTCAAATTCAATATATATCGGGCAAACCATTACAATTCCAGATTTACTCCCGATACCAAAGCAATTGGATACAATTGAGTCCAATGCCGAGGACATCATGGACGATATCTATGCGAAAGATTGGCAGAAAGCCAAAGAGAAAGTAGACATAATCAATACAAATATGAGCGAACTGATTCCATATCTTCAGCAAGCTATGGTACCAAATCATTTAATCACAGACATCCAGCAGGCTATTAAAAGTCTTGAGAAAAATGTAGCGCTGAAAAACTCCCTCCGGGCGCTATTTGAGGCAAATCAAATAACCAGCTTCATCCCGGATATTCTTGATTATTTCAAAGTAGTAATTCCAACTGACGTGAGCAGACTGGATTATCTGGGGCGGCAGATCATTTTAAACGTTGAGGGAAACGACTGGACAGCGGCAAATGATAATTATACGACAGCGAAAAAAGTTTGGGAAAGGCTGAAGCCTGAGCTGAACACGAAATACAGTAATGATATTTCCAGCATGGACCAGTTATTAAGTGCATTACAAGATACTATCAGCAGGAAAGAATATCAGGCAACGATTAATAATGCAAATAAAATGCTTGATCTCGTTGACGTTTTAGAAACAAATTTTAAACAACAAAATTCATAGAAGGTAATATAAGCCTCAAGATTTCCGTTTAATATGGAATATCACGAGGCTTTATTTTACTGCATTTGCCCAATGCACGAAGTTCTAAGATTCGATTAGATTCTCATTTTCCAATACCCACTATAATCAATATGACTGAAATAATACCCATCACACCACTGAATATAACCATGGGAGAGGTCATGATGAACCTTGAAGGCTTAAACTCTCCCCTTAAGAGATTTTATCATCAGAAAAGAACAAAAAAAATAGAACGATATACAATTATGTAATTTAACCGGGTGCGAGGAAATACACTCGGTTATTATTTTGCAAGTATGATTACGACTTTTGATTTTTAATTATGCTTCAAAAAAAGCGTCAGAATATAGTAAATTATTACAACAATTCCTTGATTATCAACATTGCGACACAATATGACAATAACAGGCAAATTAAAAAAATATAATGGGATAACTTCAAATTTTAATATTATTTATGTCGGAATTTCGGGAGGTGGTGAGGCGCTCATTCAATAGCTTGACCGGAGAATACAAATATAAATAACGCGCGATAAAGGCAAAACTGTCAAAAGACAGCGGCGCAAAGCTATAGGATCTAAGGTATTGCTGGTTGCAGTACTATGATAGCCTGGCTGCCGAACCGGATTCAATTTTCAATATTCCTGCCCCAATGCAGGTTTTTTAGCTCAATTCATAGCTATAAAGCCGTTTATTGATCCAGATGTCTCATGCGTTTTTGCCGGTATAAGAGAGGGCATAATGTGGTTTAGAGTAGAGGCGGCTGGAAGAGGCTTGAAATAAAGGCGTTCCACATAATCGTCATAGTATTAAACGTATAAATCAATCCGTTAACGATTCGGACATTAAAAAGCCCGTAATTTCCTATTGGCAAATTACGGGCTTTTTATGTTCCCAAAATAAAAATTCTGACTCAATAGGCTGCCGTGCTCCTCCGCTTGTTCTTCATTTTCAGATTACAAAAAATCATGAAATGGAGGACAAGCTTATGGCTAAGTTTTATAAAAAGACAAATTATCAGGAAGAATACCCTGGCTTAAGCAAAGAAATTGTAGATTTTTTGCTACAGAGCGACCGGAAGATAAAATATCAACAATATGATTTAAAGGTTGGGAAATGTCAGTTTGACTACGTCAAAGGAACCGTTACATATCTGCCCAGCAGAGAAGATTCATACGAAAGGCTTATAGAGGAAAACAGGCAATTTGCCGACGAATCAGAAAGCGTTGAGGACGTTGTTGGCAAGGTCGTAATGATTGAGAAAATGCTATATTGCATAAAACTACTTGATCTGGAAGACCAGGAATTGATCGCCGAATTGTTTTTCAAAGGCAAGAGCGAGCGCGAGCTGTCGGCGGAAACAGGAATTCCCAATATGACTCTTCATGACAGAAAGATCAAAATCCTTGGCAAGTTAAAAAAACTTATGGAAAAGTAGAAATTTTTCCGTGCAGCCCCCTCACTCAACGGCTAATTAAGTGAGGGGGTTTTTCATATCCCCCTCGCGCTCCTTGATAACTTCATATCCAGCGACCTGAATACGTTAGCTGACGGACCCTAAAACGGAAAGCGACATCGGAGGATGCGCCAGGACCACCTGTAAAAGAACGGAAGAAATACGAAGCCATTGGAAATTGTTTGTTCCTTCGCTCCAATCTTTTATAAAAGACGGCCAAATAAGGTGCAGAGCGGCACCCATCCGCCCGAAAAACAGGCTGTGGCAGCCTGTCTCGCAATGACCCCGTCAGCCTATATTGATACTTCTGTCCAGTCACAGCCCCCCTTGGCAGGGGGAACACGCAATGAGGGCAGCCGCCAGAGATCCTGGCGGGGGTGAGATTCCCATGAAGCGGCTAAGCCAGCCGCTGTTCAGGCCGCTGCCCAGTGAGCCCGGTAAACCCGAGGCTCTGTGTGCTTGGGGAGTAGTGTCGAATAAAGCACAGAAGAAAAAATTTAATGTCAGAAACCATGGGGATCGTTCTGCCAAAGCGGTAAATCAAGCCATCGCAGGTCGGTCCCCATTTTTGTGCCATTAAGCAAATAACTGAAGGAGGTGCGAAGATGTACGCAGAAACCCAATCCATCCGCCGCGGCGATGTTTATTATGCCGATTTGAATCCTGTAATTGGCTCTGAACAGGGCGGTGTCCGCCCGGTGCTCATTTTGCAAAACAACATCGGCAACCGCTACAGCCCCACCGTTATCGCCGCCGCCATTACCGGCAGACCAAAAAAATTGCTTCCCACCCACGTGTTCATCGGTTGTGGGAGCGGCCTTTACAAGGGCTCCTATGCCCTGCTGGAGCAGATTCGCACCCTTGATCGGGAGCGTCTGCTGAATTATGCCGGCAAAATCAATGAACAAAAAATGGCAGAAATCGACGAAGCGCTGGCAATCAGCGTCGGGCTTGATCCGTCGTTTTATTAACTTGAAGCGGAGGGAAAAAATGCAGAAGACAGCAGCACAGGAAAACCTGACTTTCAACCAGTTTTCACAGATTTTAGAGATGGTGAAATTTCTGCTGGATACAGGAAAAATAAGCAGGGAAGAGGCGGATATCAGCACACAGCGCATCGCCT
>CAZTEH010000112.1:0-12385 GCA_964612345.1 uncultured Oscillospiraceae bacterium | reverse complement strand
TTCCGGAGCTTTATGTCATTTTCTTTAATAATTTATTCAAATTTACTCTGATTCATATTTTTCCTTTGCTACTATAGGAACTTACTCTTTACTTTATTCCAGAAATCATAGTTTTCAAAGCGGAGAAGTTTGACAATGGATTCCGAAAACTCCATGTAGATTTCCTCAACACCTTCATGCATGAACTCCATGCCGTCCGGTACAATCAACAATCCCTGCTCTCCCGAATATTCCGGATTGATCCGGATGGACAAATCCGGCGGCAGGATGACGCTGGAGGTAAAGGATCGGTATGCGGTAGTGTTCATCGGCGCTATGGGGGTTACCTGCAGCAGATTGAGCCGAGGATCTACGATGCTTCCCCCCAGGGAGTAATTGTACGCAGTACTTCCTGCAGGTGTTGAAACCAGGATTCCATCGCCGCTGAATCGCTCGATAAAGCTTTCACCGATGGAAATGTTCAGATGGATCGCCCTGGACATCTCTCCCTTGATCAGGATTTCATTCAAACCCTTATATTCAAAGCTGTCGTCACCGATGGTAACAACTGCTTTCACCGTCTTTAAATGCTGGATTTCGTATTTACCCTGCTTATACCGGAAAATAAATTCGTCCAAGCCTCCGGGATGAAGCTCCTGAAAGAATCCCAAATGTCCGGTGTTGATGCCGATAAAAGGGATATCCGGAAAATGATATTTGTGAAGCGTCTCCAAAAAAGAGCCGTCTCCTCCGATACAAATAACAAGTTCTGCGTTCGGATCAAATTCATGCGGAACGATAAAGTCGCTTTTTTCCAGTTTTCTTTTTAAGAGCTTCCTTGTATCCTTCGACAGGTCGGTATCATTGGCAAATACATTTATGATTCTCATAAAAGCTGCTCCTTTTCAGCGGCTGGCGCCGCTTCCGCATTGATTATTGGCTCTTACAGTTTACACCAGTTTTTCGATTTCCACAATAAGCTTTTCAAAGGCATCCATCGCTTGGATAATCGGATCCCGCTTGCTCATATCCACGCCTGCTATCTTGAGCAATTCGATTGGATAATCGCTTTCCCCTGATTTCAGAAATTCAATATATGCATCCTTTGCAGCAGACCCTTCTTTCAAGATTTTTAAAGAGATAGCGGCCGCGGCGGAATAACCCGTAGCATACTTATAGACATAAAAAGCACGGTAGAAATGCGGGATCCTTGCCCATTCCATCGCGATCTGCGGATCATAGGCAACCTTTTCTCCGTAATACTTCCGGTTCAGCTTTCCGTATTCTTCGCTGAGCCAGTCTGAGGTAAGCACCTCACCGCTTTCCACCGCTTCATGGGTCAGCTTCTCGAATTCTGCAAACATGGTCTGACGGAACAGCGTCGTTCTGAACTCTTCGATATATAAATTCAGCAGATATTTCTTTTCTTCCGGATCTGTGCTGTTATTCAATAGGTGATGCATCAGCAGCGCTTCATTGACGGTGCTTGCCACCTCTGCGGTAAAAATAGAATGACCGCCGTAAACAAAAGGCTGATTCTGTCTCGTGTAATAGGAATGCATGGAGTGTCCCATTTCATGAACGATGGTGAAGACATCCTTCAATTTGCCGTTGTAGTTCAGAAGAATATACGGCATGCTGTCGTAGCTTCCAAAGGAGTAAGCGCCGCTGGTCTTTCCTTCGTTTTCATAAACGTCGATCCAGCCCGCATCGATTCCCTCGTTCATTTTGCCGAGATAGTGATCTCCCAATGGAGCCAGCCCTTCCCGCATCAGATCAAGCGCTTTTTCATAGGCGATTTCTTCCTTTGGCATTTCAACCAACGGAACATACATATCATACATGTGGACTTCGTCCACCTTCAAGAGCTTGCGTCTAACTTCAACATAGCGGTGAAGCAGATCCAGCCTGCTGTTTACCGTATCGATCAGATTATCATAAACCGTTGCCGGGATGTTATCTCCTGAAAGGGCTGCTTCACGAGCGGAACCGTATTTTCTGATTCTTGCCGTGATCACATCGGTTTTCGTATTATAGTTGTAGGTTGTTGCCAGAGTGTTTTTCAGGTCTCCGAAGGCTTTGTACATATGCTCGAAGGCATCTTTTCGTACTCTTCTGTCGTGGGATTCCATAAAACCGATATATCTGCCGTGGGTAACCTCCACTTCGTCTCCGTCTTCGTCAACGATAGAACCGAATTTAATGTCTGCATTGTTGATCATAGTGAATACGTCATTGGTGGCACCTGTGATTTCGCTCATCTGAGCCAGCAAATTCTCTTCCACTTTCGAAAGCACATGAGCCTTTTCTCTCAGGATGTCTCTAATGGCATGCTCGTAGAGCTTGAGTCCTTCCTCCGCTTCCAGAAAGCCCAACAGTTTTTCCTCCGGTATTTCCAGCAGCTCCGGTATGAAAAAGGACAAGTAGGAGGAAGCTTTTGCAATCAAAGTGCTCGCTTTGTCGCTCATAGCCTGATATTGGTTGACTCGATTATCCTCATCCTTTTTCATTCTTGCATAAGTATATACTTTCTCAAGAATCAGCCAGATCGTATCCTTTTTCTGTAAGGCTTCCAGAAGAAGCTTAGGGCTTTCACCCAATCTTCCGGAATATGCAACAAAATCTTTGGCTTTCTCTTCCACCGTTTTATAATCAGCTTTCCATTGTTCTTCATCCGGGTACATTTCTTCGATATTCCATTTATAATTCTGATCGATTTGATCTCTTCTCTTTATTTCTTTTCCCATGTCAAATCTCCTTTTTTTTTAACATAGGAAATATCGTTTTATATTTTGCGATATTTCCGTATGTTTTAAAGATAATACCTTAATGTTGCTGCACGAATGTGCGTGCAGCATAAGTGAATAGAAATCTGTGATTTCGTTATTCACATTTTCTTTTTTTTTTCTATTTACATTTTATCCTTTATTAATTAATATTATTATATCATGCAACGATAATTATTGTAAGCATGATATATTGAATCTACCTTACGGCAACGCCGCCATGTGGCCTTGGCCGCATATAAATAAATAGATTCATTATAACAGTAAATCATTTTACTTCAACAACGAAAGGACACTTAATTTTTATGGATAATCGACCAATAGGGTTTTTCGATTCAGGACTTGGCGGACTAACTTGCATGCCCTATTTAATGAAAGCTTTACCGAACGAGCGCATCATCTATTTCGGTGACACTGCTCGTACACCATACGGCTCAAAAGCGCCCTCTACAATCCGTCTATTTTCAATGCAGATCGCAGACTTTTTAGTCAAAGAAAATGTAAAAATGATCGTTATTGCATGTAATACTGTCAGCTCGACCTGCCTGACGGAATTACAGCAGAAATATCCCGAAATTCCTATCGTCGGGATCATTGAGCCAACCGCAGAAGTCGTTGCGAATTCCTGCAGCGAGGAAAATCAAATCGGAATCATCGGCACAAAGGTGACGATCAAAAGCAAAGCTTATGAGGATCTGATACATAATCTGAACAAGAAGCTGAATCTTTACGCAACCCCATGCCCGACCTTTGTACCTCTCATTGAGGAAGGCATCATACAAAATGAAATCATGGATCTAACCATTCGGTATTACCTGGATCACTTTATCTCGTATAACAAGATCGATACCCTCGTATTGGGGTGTACCCATTATCCGTTAATCAGAAAAAATATTGAAAAAATATATCCCGGTTTACGAATTATCGATCCATCGGAGGAAATAATACAAAGCATCATAACCCAATTGGTAAAAAACGATCTCCTGTCTGAAGAACCTGTTTTTGACAACACCTTCTATGCAAGTGACTTGTCAGAGAACTTTGTCAACATGATCAACCGAATTTTCGAAAACTCTGAGTTTAAGGTGGCTTTTAAAAGCTTCGACCTTGATACCTACAAATGAGGTGGTTTAATGGATTTTGATGAACTTTTGGAATTAATTGAAATCGACGCTCCCGATGAGTTCGGATATTTTGAACACTTCGCCGCTCTAATCGAGTGTGACGAAGAGATTCCTTATGATTTATTTTATAAAATTCTTGCTGAGGTTGAGTCTGACACGCTGATCGATTTAACCGACAATTATTTTGAGGATGTTCAGCAGGGAATGCCGGATGATGCCATTGATGTCTACACATTATTGGGCACGATCAAGCAGGCTCTTGTAGGACTCGCAAAGAACACCACGACCAGGGAGGAACGTATTGCCTACGTGGATGAGCTGTTCAAGTTCCGATGCTGGTACATTTTTGACAGTACCGTACACATGAAACGGCTCAGCGACAATGTAAAAAGAGATGCAACCGTCAGTGAAGCCCTGGCTTTCTATCGGCTGGAAAAACTCAACGAGGATCAATACCGTTATGATTTTTCCGATTGTCTGGATTATGAAATCGACGAGTATTCCATCTCCATCGACGCAAAGCTGGATGAGGAATACGAGGAAATCATAGAAGAAGATGAAGACCTTTATGAAGAAGGCCTTATCGATAAGGAATTCCCTGTCATCGACGGAGAATTTGGAGAAGACGAGGAAGAAGAATACTAAGAGTCGAAAAGATGCCATTGACCTCCTGAGCCCTTGGGAAGGCAATGGCATTTCTATATTGTGGGGGAATAACCGATGAATAAACAGGATTTAATTAAAACCGCTGAGACCTTTATGGGACATGCACAGGAAAACGTTATATCAGAGGAAACCGCCATTTCAAAACAGGTTGTCGGGCTGAAGCTGTTTGATGCTCCTATTTTTGCATTTGGAGCTGCCGATGACAAATATTTTGAGTTGTTGAAACAGCCGTCGGCGGTCGGGGAGCATTTCATGCTTCCAAAAGAATGGCTGCCGCAAGCCAGGACCGTCATTTCCTTTTTCCTGCCCTTCAGCGAGGAAGTCAGAAAAGGAAACAGCAGGAATATGACTTGGCCCTCCGATGAATGGCTTCATGCGAGGATTGAAGGTCAGATCCTGTTAATGAAATTGTGTAAGCATTTAAAATCCGAATTGACCAATGCCGGACAGGAAAGTCTTGTACCTGCTATGGATGAAAGATTTTGGTCCAATACGGACGGCTCGGAGCATGAAACCAGATTTACATCCAATTGGTCTGAACGACATGCGGCCTTTGTATGCGGACATGGAACCTTTGGTCTTTCCAAGGGACTGATCACAAAAAAAGGGATGGCCGGAAGGTTTGGCAGTATCATCACGGAGCTTGATCTCCCGCCTGATAGTAGAGATTACAAAGATATCTATGAATACTGCACCATGTGCGGCAGATGTGCAAAAAATTGCCCTGTCAATGCGATATCCAAGGAAACAGGAAAGAGTCATGCGCCTTGCTCTGAATTTTTGGATGAAACCAAGGTAAAGCATAATCCCAGATATGCCTGCGGAAAATGCCAGGTGCATGTACCCTGTGAATTTAAAATACCAATGAAGCAAGGAGGGGATTTATTTTGATTGATTTAGAACAGTATAAACTAATTGTTGAGTCTTCTCCAAATATGATATGGCGATCAAATATCAGTACGGAATGTGATTACTTTAATAAAACATGGCTTGATTTTACAGGCAGAACGATGGAGCAGGAATATGGATTCGGTTGGGCGGAGGGTGTTCATCCCGATGATTTAGACCGGTGTGTTAAAATTTACTTGGATAGTTTTAATAATCAGCAGCGATTTGAAATGGATTATCGGCTGAAAAGAAATGATGGGCAGTATCGATGGATCAACGATCGTGGCGTACCTTTTTATAACAAGGATTGCATGTTCATCGGCTTCATCGGCAGCTGCATGGATATTACTGAAAAAATAGAAGGTCAGCGACTCAGAGAAATGGCTCAAAATGATGCTTTGTGCCATACTTTTAATCGTCAGTATTCCTATCAGCTTTTGAACGAAGTATACAAGCAAGCTCAAGACAGTGGCTTGCCACTCAGCATATTAATGATGGATATTGATGCTTTTAAAAGCATCAATGATAAATATGGACATGCAATCGGTGATATCGTACTAACCAAGGTTGCTGCCGCTATGAAAAAGGAGATTCGTGAATTTGATATTCTGGGACGTTATGGCGGTGATGAGTTCTTAGTTGGCCTGGTCCATACAAATCTTGAAGCTGCACTATTCGTTGCAAAACGTATCCGCATGGCAATAGCAGACACGAATATACCTGTTCCGGATTCCCCGGAAATCAAGGTTACCGTCAGTATCGGAGTCAAATGCCTGGACGGGGAACAAACACTGGATGAACTGATAAACAATGCTGACAAAAAATTATATGAAGCGAAAAAAGAGGGAAAAAATCTGGTGAAAGCTTAGATTAATTTTTCCCCAGATACTTTTGAACATATTCCACATCCGATGGCGTGTCGATGTATTTGGTCCCCCGTTTTTGACGGGTCTCTCTTCCCTTACCTGTGATCAGTACCACCGTATCGTCATCTGCGTTGGTTATTGCTTCCCGGATGGCCTCTTCCCGATCCGGTATGATGGCATAGCTGCAATCCTGCTTTTCGACGTGCTGGGCAATCTCTTCACAGATCTTCAGCACCGGCTCTTCTCCTGCATCCTCTTCGGTAATATATACCTGATCGGAATATTTTCCCGCTATCTCACCCAGTTCTTGACGCCTTCTCTGAGCCTTTTTACCCGGGCATCCGAATACGATCGTGATCTTCTTGTTGGGATATTCTTTCAAGGTGGATTGAAACAGTGTCTCAAAGCTCATCTTATTATGGGCGTAATCCACGATTACCTGAACCTTGCTGCTCTTGCTCGTATAAACCTCCATCCTGCCGCTGACTCTCGCCTTCTTTAATCCGGCTGCCACATAAGACATCGGTATCTCAAGGCATTGGGAAATGGAAATGGCAGCCAGGGCATTCTGTACATTGAACAGTCCTGCCATGGTGAGCTTAAATTCTTTCACAAAATCCTTCGTTCTTACCATAAAGCTGATGCTCTTGCCCGACTTGACGATATCATAACCGTAGACATCCGCCTTTTCATCCAGACCAAAGGTAACAACATGCGGACAGGCCTTTGAAGCTTCCAAAACCCGGTCGATCTGGTCGCTGTTAATGTTCACGCATGCCATCCTGCACTGGCCGAAAAGTCGCAGTTTTGATTCCAGATAGTCATCAAAGCTGCTGTGCTCCACATCGCTGATATGGTCCTCTCCGATATTCAGAAAGCAGCCCACATCAAAGGTAATTCCAAGCGTTCGGTCATATTTCAAAGCCTGGCTGGAAACCTCCATGCTCAGGTATTCGATGTCGCTCTTTACCGCATTACTGAAGTGCTTATGGAGTTCCATGGCTTCCGGAGTGGTCAGATGGGATTCTTCATTAATGACGCCGTCGTAGTTGTCAATTCCTGATACGATAGCGCTCACCGGCTTCTTCCTATCCTTCAGATACTCGTCCAGAATGAATTTCATGAAATAGGCCGTCGTCGACTTTCCTTTTGTTCCGGTAATGCCTATGACTTTCAGGTCATTCCAAATTTGATTGTAGTAATAATCCGCAATCAGAGCCATGGTCCTGCGGATATCATTGACGATAATATAGGAAACACTTCCATCCGCTTTGCCGAGGTCGTATTTCGTTTCACTGATGTAGCTGTTCGCTCCCTTTTCTACCGCAGACTTCAAATAATCAACGGAGAAATGGCTGCCCTTGCAGACAAACAGGGTATCCTTCTCGATATCCTTGGAGCTATAGGAAATATAACGAACCAGGCTGTTCTGATCGTCAGCCCCGATTTTATAGTCGCTTACCAGTTTGTGATCTTCCAAAAGCTTTAAATACTCAGCCAGACTGTGAAGTGTTTTATCCATTGTACTTACTCCTGTTCATTTGATTTTTCCGCCGCAGGCAAGAATCGACCTTTCTGTAAGAATACCCATGGCATCTATGTAATAATTGGGCAGATTGTACAGTTCTTTAAAGCAGGACAGTTCCGTACACGCAAGAATTGCCCCTTGACAATCTTGTCCGAAAATCTCCTTCTGAACGGTTAAAAAGTCGGAAAAGTCGATTTCTCCACCGTTTTTCACGCCGTCATAAATGATCTTCATCACCAGTTTTTGTGACTCAGGGCTCGGAATGACAGGTGTAATCCCCGCTCTTTCCAGTGCCTTTTGATATAAGCCCATATTGATTGTTCCGTCGGTGGCCAGAACGGCGATACGCAAATCCTGTTCATGGTTCGTTTCAGCTATGTGTTCCACCGTTTCCTCAACCATGTTGATGATCGGGATACCAACGTTCTCCTGAAGCCTGTCCAGCAGCACATGGGACGTATTGCAGGGAATGGCGATCACTCCTGCACCGCCCATTTCCAGCATCTGCGCGTCCTTCAGCAGCAGTTGTAACAGCTCCTCGGTACGCCCTTCCAATATCTCTCTGGTGCGGTCCGGCATGGTCGCATGGCTGAGTATGATCATATTCAGATGCTCCTGGTCACAGCCGGCATCCGTCTTTTCAATGATCATTTTATAAAAAAGCTGAGTTGCCAAAGGGCCCATTCCCCCCAACACACCTAAGATCTTTCTGTTATCAATCCACATAAATCCTTTTCCTCCGTTATAACGCATCCGTAAAATTTCGACCGTTATTTTTGCTTTCCAAGATACTTCCAGTATTTGAAGTAATGGCCTAATTGAGATTTATACAGCCGAAACATTCTCATAAACCCGGGATCTTTTATGTAAAACAGCGGATTCACAAAATTTCCAGCTTGGATCAAAGCTCTCATTTCCTTATGGTATTGCTGCCTGATATAGCGGAAGGCAACACCTTTCGGTACCACGAGCCAAAGAGATTTTTCCGTGATAATTTTCAATTCAATAGGGTTACGGTATATATAATCTTCCACAAGGTATTTCGCAATATTCTGTCCGGCACCTGTTACATAATAATTACTTCTTCCCTGTCTCGTATTGATCTCAAAGACCTTGTATTTTCCGTCTCTTTGATCGTACTTGATGTCAAAATTAGAAAACCCTATGTAGTGCATTTCCTCCAGCAGTTTCTTGAATTTTTCTGCCACCTCTTCGTTGTGTTCGGTTATGATGACCGCGTGATTCCCAATGCCGTGCGGCGTATGCTCCTCCAGCAGTACATGACCCAGAGACATGAGCTTCACCTCACCATTCCTGTCGGAATAATTGGTCAGCACTCTCATGTAAGTGTCGTCTCCCGGAATAAAATCCTGAAGGATGATGGAATCGTCATAGCCGGCACCATAGATATCATCAAGGATGCAATGAAGCTCTTTTTGAGCGTCCGCCTTGTACACCTTTTTCTGAGTTGCGAAGGGATGTCTCCAGTATTCGATGCCGTTGGCAGGCTTTATAATAAACGGAGCCTCAAAAGGAAGCTCGAACTCATGTCCTATTTCCTTGCGATGGACAAAGGTATTTGGATAGTCCACCCCGGTTTCCTCACACATCCTGTAAAACTTCTCCTTATGGATCAGGTTGTTCATCATGTCGATATCGATGTATGGAGCAATGACATTTTCGAGGAAGTTGTCCTTGTTCTGGCTGAGTAATTGCACATAGCTGTCTCCGCAGCCGATGGCAAGAATGGTTTTATCCTTATTCTTTGCTGCAAATTCCTTAACCACGGCAAGGAACACATCCTGCTGATCGATTTTGGCATTCGCCGTATAATTCATTATTTTACTGTCATAGCACGGACCGGTACTATATTTTCCGAATACGCTCGCCTTTATATCATATTGCTCGTGAAATGCCCTCGCAACACTGTAAACATTGATATCTCCCGCAAAAAGAAGAGGTATAAAATTCTGACTCATCTGCATCTCCTTCTATAAATTATCATCTACTCCATGTGGTTTCAACCACTTTAACCAGCCGGTTTTAATTTTTGACCTGTTCAACAAATCTTAATCATTATAATACTTTTTATGCCTTATATCAATGAATAAATGGGACCTGCCTGTTTCAAAAAGGGACACATAGACTAGGTTCGAATTATCACCGAAAAGTATACTCCTGCATATCATGGAAGGAAATATTAAGGAAAGGAAGATGTGTATGGCAGGAATCGAAAGACATATGTATCCGGGAAACAATACACCAGAAGGTTTTTTCTCTTATTACCAATATATACTCGGCCAGAGAGAGGCAGATAAAATCATCTGCATTAAAGGCGGCCCCGGAGTAGGAAAATCGACTTTCATGAAAAAAATCGGAGAGTCCATGCTCCAGGAAGGCCATGATGTTGATTTTATGCACTGCTCATCAGATAATAATTCACTGGACGGCATCGTTTTACGGGATAAAAAGATTGCCATGATCGATGGAACATCACCTCATATCGTGGATCCAATCAATCCGGGTGCTGTTGATTCCATCATTCATTTGGGCGATTACTGGGATGAGGAAGGGATCCGAAAAAACCGGGACGCGCTGATAAGTAACAATGAACGAATCAAAAGTATATTCAGCAGAGTATACAATTATTTAGCTGCTGCGGGAAAGATGTACGACAATTTATGCAGCATTTACGAGTCTGCAATAAAGCATGAAGAGCTATACAAGATATCAGCAAAAATAATCGGCGATGAATTATCACATAAAGAAATCAGTTCAAAACAAGGTGAAATCAAGAAATATTTTGCCAGCGCAATTACGCCAAATGGTTTTGAGCATTACTTAGATACCTTGCTGAAAGGCTATCAGAAGGTTTATCTGATTCATGCCCCGGTGGGTGTCAGCAGTGAAAGAATGCTGAATTTGTTCATGGAGGGAGCAGTTTATCGAGGGTTTCAGGTGGAAGGTTATTATTGTCCCATGAAGCCGGCTACGAAGCTCGAGCATCTCCTCATCCCGGAACTGAGCTTAGCCTTTATCACATCCAATCAATATCATACCATCGACAAAACAGCACTTTCTGCAGAGATCATCCCAATTGATCTGGAAAACATCATTCGATATGATTCCATCAAGTATCAGGAGAACATTCTGGCAGACAGCAAAAATAAGATGGAAGAGCTGCTTGAAAAAGGAATCGTTTGCCTCAGTCAGGCGAAAAAAGAACATGACGATCTGGAAAAATACTACGTACCGAATATGGATTTTTTAAAAATTGATGCACTAAGGCAGGAACTGACACAGAAGTTCAGTCAGCGATAGAACAATTCATCTCTCCCTAATAGTAATATAAAAAGCACCACTCCCGTATGTCCTCGATAGAATAACGGCGTGGTGCTTTATTTAACAAATTGATTACTCTTCGTTCTTTGGTTCTTCGTTTAATTCCGCTTCTTTGATTTCCGGTTCTTCGGCCAATTCTGCTTCTTTGATTTCCGGTTCTTCAATCAGCTTTACCTCTTTTAATTCCGGCTCAATCCCCTCCGTCTCTTCCTTATAAACAGTAATCGGATCCATACTGGCTCTTTCTCCACTGCCTCCGATCGGATCTCCTTCGATCGTTCTTGCTGACCTCAGGCTGCCGTTAGCAATATCGTAAAATGCGATAATAGACACTTCCATATAAGGTCCAAGCCACAGGAATCCGATCCCAAATGTGAAGAGACATAAGATTCCCCAGCCAATAAAGGATAGACTCAGACAGAAAAATTTCCACTTATTACCCCGCATCATTCTCTTGCTCTCATTGAGTGCTTCCATGATGCCCATATCAGGCTTATCCGCTAAAATATAAAAGCTCATGCTGTATCGGAAAGCGGCTATAATTCCAGGCACAATGAGAAGCAAAGACCATAATAGAACAAATATGATCATCACTATGTATAATCCTAACGCCTTTCCAAAACGCTCAAAACCATAAAATACCTCTGCAGGGGAGGTCTCTCTTTTTCTGAAAATCGATATTGCGAACATCGCATAGCCAAGTGTCATCGGTCCCGTAATCAGCAGGCTGTATATATTTGAAATGCCCGCTGGCGTTGCGCTCCCGTCTCCAAAAATAGCATTTAAAATAATAACAGGAACTGTGGTCAATACTGCATATAACAAAGTTCCGAGTACTCCTAATCCCCACTTTCCTGTGAGTGCATTCCTGCCGAGCGCTCTTAGATTTCTACTGCTTTCAATTACAATAATATTTTGATCCATTTTTATCTCTCACTTTCTTTCAATTTCAATACACTTAATTATTATATTCTATTTTCTTCAAATTGCAATAATTTGTTGAATTTTGTCTTTCCGGTAGTGTTCCTTATACCATGCTGATCACTCCTACTCCGATAACTGGTTTGCTTATTTTTCCATATTGGTGTATACTAAATATTACTATTATGATTTACAGAAAAACATGAATCATATACTTAATTATTTATAAAATCCTCGCCTAGCAGTCGAAATCTACAAATCGAAGATTTGTGATTTCCTTGCATA
>CAZTEH010000111.1:0-12386 GCA_964612345.1 uncultured Oscillospiraceae bacterium | reverse complement strand
AGTAATCTCGTATTTCTTTACAAAATAATTCAAATTGATCTCTACGAACCGTATAAAAAGTCCTGCCATCTGCGGATCAAATTGGCTCCCGGAATGAACTTTTATTTCATCCAAGGCAGCTACAACCGTCAAGGCCCTTTTATAACAGCGTTCTGATATCATTGCGTCAAAAGCATCAATAATTGATAAGATTCTGCATTCAAAAGGAATTTCGTAGTTTTTCAACCCATCCGGATACCCGCTCACGTCCCATCGCTCATGATGATGCTTGATCAGCGGAGATAGGAATAATAATTCGGGAAAATAAGAGATATATAATCCACCATATTCACTATGCTTTCGAATCACTTCGATATCTGTTTTATTTAATTTGACGGCTTTGAATAAGAGATCAGGAGAAACCCCAAGTTTACCGATATCATGGTATATTGCCAGTTGAATGATCTTATATTGCTGAAAGGAATCAAGCTCTAAAAATCTCAAAAAACCGGAGGCCTTTTCTGCAACCCTGGAGGTGTGGTTATGGATATATACACGAGTTTCTTTTGAGTCATTGAGATTGAACTTAGTTGAAATTCTGCTAAACAGGTCGTCGTTGAACATTGAATCGGGATTCTGGCCAAGTTTATAACTCATAGAACAATGCTCCCTCTGATATACAGCCATAGTATAACTTTTTCAGTATTATAGATGCATCATGATAACGGAGCAAAGACACTTTAGTGTTGTTTTTTGGGCTATCATATTTTGCCTATCATATTTTGTCAAAATTAGGATGTAAAAAATACTTGACATTATGTATAAATTATATTACAGTATGTACGCTGGGAGTTACAAATTGGAAAAAGGAGTGAGAGGGATATGTCTTATCAAGAAAAGAAAACAATTGTATATATTTTAACTGGCATATTAGTTTTGACAGCATATAGCATCTATGCATTCAGCAAGGTACAGTCAGGCATGGTTGACCCGAATAGTATGAAGTTTTGGGCAGCTGCAATGCTTCTATTTATCGGCATCGGTGTTGTCGCCGCCATTATCATTCAAATCGTATTTCACATTTTGCTTTCCATTGCGCTTGCGGTCAAGGAACAAGTGCAGAATGGCAAATGCGATGATAAGGAGATAGAAAAAACAATCGAACTGGAAATGGTTGAAGACGAAATGGATCGACTGATCGGACTCAAATCACTGAGGATCGGTTACGCCATCATGGGGTTTGGATTTATTGCGGCGCTGGTATCTCTTGTATTGAGTTATTCTCCGGCAGTGATGCTTAACATCCTGTTCTTCTCAATCAGCATTGGCTCGTTGGTTGAAAGCCTTGCCCAACTATACTTTTATAGAAGCGGTGTCAAAAATGGCTAAGAAATTTGAAATTACAAACAACATCAGAACGCTGCGTTTCTTTGCCAATGAAATGACACAGCAGCAGCTTGCTGAAAAAGCCGGGGCTTCCAGGCAGACCATCATAGCCATAGAAGCGGGTAAGTATTCCCCCTCGCTGGAGCTCGCTTTCCGCATTGCCGACGCATTCGGAGTTCAAATTGGGGAAGTTTTTAGTTATGAAGTGAAGGGCGACAAATAAAATAAAAAATTAAAAATCAAAAGGGGATTCATCATGAACGTTTATAAAAATTTAGCAAAAATCGCAGGCATATTGCTCATCATCGGGACGGCTGCAGGTATACTCAGTCTTTCTCTCTCTGGGAGCATCAATGATCCAAATTATCTCGTAGAGATAGCTGCTAAGGAAGACAATTTAATGCTGGGATCATTTTTGCAGTTCATAATGGGGATTGCGTGCGCCGGTATCGGGATCTCCCTGTATCCGGTTGTAAAAAAATTTAACGAAGGTCTGGCGTTTGGATCCGGAGGCTTCCGGATTATTGAGGGAATGTTGCATATCGTTGGTGCTGTAATCTTATTTTTACTGCTGGTCTTGAGTCAGGAATTTATAAACTCTGGAGATCCTGCATCCTCTTCCTCTTCTTTTCAAACATTGGGTGTATTAATGCTTGCAGGACGAGATTTGGTGGGAAATTTTGCGATTCTGAGTTGGTGCATAGGCGCCATGATGTACTATTCTGTATTTTATCAAACAAAACTTATTCCCAGGTGGCTGTCGGGCTGGGGTCTTGCTGGAGTCACTTTGAGCATTCTATCAAGCATTCTGTTACATTTTCAACTGATCAGCCCTCTTGAACCGGTTGAAATAGCTATGAACGTTCCAATCGCCTTGCAGGAAATGGTTCTGGCAGTATGGCTGATCATAAAAGGATTCAATCCGATGGCATTTGCTTCGGCGAAAATTTAAAGATTATTGAAGGAGAATAAAAATGAATACAAACAAAAAGACTGCGAGCATGGACATAAGAAAAAAAATTTCAATATTGTGGATCGTTGTAATGATAAATATGATCTATGCGGATATTTTTTCATTTATGTTACCAGGATATTTAAATGACATAATGACAGGAAACACACCATTAAAAATCACACAAGAAATTATGCTGGTATTCGCAATCGTGTTGGAGATACCAATTGCTATGATTTTCCTGTCCCGGGTATTGAAGTATAGAGCAAATCGCTGGGCAAACATCATTGCAAGCGTGATTACTATTTTATTTGTTGTTGGTGGTGGTTCGGCATATCTACATTATTATTTTTTCGCAACGATAGAAGTTGTTATCATGTTGCTAATTATCAGGTACGCATGGAAGTGGAATGAGTCGGATTTCAAGTAATAATATTTTAGCTCATGAAAGGGGTAAAAAAATGGGTACAAACAAAAAAACTGCACGATTGGCTGGATTCTTATGGCTGCTTATGTTCATATTTGGTCCTATCGCACAGATTGTCCGTTCCAAAATATTTGTAATAGGGGATATCGAAGCTACAGCAGGTAATATTTTAGCAAATGAGTTTCTGTTCCGGCTGGGTTTTGCGAGCGATCTGATCATGATGGTCATCTTCCTGCTCCTGCCTTTCGTCTTATACAAGCTGCTGCATACAGTGGATAAGAACTTGGCAATCCTCATGGTTATTTGTGTAATGGTGAGTGTTCCGATTAACATGCTAAACCTATTGAATGAATATTCATCATTGCATCTTCTAACCGGTGCTGAATATTTAAACGTCTTTGCAATCGAGCAAATAAAGGCACAGGCAATGCTGTCATATGATTTATATTTACACGGTTATGAAATAGCAAATATTTTCTTCGCTTTATGGCTTGTTCCTCTGGGTCTTTTAGTTTACAAGTCTAGATTTCTTCCAAGAGTTCTCGGTATATTACTCGTAGTCGGCGGCTGCGGCTTGTTTCTGGAAGTTTTTATTCATTTTCTATTTCCAGGCCTAGTAATTGTTAATACAATTCTATTAATACCGCAAACAATCGCGGAATTCTTATTCTTAATATGGACATTGATACGAGGCATAAATGAATCAAAAGTATCAAATTCAGTATAATCGAAAAGTTTTGGAGGTGAAAACGATGAAGGAAGATAGCCAATCTACAAGTGCTGTGTCAACAAAATGTCTTATAATAGTCTACTCATATCATCATAATAATACATTAAAAATTGCTGATGAATTTTCGAAGGTGCTTAATGCACAGGTAATAGCAACTGATCATGTAATTCTGGAAGAACTTGAAGAATATGAACTTTTAGGATTCGGTGCAGGTATAGACAGCGGAAGACATTACAAACCGTTACTTGATCTTGCTGACATGCTGCCGGAAGCGAATAATAAGCCAGCCTTTATTTTCTCAACAAGTGCAATGCAGGGAGATACCAAGGTTGCTAAGGATCATTCTATATTGAGACAAAAGCTGCAATCAAAGGGTTACACAATAATAGGTGAATTTAGTTGCAAAGGCTTTAACACGAACAGCTTTCTAAAGTATTTTGGGGGGATGAACAAGGGTAAGCCAGATAGCAGTGACCTTAAAGATGCACAGGAGTTTGCTCTGAAACTGTTACGTTGATTTGTGACCAAAGGAGGGAAACAAATGAATGAAAACAAAAAAATCGCAAGAATTGCAGGAATGAGGTATCTATATATCGCTGTATTTTATCTTTTAGGCGATATGTATGGTAACCAAGCATTCATTGTACCGGGCGATGCAAAAGCTACAATTGATAATATTCTTTCATCCGAGTGGATATTTCGTTTAGGTATTGTAAGCACACTGATCGGTCATGTCTGTTTTTTGTTCCTGGTCAATAAGCTATACAAGTTGTTTAAACCATTTAATGGTGATTTGGCAAGAGTAATGGTTTTATTTGTTGTTGCTGGTGTTTCGGTAGCTTCCATTAACAGCTTAAGCCAGTTTGCAGCCATCTTGACAGAGTAACCAATCTCGATTTTTCTGCGATGCTCCGGAAACTATATACATGCACAGCTTCGAAGCGGAAGGAGAACTGTGGTGCGCCACCGTTACGGGCGAAAAAATTCCAATCAGTGCCAGAATCTCGGCTGTAAAGGCCAATCATTACGGGGAGATTGCCGGAATTATTGTGATCTTAAATGACAAAACCCTTGTAAAGAAATTACAGGCCGAAATAAAGGAGCGAGTAAAAAAGGAAACTCAGTTGTGTTATATGGGCACGCATGATTCTCTGACGGGGCTGTATAACAGAGCTTACTCCAGTCAGATTATTCATACACTTCAAAAAGAGCACAGTACATCCATGGGAATGGTCATGTGCGATCTTGACGGGCTGAAGTTCATCAACGACACCTTGGGGCACGATAAGGGAGATAAACTTTTAGTTGATGCAGCACGCATCATCAATTCTTCTCTGGATGGCAACGCAGTACTATGCAGGATGGGCGGTGATGAATTCGCCATATTAGTACCGAATTGCACCGAGAACCATATTAACGCAATTTGCAGCAGGATACGCGGCTCGATCAAAAAATACAATGCAAAAAATAACAGCATCCCGTTAAGTATCTCTCTGGGTTATGCATTATGCTGCGGCTTGCCGAAGAGCGTCGAAGATCTTTTCAAAGAAGCAGACAACGATATGTACAGGGAAAAGCTGAATAATACCCACAGCATCAGGAATGCCTTGGTGCAAGCTCTGACGAAGACTCTGGAAGCGAGAGACTTTATTACAGAGGGACATGGCGAAAGATTAAGGGAAATGGCGGTTCGGCTTGGAAAGCATATGGGTTTATCAGAGCAAAGAATCCTGGATCTTCAGCTGCTGGCCCAATTTCACGATCTGGGAAAGGTCGGTGTGCCGGATTCTATTCTGTTCAAACCTTCTTCTCTGACGGAAAGTGAAATTATACAAATGCAAAGACACAGTGAAATCGGATATAAAATTGTGCAGGTTCATCCGGATCTGAACAATATTTCCGATTTAATCCTGAGACATCACGAAAGATGGGATGGGAAAGGGTATCCGTTAGGCATCGAAAGAGAGCAAATTCCACTGGAATGCCGTATTCTTGCTGTCATTGACGCTTATGATGCGATGGTGAACGATAGACCATACAGGAAAGGCATGAGAAAAAAAGATGCAATAATGGAATTGGTAAGGAATGCGGGAAGCCAATTTGATCCCAAACTGGTACATAAATTTCTCAAAATTTTAGGTTGAATGGTACCTTTTGTGCATATTATTCCAAAATTACACAGAATTTTTAATTCTGTGTAATTTTTTTATTTCAATTTTATAAGTTTCGCCCAGTAAAAGCAATTGTATAATTTCATAAAAAATGATACGATTATATTTTGTGATGAAAAATGGAGATTGTTGTAAAAATATGTCGAACAAGAAGGAGGAAATATGGAACTCACTTCACTTATAGGCGTTATTGTGGGTTTTGTTGCCGTAATCGGAGCAATGCTTTTTAAGGGTATCAGTTTTACTGTTCTTTTAAATCCTGCAGCTATTTTTGTAATATTTGTTGGCACGGCTGCTACGATATTAATTTCATTTCCCGGAGAAAATCTTAAAATTTTAGGAGCTTTATTCAAAATTCTCTTTACAAAGCAAAAGACGATTTCTGATGTAGAAATTATTGATTTAATGATTGAATTATCGACGAAAGCCAAGAGAGACGGTCTTTTATCGTTAGAGAGCAAAGTCGCAGAAATTGAAGATCCTTTTATTCGAAAAGGGATTCAAATGGTTATTGACGGAACGGAAGAGACCATTGTTGAAGAAATTCTTGAAAATGAAATTGCGGCAATGGAAAAAAGACATGAGACAAATGCGAGTATTTTTTCGTCAGCCGGTATGTATGCTCCGACCTTGGGTGTTTTGGGAGCTGTATTTGGGTTAATCGCCGCCATGTCGCATATCGACGATACCGAAAAAATGGCAGAAGCCATTGCTGCCGCATTTGTAGCAACGATTCTTGGTATCTTTACCGGTTATGTTTTATGGAATCCCTTTGCAAAAAAATTGAAAGTGAAAAGCCAAAAGGAAGTAAGGCTAAAAGAGATGGTGATTATAGGACTGATGTCTATACAGCAGGGCGATGCCCCGTTTATGCTTAAGGATAAGCTGCTTGCTACTCTGCCTGCGTCGAAACAGAAAAAAATACTTGAGCAACCGAAGCAGGAATAAGGAGGAAATGAGGTATGTCAAAAAAAAAGAAACATCAACAACATGAAGAAGAAGGCGGGGAAGCGTGGCTGCTCCCGTATTCCGATTTGATGACCTTATTATTGGCGGTTTTCATCGTCTTGTTTGCTGTCAGCCAGGTGGATCAGGCAAAAGCAAAAGAGATGTCTGAAGCATTCACCGAGGAGATGATGACGCAAAGCTATATTATTTCGCAGCTGAATGAACAGGAAACAGTACAGACGGAGAGCCCTGAAAGCAGCGTAAGTGAACAACAGCAAATGGAAAAACTGAAAGCTGAAATTGATGCTAAGCTGCAAAGTGAAAATCTGTCTATTGCTGTAACAACAATAATCGATAAACGTGGTCTGGTTATCAGTCTCAGCAATGCAATTTTTTTTGATCCGGGAAGTGCGCAAATTAAGCAAGACAATGAAAACACCTTGCTAGAGATCGCTGATATGTTTGCGGTCATGGATAATTTCATACGGATTGAAGGGCATACAGACAATGTCCCCATGAATTCGGCTGAGTACCCTTCCAATTGGGATTTGTCTGCAGCAAGAGCGGCCAATGTAGTGCGGCTAATTACCAGTAAGACCAATCTTTCGCCTGAAAAACTGATCGCGGTTGGATATGGGGAATACCGACCGATCGCCGATAATGCAACGGAAGAGGGGCGGGCAAAAAACAGACGGATCGATATTATTGTTCTAAGTGAAAAATATAATGATTTGGAGCAATAGCTTACAAAAGAACAATCCCTATAAAAAAACATATTATATCCGAGGATAGACTACTTATAAGGGGATGTAATATGGTGAGAAAACTTGAAAAAGCTAGATACCAACAAACAAATAATGGTAATTTAGAGTTTATTGATGAATCGTATCAATATTGAAGCGAATATCATGAACGCGATATCGTCGCGTTGCAATTAAAAGATTATAGTAAATAATTGGTAATTTTTGAACAAGTTTTAAGAAATGCAAGGGCTATGGGCCGCTATATGGCTTCCGGAATCGTAGCCGGCATAAGGTGAAATTGAAGTTGAATTTTAAGACGAGATACTCGAAGGAATATCTCGTCTTTCTATTTCTCAGGTCGGAATAGCTTGATAACTGCATCTAAATTCGGAATGACATTACAGTTACTATCCTTTTCTATAACATGAGTCATTTGACCTAATAAGTAATGCCAATAGAAATCGGCAAATTCTACCGGATCTCCTTTTTTAAATTGATTTAACTCTTGCCCGCGCTTAAATATCGGCCCGAAATATTTCTTTCCAAAGTCATTTTTAATCGGATTTTTATCCGTATTAGGATCTATTTCACCTCTTACAAATACGGTTATAAATACCCTTAGAGGTGGAAGGTAACCTGTTTGATAGGGATTTGACAACAGTCTTTCGCCAAAAACCTTAACAGATTCCAGTGGTGAATCAAAATTTTCAATTTCGTCTAAACACTCCTGCATCGAATCGGTATATGCATACAAAATGTCTGCCTTCGTTTTAAAGTGTCTGTATATTAATCCCTTACTGATTCCGGCAGCTTCCGATATATCATCAATTTTCGTATTGGAATAGCCTAGCGTATCAAATAGAGTCAATGCTACATCTAGAATTTGTTTTTTTCTTTCTTGTTGAATTTTTAACCTTTTTTCGATTGACATTGCCATATTGGTAAACTCCTTATCGGATTATTATAACAATTGTATGACAAAAAGTAAAGAAAAGGCAAGAATGACCGTCCGTTCATTAAAGACTATAAATTCATTGTTGACTCGTTAGTCATTTAACATTATAATAAAATTAAAATTAAAAACTGAGAGGGGACGCATTATGTTAGATAATCTATTCAGCCCATTTACGATGAAAGGAAAGACTGTAAAAAATCGCTGCGCTGTTTCTGCAATGGTAACGAATTATTGTACCGGCGATGGAAAGGCAACCGAACGTTATGTAGCCTACCATGAAGCAAAGGCAAAAGGCGGTTTTGGCCTCATCATAACGGAGGATTATGTTGTTGAACCCACAGGTAAGGGCTTTAGCAATGTAGCGGGTTTATGGTGCGATGAGCAGATCGAGAGCCACAGCGAGCTCCCTAAGCGGGTTCATCAGTATGGGACTATCATTCTGGCACAAATTTATCATTGCGGAAGGCAGACGAGTGAGCATGTTATTGGCTGTAAGCCTTATGCGCCAACGGCAATCCCGTGCCCATTCAGCCCAGATATGCCGGTTGAACTCTCTGTTGAGAAGATTGAAGAATTGATCGAAGACTTTGGTGACTGCGCATTGCGTGCAAAAAAGTGCGGATTTGACGGAGTGGAAATTCATGGTGGCCACGGTTACTTGATTGCAGAGTTTATGTCTTCTTATTCCAATAAAAGAACGGATCAGTTTGGAGGAGATCTCGAAAACCGTCTGCGTTTTCCGGTTGAGATCATCAAAAACATTCGAAAAAAATGCGGTGATGATTTCATCATTGGCTTCCGTATCTCCGCGGATGAATTCGTAGATGGCGGGAGAACCCTTGAGGATACAAAAGTGATTGTACCGATTCTGGAGCAGGCAGGTATCGATATTGTACATATTTCTGCGGGTACTTATGCTTCTTGTGATACGATTGTTCCGCCATCTTATGTGAAACATGCATGGATTGCGGATTTTGCCAAGGAAGTAAAGGAGATTTGCAATATTCCGGTTATATCCGTTGGGCGCGTGAATGATCCAAGAATCGCCGACAGTGTTATTCGTGCAGGGAAAGCAGATTTTGTTGCGATGGGACGTGCCTCACTGGTAGATCCCGAAATGCCTAATAAGGCGAAGGAAGGCCGCTTCGAAGATATCAGGCATTGCATCGGATGTAATTACGGATGTCTCGGTTTCCTGTTTGCTGATCAGCCAATCAAGTGTGTTCTGAATCCGACACTTGGAAATGAGACGACTTGTCAGATCGAAAAAGCGGATCATCCGAAAAAAGTCGCGGTGATTGGTGCCGGACCTGCGGGGCTGGAAGCAGCCATCGTAGCTGCTACGGCAGGTCATAATGTGACAGTATATGAAAAAACAAAGTATGCAGGCGGCCAATTCAGACTTGCAGCCATACCCCCTTGCAAGGGTGAAATCGTTGATTTTATTAACTGGCAGGTTACGCAGCTAAAAAAGCTTGGAGTAGAAATTAAATACGACACGGAAGTTACGGTAGATCTCATGAAGGAGAATCCGGCAGATATCATCGTAATGGCGACCGGTGCGGTGCCGATTATTCCGCCGATCAAAGGGAGTGACCTTCCGCATGTTGTGACTGCGAATGATGTTCTTTCCGGAAAGAAGAACGTAGGCTATAATATTGTTGTAATTGGAGGAGGACAGGTCGGCGCGGAAACAGCAAATCACTTGAGTGTCCAGTTGAAAAACGTAACGCTGGTTGAAATGCTGGTGGATATCGCTGCAGATGAAGCATTGGCGCCAAAATGGCATCTTATGCGTTCGCTTGAAAAGAATAAAGTAAAGATTCTTACCGGCACAACTGTGAAAGAGATAACTCCGGAAGTAGTAAAAGTATCCGGAAAGATCGATCAGGAGATTCCTGCGGATACCGTAGTGATTGCGGTAGGTTCCAATCCGAATAATAAGCTTGCGGAAGAACTTAAGTCTGCGGGTTATGACGTGAGAGTGATCGGAGATGCATCCTCGATCGGTATTGTTTTGGATGCAACAGTCCAGGGCTACGAAGCAGGTCGTAATGTTTAAAAAGTCAGCAGAACATTAAAAACCATATGAAATTCATGAAGACAGATTGCCATATCTGTCTTCATTTTTATCTAAAATGTTGAATTGCCGGATGTTTGGTCGTAAACTGATAGTAATTGAAATTTTGAAAAGACTAAGAGATATATGAAAAATGTTGATGAAGAAGGATGGAATCAAAGTTGTTAAAAAAAATTCGGGATCCAATATTATTTCAAGGTAACGTTAATGACAAGGAATATTTTGAGGGATGGTATTATAAACAAGTTTCACAAGATGAGAAAACGGCGATCAGTTTTATACCGGGTGTCAGCTTCGCCATTGGTGATGTTCATAGCTTTGTGCAATATATCTATGTAAGTTTGGATGAAAAAGGAAGTAAAATCATTAAAACGGGTTATTTTAAATACCCTCTGGAAGATTTTATAATTAGAGACAAACCGTTCATGATTGAGGTAGCAAATAATCGTTTTACGGAATCTGAGGTAACAGTAAAATTAAAGGACCACAATATCAATGTGGAGGGAACATTGAAATTAGATTCCTTCCTTCCCATAAAGAAATCGATTTTTATGCCGAACATCATGGGATTTTTTGCATACTTCCCGAAAATGGAATGTAATCATGGAATTGTCAGCATGAATCATATGCTTTATGGAAAATTGAATATCAATCATGTTGAAATAGATTTCAATAATGGAAAAGGATACATTGAGAAAGATTGGGGTACTTCTTTTCCAAAGAAGTACATTTGGATACAATGCAACAATTTTAAAGATAAAAATACAAGTCTCTTCTTCTCAATGGCCGATATCCCCTTCATGAAAAAATGCTTTTTAGGGCATATCTGCAATTTGGTGATTGATAAAACAGAGTATCGATTTGCTACTTATAATAAGAGCAAGATAAATATTGAATGTATTACCGATCAAAGGATAATATTATCATTGGAGAATAGCAGGGAAAAACTAAGAATAGAAGCAAACCGAACAAATACAGGGGAATTAGTTGCTCCGCAACAAGGTAAAATGCAAAATACAATTAAACAAGGCCTCTCGGGCGAAGTCAAAATATATCTATATAACAAACAACATGAAATCATTTATGAAAATGCCGGAATTATGGCAGGCATTGAAATTACAGGATTTTAATATCATAAAGGTGCTGATGTTTTAGGGGGAGGGCAGTTTTTACTGTACTTCCCTAAAAAAAGTGCTTGACTTGGAGTTAACTCCAAGGTTTATGCTAACAATACATAGACAGTAAGAGACTAGAATGATAAAGAAACAAACCGAAAGAGAGAAACAAGAAATGAATAAAAAGAAATGCTTAATAGCCTATTATTCACGTGAGGGGAATAACTATGTCAGCGGAAGGATTGTAAATCTGCCAATCGGTAATACGGCAGCAGCTGCAAAGATGATTCAAGAAATAACAGAAGGTGAAGTTTTCCGTATTGATACGGTAGAGCCTTATCCTGAGGATTATACCGAAACTACCGAAGTGGCACAGAAAGAACTGCGTGCCAATACCAGACCGGTGCTTTCCGGTCATATTGAGAATATGGATTCCTATGATGTGATATTCCTGGGTTATCCAAATTGGTGGGGAACGATGCCGATGCCGGTATTTACATTTCTGGAGGAATACGATTTTTCCGAAAAGACCATTATTCCATTCTGTACTCATGAAGGAAGCGGATTAGGCCATAGCGAAAAAGATATTGCAAAGCTTTGTCCGGAATCAACCCTTTTAAAGGGGCTGGCTATTCATGGCTCTCATGTAAGTGATGCGAGAAAAGATGTTATGAATTGGTTGCCCTTATGAAAACAAATATTTAGGAGGTTTTAGCGTGAAAAATACTCGAAATGAACTGAAAAAAAGGCGCACGAAACCAAGACCTTAATAGATCTTTGAAAATTCAATAACAGTCAGTTTACGCTACAGAAATGTCAGAAGCTTTAAGTACACCATTAGAAATAAGAAGCTTTACAGCTTGTCTAATCGCTTTCTCCTTCTGTTTTTCCAGCATTTCT
>CAZTEH010000110.1:5743-12402 GCA_964612345.1 uncultured Oscillospiraceae bacterium | reverse complement strand
ATGTATTAGAACGTTCTTATGCAGCTAACCTGGTGCAAATGGGCGAAAATGTCCGCGAAGCCCCAGCATTTATATGCAATTGTTGCGGCTGTTGTTGTGAAGCCTTGCAAGCAGCAAGAAAATTCAGACCAATGCAGCCAGTGGCTACCACAAATTATGTCCCTAAGATTTCGAAAGAATGCGTAGGATGTGGCAAATGTGAAAAGGTTTGTCCGGTATTGGCGATTTCTATGACAAGCAACAAAGAGGGTAAGGCGGTAGCCCAAGTAGAGAATGAGGTCTGCCTTGGTTGTGGTGTATGTGTGCGAAGTTGTCCCCAAAATGCCATTGAATTAATGCGAAGAGAGGTTCAAGTCATTACACCGGTGAATAGTACCCATAGATTTGTACTGCAAGCAATCGAAAAAGGAACCCTCCAAAATCTCATATTTGATAACCAGGCATTTGCTAATCATCGTGCGATGGCGGCAGTACTCGGAGTTATTCTTAAATTACCGCCTTTAAAGCAGATGCTGGCCAGTAAACAGTTTAAATCCATATATTTGGATAAATTGCTGTCAAATAAAAGTGCTGAAAGGCTGTAAAATGTCTGCAGATATAAAGCGTTGTAAATAAAAATTGACTATACTACGTAAAACATCCAGCTCAAATCGAACCGGATGTTTTTAATTGCATTTTTTTTATTTTATGTCTCTACTATATCATAAAATTCAGCTTTTTTCAAGTCTGGTCACTTGTCATTTTTTATGGTAATAAACATATAGAGGTGTTTAATGATCGAATTATTTTGTTTATGAATTCCTCTTCTATAAAAATAAATGGAGGATGAAATGAGAATATTCAATAATGTAGAAATGCTGGAATTGAAAACCAAACTGGCTAATGGACCTGGAGTAATCTGCTTGCTGATTGTCTGGGATGAAAAGGACGTTGTCTTGTTTGATACGGGCTTACCAGGTATGGGAGCAATAATCCGTGAGACTGCAGTAGCTGCCTGTGTTCCATTTGAAAGGCTAAATAGAGTACTGATAACCCATTCTGATATGGATCATATCGGAAGTCTTTCACAAATGATTCATGAAACTGGAGCAGCAATAACGTTGATGGCCCACAAAGAGGAAAAACCATATATTGAGTGTGAGCTGCCACCAATACGCTTAAAGCAAATGGAAGCAAGCGTATGTTCAATGACAGGGGCAATGCGTGAGCAAATAGTTACTATGACCGAGAATCTTAAGAAGAGCTATCAGATGTTCAAAGCAAATGTGAACAAAACAATAGATGATTGTGAAGTTCTTCCCTTCTGCGGCGGAATCACCTGTATTTATACGCCTGGCCACACACCCGGACATATGAGCTATTATCTTGAAAAGTTGAAATTGCTAATTGCCGGAGATATTCTTCAGGTAATGGATGGATCTTTAGTGAAGTGCCCTGATTTTACCATCATGGATAAGGAAGCTGTTACAGCTTCACTCAAAAAGTTAAGCCATTATGAAATAGAAATGGTTGTTTGCTATCATGGGGGTCTATTCCAAGGTGATGCCTCTCATCGAATTGCAGAAATAGTGAGTGGATTATTAACACCTTCATTAGTGATATCGTGCTGCGGATTTCCTCAATCATCAGCGACGTTACAAGAAAGATAATGATAGCACCGGTAATACTTACACATGTAAAGGGCAGTGATCTGGCCGGTGGCATCATCAATAGCGCCATGGATGGAGTATTTCCTTCCATCCCTCTTGAACCAGGCAAAAGGAGTCGCATCGACCTGCAGGAGCAGCCCGGCTTGGGGACGCCGCTTCCGATGCCGATGAGGCTTGAATCTCCGGCGCTTCTTAGGGGACTTGATGTCAGCATCAGAGAGTATGCCATGCAGGGTTGAGTAGGACAGATCAATACCGTGATGTTCGGAGAGAAGCTCTTTGAAATTTTTGAGAAATATTCGGTTTTGATTTAAAGATCAGATAAGTATCATTCATCCCCAGAGGATCACAAGTTCTTTTAACTTACCAGAGTTTTCGGAAAAAGTATTTACTTTTGAAGGGGACTCTGATTTAATTTTTAACTAGGATAATAGTGACTTGGCAGGTTTAGAATATGTAATATCGAGATATATTCCATTGCATGGAAATCCATAAGGCAGTTGATAAAGTTACAAAGAAAAGAGGTTTTGGTATGAAAAATGAAAAAAGGAAGCTGTCATCTGAAGAAAGTGAAGAGATTCTCGAAATATTGAAAGCCCGTTTTGAGAAAAACATGGAGCGCCATAAAGGAGTTGAATGGGCTAATGTACAAGCCAATCTGGAAAATAATACTGAAAAGCTGTGGTCGCTCAATGAAATGGAAATAACCGGAGGAGAACCGGATATAGTTATCCATGATAAAAAGGCGGGCGAATACATTTTTTATGATTGTTCAATGGAAAGCCCGAAAGGCCGCAGAAATGTTTGTTACGACCGTGAAGCGCTCGAGTCAAGAAAAGAACACAAACCACAAAACAACGCGATCGATATGGCTGCTGACATGGGTATTGAGATTTTAACGGAAGAACAATACCGGGAACTGCAGAAACTGGGAAACTTCGATTCGAAAACATCAAGCTGGGTGAAAACACCTGCAAATATTCGAAAACTCGGTGGGGCCATCTTTTGTGATCGTCGCTACGATACTGTCTTTGTGTATCACAATGGAGCAGAATCCTACTATACTGTCAGGGGTTTCCGCGGCTCGCTAAGGATCTAAATTGGAGATTTGGTGATGGAAAGAATAATCGTTCTGGATTTGAAACAGAAATATCCTAAAATACAGGTTGTGGCGAGTGAAAAGGAGTCACCGTATATTTCCATCTATGTAAATTAGAAAAAACGGAAGAATCACTTAACACGATCATTAAATATGGAGCAAGAGAAATTATCTGCTATCATGGAGGTTCCTTTATTCCAGTTTGAGTGACGAATTTATGTATATAATAAAACGAACAAAGAGAACTATATCATCAGAAGCGGCGAAGAAGCCGGCTGTTCCTGGTGGTGGCTGCGAACACAAGGAAACAAGCCGACCCGTGCGTTTTTTATCGGTACAAGTTGTAGTATTCGCAGCTACGCGAATGTCAGTGCAGCCCGTGACGGCGTGCGCCCTGCCTTAAAAATAGAGCAAGAATTCAGAAGTATATCAATAGACTTTTTATTATAATGTGAACGATCACTTGAATATCGTTCACTTAGTAAAGAAGTCTATTTTTATGGAGGTTTAAATGTTTGATATCAGGAAAATGTCAGTGTGGCCAATGCACGACAGGGTATAGTAAGGTTCTTTTTGAAAAAGCCTTCGCGTGTGAAGTAGTAGAATTAATATGACACACTGATGTCATGTTCTGAATGTTATACTCAGTTTAACACTTTCTTAATTTCAGAGGAGGAATTGAAAATGAACAACAGTGTATATCTTTATGTATTTGATACAATGTCAGATTGGGAAATAGGTTACTTAACTGCGGAATTAAACTCAGGAAGATATTATAAAAAAGGGCTATCTCCTTCAAAAATAGTTACCTTGGGAGTTGATAAGAATCCTGTTACTACTATGGGAGGTTTGAAGATATTACCTGATATCAAATTAGAGGAGTGTTACATTAAAAACACAGACGCTCTGATTTTACCGGGTGGCGATACATGGATGGATAAAATCCATGAACCTATAATAAATAAGGCGGAGCAGTGTATAAAGGAGAACATTGCTTTAGCAGCGATATGTGGTGCCACAACAGGTCTTGCTCGGAAAGGCTTGTTGGATTCAAGATGGCATACAAGCAATGATTTGGAATATCTTAAAATGGTTTGTTCCGATTATAAAGGTGAAAAGTATTACAAAAATGAACCTGCTGTTACGGATGGAAAATTAATCACTGCTTCAGGGACGGCACCATTGGAATTTACCGAACATGTCTTGAAGGCTTTGGATGTGTTTTCATCAGAAACGTTAGATGCATGGTATAAACTCTACGTAACGCACAAAGCTCAATATTTTTATGAGTTAATGAATTCAATACATTGAGAGTAATTTGACTAGTGAAATAAACAAATTATAGAAAACATGGTACAATGATAACGAGAAAGTGAAAGGAAAGTGTTTAAAATGGAATTTTGCAGAAGCATTATTGAAGGCGTGGAAATCAAGCGATGCAGAAACGACCCCCATGCTTATAAGCCTCATGTCCATAATGAACTTTCATTAGGGTATATCGTAGAAGGATCCACTGACTTAACATTGAACGACAGGGCGATCCATTACGGATCAGGCGATGGTGTCGTGATACCACCATTGATGACTCACAGATGTGCACCGAAAGATATCAATCACTGGGTATATGTAATGTTATTTGTTGATCCCGGTTACTACAGTGATGTAGTAAGTTTTAGTCAGGCAAAAAAATTGACAGGGAATCAAGTCCGGAAATTACAAGGCTTTATTGAACAATTGCTATCAGAAAAGATTCCGGACACATTGGAAAATATACTGATTGAGCTATTGCTGGAGTTTGGGGAGAAAGAGAACTCGGAAGCGACTGATGCAAATGCAAGTGATATCGCCAAAACGATCCATGATTATATCTTAAATCATGTGAATGATGAAATAACACTAGAAAAGCTTCAGCAGATATCCGGGTTAAATAAATTTTCCATCATCAGGAATTTTAAGAAGCAGTATACGACAACACCAGCTGCATATCATTTACAATATCGGGTTGCTGAAGCAAAAAGGTTATTAAGGAAAGGGGAAAACGTATTTGATATTTGTGAGGAATTGAGATTTTATGACCAAGCCCATTTGATTCGGGAATTTAAAAAAATGTATGGCATTACGCCGGGAATGTATGTAGAGCAATTAAAGGGATAGTGTCAATTTTGTACAATACAGCTCCTTATTCTTTTGCTAATCTGGACTCAGCAAAGAGAAGGAGTTTTTATATGAATAGACTTAAATTAGTACTTGTTATGATTATTTGGGGTAGTCTGGGTGTATTTACAAGATCCATCCCATTGTCCGCGTTAAGCCTGGCTTTTCTAAGGGCATTCATTGCTCTGCCCGTCCTTTTTATTGTAATGAAGAGGAAAAAATCAGATAAGGTGAAATGGCAGCTTTTCGTGCCCTATCTTATTTCAGGGATATTACTGGGCTTCGGCTGGTTAACTTTGTTCTATGGGTTTAAACATACCAGTATCTCATCTGCTGTTATCATCTACAATATGTGCCCGGTATATGTCATGATAGCTGCGCCGCTGTTATTGAAAGAGGCTATCTCGAAGACTCAAATTTCAGTGATTGTCGTCTCATTTCTAGGTCTTTTTCTGATTGTTGGTCAAAATTTATTAGAAGGATACGAATCCATGGGCCTGGCACTGAGTGCTGTTTCAGGGATGCTTTACGCAACCATTGTGCTGATTAACCGCAGTATTAAAGTCAGAGTGGATAATCAAACTGCCACCTTTGTGCAAATATTTACAGCAATGATTGTTTTATTGCCATTTGTGATGATTGATGGAACCATTTTATCGGTTATGCATCTGGATGCCAGGGCAGTCACTTATACTATTCTATTGGGTATCGTGCATACGGGTGTGGCATATACCATATTCTTTTCCCTTTATGCAGATATGAAATAAGTTGAAATCGTGTCCTACAGTTATTTAGAGCCTTTATTCGGTATTTTATTCAGTGTGATCTTTGTCGGAGAGACATTAACTTTCCATCAGATCATTGGCGGGATTTTGATATTGGGTTCAACCTTCACTTTTTCTAGACAAAGTACTTTCCATCTGTTAGAATAATGCTAACTTAATAGTGTTAAACTACGTGTTGTACCAAGTTGGTACAAGGAATTCAGACTACTAGGGGGGTAGCCTTTAAAAAGGCTATTCCCTTTTTTATGCTTGAATTTCTCATTTGGGAGGTGCGTTATATGAAACAGATGGGTTTGGGACAAGCATTCAAAGAAAATTTTCTTGGTAATGCTCCGAGCTGGTATAAAACAACTATTTTCGCTTTTCTGGAGTTGAATCCAATTTTGATGTTACCCTTGAAGTCACCAAGTTTTGGGGGTACGGCTATCAGCTTCCTGAGTCGGTTCGAAAGGTTATGGAAGATGACGTAAAAGCCAAAGATGCAGCCATGGACACGCGCGAACGTGTACGATTGATTGTTATGGCTGTATGCGGCGTTTTGTTGATTTTCTCTCTGGCGCTGCACCTGGCGGAAGTCGGTATTATTGGTTTGACGATTATCATCCTGCTTACCGCTTTCAACGGAGTTGTTGAAGAAGGGCGCATCGGTCATGCGTTTGAAGAAGCATTACCTTTTACCGCGCTGCTGATCGTATTTTTCTCCATCGTTGCGGTTATTCATGACCAGCATCTGTTTACGCCGATCATTCAGTGGGTATTGAACCAAGAAGGCCAGAATCAGCTTGTCGCTATATTTGCGGCAAACGGTATCCTTTCTGCAATCAGTGACAACGTTTTTGTTGCTACCGTATATATGACCGAAGTACAGAAAGCGTTTGAAGATAATAATAATATCTATATAAAAGGAAGTGGCATACAATGACTGGAGAAATTTCAACGGGTGCATGTTCATGGCCCGGAAATAATCAAATG
>CAZTEH010000110.1:0-5643 GCA_964612345.1 uncultured Oscillospiraceae bacterium | reverse complement strand
TGCTCCAAGCTAACTGACGAAGAATTGGAAACGATCAGAGAGCGATTCAATGTTATAAAAAATCGATCTAAGATTCAATCTGTCAGAAGCAATGCCATAGCGGTCATCAATATACAAAAGGAATTCGGAAACTTTTCAACCTTCTTATGGAATAGCGTCGATGATCATCCGGTGATAAACAGTTGGGAGTCCGAGGGGCAAATGCCTTCTCAGACTCCCCTGTCGGAGCGAATTAGTAAAGATCTAAAGAAAAGGGGTTTTAAATTTGTTGGTCCTGTAATAATCTATTCATTCATGCAAGCAATCGGCATGGTGGACGATCACCTAAGAACATGCCCTTACCATTCTTTGAATAGGAATTGCGATCTCAGAAAGGGTAGTGAATAACATGAAAGGACTAGCGATGATTGAAAAGGGTGTTGCTGACTGGGTAGAAAAAGATTATCCGGCTTGCGGTAACATCGACGCTATTGTGAGGCCAATTGCGATTTCCCCATGCTCTTCTGACGTACATAACGTAGAAATGGGATACATTGTACAGAACCGGATTATCGGACATGAAGGTGCAGCTGAGGTGGTTTTCGTAGGGAAAGACGTGAAGGATTTTAAATCGGGAGATATTGTTATCGTCCCGGCGATAACACCAAACTGGAGAAGTCTCGCAGTGCAGCAGGGCTTCCCTCAGCACTGTGACGGGCTAATGAAAGGGAATGCTCTGTCCAGCCACCTGGATGGTCTGCTGGCAGAATATGCTATGGTTCCCGACGCGGATATGAATCTGGCACTGAAGCCGAAAGAAATCAGTCTTAAAGCTGCAGCGATGATTAGCGACATGGTGTCAACCGGGTTTTATGGTGCAGAACTAGCAGAAGTCAGCTTCGGCGATACCGTTGTTGTTATCGGTATTGGTCCGGTAGGGCTAATGGCGGTCTTGGGTGCAAAATTAAGAGGCGCCGGCCGTATCATCGCCATCGGCAGCCGTTCTTGTTGCATAGATGCTGCTAAATATTACGGAGCAACTGACACCGTGAATTATAAAGAAGGCGACATTGCCAAGCAGGTCTTCTCACTGACCAATAAGAAGAGCGCTGACCGCTGCATTATTGCCGGAGGTGGCGATGACGCACTGGCGCAAGCAATTAACATGGTTCGTTGGGGTGGAAACATCGGTAATGTAAACTACTATACAACTTCCGGTGATTTGAGCATCCCAAATGTAAGATGGGGTTTTGGCATGGGCAATAAAACGATTAAGAGTGGACTCTGCACTGGTGGAAGAGTAAGAGCGGAAGGCTTGGCATCCATGGTAAAATACGGTCGGGTAGATCCGGAACCGCTTGTTACTCATGTATTCCACGGACTGGACAAAGCCAAAGAGGCTTATGAATTGATGGCAAAGAAACCGCCGGAATTAATCAAAACAGTTGTCATTTGCGACTAGCAAACTTTCGATGGGAGAAATATATTATGGAAAAGTTATTTTAGGTGTAACGATATCTTTGGATGGATTTGCCGAGGATATTGATGGCAGTGTCAACAAATTGTATCCAGATCTAGATACGCTTCGAGAAACAGAAGTCTTTAAAGAATCGATTTTAACGACCGGATCGGTCGTAATGTCAAAAAAGGAATATGAACTGGCTGATGATCCAGATTTGTATGCACATAATTATGAATATCAAGTCCCTATATTTGTATTCACAGACAAAAAACCTGAAAAACATCCGAAGGAAACGGATGAGTTGTCTTTCACTTTTATCACGGATGGAGTAAGCGCAAATTTAGCGGATGAATTAGAAAGAACCAAATTAGTTGAATTACCAGCCGGAAGAACTCATATTCGATTCAAATTTATTAAATAAACGAAACCATTTTAAAGACTTCCCGCAAGGGGTGAGCTTATCCGTCATTTATAATAGGTCATACTGGTTTTTTTTAATTCTTTAACACTGTAGAGTATTTCATAAGCATCAATTCCATATTTTTTAACAACGGATTCGACAAAGGTTTCGATTTCGTATTCTTTCCTGCTGTGAAGCATAGCGTAGAGGTTATAAGGCCAAGGCTCATAAGACTTTCTTTCGTAGCAGTGGCTTACAAGGGGACTTAAGGCCAACTCCTTCCCAATCGTTTCTGTCATATCTGACTCAGTCTTGAATACCACCATAGCATTGTTGGTGAATCCAGATTTTTGGTGTCTCAGAATCGCACCGATCCTTTTCAATTTGTTTGAATCTTTCAAGATCTTAAGTCTTTCAATGACCTCATCTTCGGATATGCCAAGGATCTGTCCGATTACTTCATATGGATTTTCATCAAAAGGCAGATTCCCCTGAAGCGCTATAATAAGTTCTTGATTCATTTGATCCATGATATCACCTTTCCTCCATATCGAAATAAACATTCAGCTTGTAATTCCGCAGATTTGGAAATTCAAAGATTTCTAAAAATTCAAAGCGTTCCCGAAGTCCTTGTATAAGGGCTTCTTTTTCAGCAACATCGTTAAATGAAAAAGTGAACCACATGTTAAGTTTACTGTTCCTCTGATAGTTATGAGTGACACCTTTGAATGAATTGACATAATCAGCCACAGGGTTAAAAATATCGTCAGGAACAGAAATTCCAAAGAGAATACTTGTGTATCCCATACCTGAATTGTTGAATGTGCCTCCAAGTCTCCTGATATAACCTTCTTGAAAAAGATCTTTGATCCTTGCCAGCACTTCTGAACTGCTTATATCAAGTTGTGCAGCCAGGATCCCGTAGGGATTTTTCTCCAGCGGGAGACCTTTTTGTAGTAAGTTCATTAGCTTTATGTTAGTGTCATCCATATTTACCTCCTGAAACACCAGGGTTCTTCTGCCATGTAGCTTCCGTTATAATAGTACGCCCTTGCCCTGCAGCCTCCGCAAATACCGGCATATTCGCATCTGCCACAGGCTCCCTTGTAATTTCTAATGTCACGCAGCTCCAGAAATACAGGACTGGATTCCCAAATTTCATCAAAGGGTTTTTCCCTGACATTTCCGGCTCCCACAGGCAGGTAAGGGCAGATATTGACCTGGCCCTCCGGCAGGATGCAGCAGTAACCCGTGCCCGCAAGACATCCTCTCGAAAACCGCTGAGACAGTCCCATCTCCTTCGCCATGGGCATGAACTGCGGAGCACAGGTCGGCTTCAATTCCAGGGTCGTAGTGTTCTGCAGATTCAGTACCCGTCGAATCATAGAATAGTAAGCGGTTTCCTTGAGGCTGTCCTCTTCCATAGAAAGAGCCCTGCCGGTAGGCACCAGGAAAAACGGGTGGATTGCGTGTACGCCCATTTTTTCATAATAAGAGACCATATTACCGAACTCTTCCTGGTTTTTATCCGTTACGGTCATGTTGATCTGGACTCTTAGCCCAGACGAAAGAGCATTTTCGATGCCCTCTTGCGCTTTGTTGAATGCGCCCTGCTGTCCTCTGAATTCATCATGATACGTTTCATCAAGGCTATCGATGCTGATGGCGATACCCTTCAAGCCTGCACTGCTTAATTCGTCCGCAACTTCCCTGGTCAGTAAGGTTCCGTTTGTTCCCATGGCAGGGATGATATGCGCTTCCCTTGCGGCCACCACCAGTTCAATGATATCATCTCTTAGTAGGGGTTCACCTCCACTTAATATGAGGAGCCGAAAGCCTGCTTTGCTGATTTCACCGATCAGTTTTTTTCCTTCTTTTGTTGTCAGCTCCTTGCTGGTATCGACATCCATGCTGGATTCCCGGTAGCAGTGGACACAGTTCAGGTTGCATTTTTTTGTAGTATTCCAGGATATTAACATGCTGCCCTCCCTAGCACTCTGTAAGAGTGCTCATGCCGATTTCTTCATCGGTCAGATAACACGCCGGATCGGAAGCCCAGAAATCACCCGTGCTTTGGGCTCTTGCCCGAAAATTGCCATTGCATTGTTCGAGCTATCTGCAGGCAGCGCACCTGCCCTTCAGATGGTTTTTTCGGTCCCGAAGCGTCTCCAGGAACGGATTCCCAAATCCGTCCCAGATATCTCCAAAGCGCTTCTCTCTGATATTGCCCAGAGGGATATCTCTTGTAAATTGGTCGATATAGACATTTCCCTCCCAGTCGACAGAGGAAATCGCTGATCCCGAACGGTTTCCTCCATTGGCTGTGATCAGGCGCAGGATTTTCTCAGACTGGTCTTTATCTCTGCTTTTCATGTATTTATAAAGGTAAATGCCGTCGCAATGGTTATCCACGGTCAGGATTTCTGTTTCTATTCCGCGGCTGTGAAAGTCCATCGTCTTTTCTATTATGAAATCCAGCGCTTTTCTAGTTTCATCGTGAGTCAAATCCTCACTTGCTATATTGGAGCCTCTTCCCGAATATACAAGGTGATAAAAACAGACTCTTTGGATTCTCTCTTTTTCGATTAAATCAAATATTGCCGGCAGTTCTTGATGATTTGCTTTGTTTAGGGTCAGCCTCAAACCGGTTTTTTGACCTGCTTCCCGACAGTTTCGGAAGCCCACCATTGCCTTCTCAAAGGCTCTGCGGACTCCTCTGAATGAGTCGTTCACTTCGTTCAGACCGTCAAGGCTTATACCTGCATAAGAGATTCCAAGTCCTTTGATCAAACTTGCCTTGTCCCTGTCAATCAGAGTGCCGTTTGTGGAGATAACCATCCGAAGCCCGATCTGGTTTCCATATGCAATCAGATCAAAAATATCTTTCCTTATCAGAGGTTCTCCTCCTGAGAAGAGAAGTACAGGGACTTTATATGAGACAAGGGTCTCCATAAAATGCTTCGCTTCTTGTGTAGAAAGCTCCCCTGAGTGATAGGTATTGACCGCTTCTGCATAGCAGTGTTTACAATTCAGATTACAGGTGCGGGTGCAGTTCCATACGACGATTGGGCCTTTTCCTGTCGTAGTGCCCTTTGTTCTTCCCTGTACATCAGGATGATATCTGAGAGTATCACCAAAGTGTTGCTGATTCAAAAGCAATTTTGAAAAACTGATCATCGATAGAACCTCCGCAGTAAATTAGTTTGTTCTTTTCAAAATAAGGGGCAGCAATTGCCGCCCCTTAATCAAGGCATCTTTTACATTATTTATTGGACTTCGTTCAAATGTCAAAACGATCTGCATTCATCACCTTATTCCAGGCAGAAATGAAGTCATTTATGAACTTATTCTGGGAGTCGTCACATGCATAGACTTCCGCGATGGCCCGGAGCTGGGAGTTCGAACCGAAGCTGAGATCAACACTGGTGCCGGTCCACTTGAGTTCGCCCGTCGCACGATCACGGCCCTCAAACAAGTATTTGTCTTCGGATACTGGCTTCCACGCCGTACTCATGTCGAGAAGATTCACGAAAAAGTCATTTGTGAGTGTCTCAGGCCTTTCGGTAAAGATGCCGTACGGTGACTGCCCATAAAATGCATTCAAGACACGCATGCCGCCAATCAGAACCGTCATTTCGGGAGCGGTCAATGTCAAAAGCTGCGCTCGATCGATCAACATTTCCTCTGCGGATACGGAATATTTCTTTTTAAGGTAGTTACGGAACCCGTCTGCCACTGGTTCAAGCACTGAGAATGAGAGCACATCGGTCTGTTCCTGCGATGCATCCGTGCGTCCCGGTGT
>CAZTEH010000109.1:0-12539 GCA_964612345.1 uncultured Oscillospiraceae bacterium | reverse complement strand
ACAATTGACTTTATTCTTTTTTTTCTTGAGTCACCCCAACACTTGACATAGAGCCGTAATAACGCAATGTTATTACTGCTTTTAATATTGTGTGTGAAATATCACAACGGACTGTAGGATCTTGAACAATTATTATCGAAAGAGCGGAGCGCAGCAAAAGCTTTATTAGAATTAAATTAACTTTGAAATTATAAGTAATGTTTTAATGCTTAAATTCCAACGATTTTAACTACATAAGAAATTTGTTTTAGAAGTTGGCATGACTCTTGCGCTATAGATTATTGAAACGAAAGGAGTAGGAAGGAGGTGGATTAATGAGCAATGAATAATGAAAAATCTCTTATTAAATTTTTAGGTTCCTTGGTCCTAAGCATTTTAGGTTTATGGCTGATATATGCCATTATTACAGGAGTCGGTACAGGAACATTTGGTTATTATGAAGGAGGTCATGGACATATGAGTTATGCAGTTACGGGCTCAAGCATCTTGGGCACAACAAGTTTCATACTATTACTATTAATAAAATTACTGTTTGTTCTCTTTATTATTGGTTTAGTAGTAGGTATTGCATTAGCAATAAAAAATTACATCTTTACAAAAGAAGATGTGGAAAAAATTAAATGTACTTTCGTTGGAAATAAAACCGCTACGGTAAAGCAAACTTGCAGCGCGTGTGGCAAAGCACTAGAGGATCAGTGGATCGCTTGCCCATATTGTGGCAATGAAATTGAAAATAAAGTCGCTTAGAAAGGAGTGATTAATATGTTAAATAATGCTTGGTTTAAATTAGCAACAGTATCATTAGTAGGTATCGTAATAAGCTTCGTAGTACTTTGGGGTATCGGTCAATTCAGCACCTATCCTACAGCAAACAATGCAAATTATGGCTATGGATATCAATATGAACAAAATAATGGTATGAACATGCCAGGTGCCAATGGAAATATGCAAGGCGGCATGAACATGAATGGTAATATCCAAGGCGGCATGAACATGAACGGTAATATGCCGGGTATGAACATGAACGGTAATATGCCGGGTATGAACATGAACGGTAATATGCAGGGCGGAATGAACATGAATGGCAATATACAGGGTGGTGGCATGAACATGAATGGCAATATGCAGGGAATGGGCATGATGGATAACATGCAAGGAATGGGTATGATGGATGACATGCCGGGTATGATGTAGCTATCATAAATTCAAACAGATTAACTAAATAGAAAGGCTCCTCAAAGGAGGAGCTTTTTTATATCAAAATAACTGTAATTTCGCCAAATTCTACATAAAATCTACATAACATTTCGATATATTGATATCAAACAAACGAAGAATGCTCGAAAGGAGGAATTGTAATGAGCAAGATGAAAATTTTAGTGATCGTAGCTGTGATCGTAGTAATATCAGTTGCTGGTGTTGTGATCCACCACATGCTGACCAACCCAATGTAACACATTAAGCCAGCTTCTCTCTGAAGTATATTAGAGAGAAGCATTTCAGAAGGAGTGAGAATATATATGAAGAAATTTTTTAATGTGTTGCTGGTAACATTCCTATTAGTCGTCATTGTTGGCGGAGTGGGGTATATTGGGTACAGTTATTTATTCGTGGACCATACCGGAATGAATATGGCCACGACCCAGGATTCACAAGCAAATGCGTCTGACAGCAATTCACAGTCAATGTCCGGCATGCAGAATGGAAGTAATGCTGATCAGCCGGCACAAAATGGACAAAACCAGCAACCGTCAGTAAATAACTCTTTCGTGATAAACCAATCGGCCACGACATTAAAAAATAAAGAGAGTTTGAATACAGCCCTAGCCGGTTTAAATGTTACGATAGAATATTTAACATTAGATCCATATGGTACAAGCGAAATGAGTGGCATGGAATCTAAGAATAGTACCACAGTTCCACAGGATAGCGTTTCATCCGGATCTGAGAACACAACGATTAACATTTATCCGCAGAATAATAATACGGTTAATGTAGTGCCACCAAACAATACAAATAATTCACCACAACCTGACAGCGTTAGTATGCAGAACATGGGAACCATGTATGACGCGGCAAAAATGGAACAACTCCACAAAGGTTTATATAATTTATCGGTAGGAAAAGCTATGCTAGCTCAACTGGACAATGACTTTATTAGTCAAGCAAGCAATACCAATATTCAAGATCCTGTTCAGTATTACACAAACCAGTATAATTTAACTCAGCAAAATAAAATGAAATTAAACTCAGCCTTAACCTATATTAATGAGGCAGCTGGTTTAGTAAACATCAATCCATATGTTTCGTCCCAAGGACTTGTTTATGATCAGGAGAGAATGGGGCAGATACATAAAAGTGTATTCAAATTGGCAGAAAGTGTAGTGGCTTTAAATTTACTGAATGATGATTTAACAACACAAACGATACAGCTTGCCAACCTGGCTCAAAACTATGCTTATTATGCGAACAACACACAAATGGATCATTCGACAATGTCTACAGGACTGTTTGACGGCATCTTCGACAATATCAGTATGCAAAGTGTCGTTAACATCATCCTGATCCTGTTCGTAACTGGCTTGATCTTTGGAATCTTTGGCTTTATATTCAGTCTTCTGAAAAGCCCGAAGAAATTGCGGGAAACGGAAAAAATCCAAGAGGAACTCGTATAAAGACATATAGATAGGATGAAGAAAGGAGCTAAGAATGTGGCAAATGATTAAGAATGACCCGATATTAAAAACAGTAGTAGTTATCATACTAGGTGTTCTGGGATTTGGATTTGCTTTCAATATTATGTTTGGTCAAAGCGCAGCTGGTTCTATGGAGGGCGGAGGCGAAATGGCAGGAAGTGGATACTCCCTTGACAGCACATTATCATATATACTTGTTATAGCATTTAAATTACTAATTATCGCAGCAATTATCATTGCTATTATGGCAGCGGTAAGGCTGGCAAATAAATACCTTTTTAAAGGAGAGGAGATGAAAATCATGAGTTCTATAAAGAATGATCCAATTTTAAAAACTATTACAATTATTGCACTTTCGATAGTCGCTTTGTTGCTCATAATTGCGCTATTTGGTGGAGTGATGGGGTCTGGTCAAGGTGGAATGTATGGTAACGGTATGAATGGTTACGGTGTGAATGGCTATGTCATGATGGGAAATAGCATAGGAAGTACAGGTCTGGCAGGCATATTGGCAATTCTATTGAAGGTGTTGCTCTTTGTATCGGTCATCGGTCTATTGGTCGGCATCACAGTATTCCTATATCAGAATTACTCAAATAAAATTGTAGGGATTCAAAAGACTGAAAAAGGCGTAACAAATACCGTATGCAGCAATTGTAACCAAACTATTTCAGATGAATTTACTTTTTGCCCGATTTGCGGAGCAAAGACAAAGCAAACATGTGAATCGTGCGGAGCAGAATTAAATGCAGAATGGAAATGCTGCCCAAGCTGTGGCAAAGAAAGATAAAGTAGAAGATATTGATGGAGGTGTAAGGTAGTGAAATTGAGATTTGACTTTGTGATGCATTGGCTATGGGCTATCGTTTGGTCATTACTTGCACTCAGTGGGTTTTCAATGGTAGGTGCTAAATATGGCTGGATAGTGAACTTCGATTATGCACTGGCCGATTATATTCATCGTATATTCGCAGCTATCTTTGTAGTGCTTACCCTGGTATCAATCCTTTACGAAATATTCAGGAATGTAAAAAATGACACAAACAAGCTTCCATGGTTTATCTTTGGAAGAAGCGGGTTTCAGTCATTCACCTTCATCACGACTCTAATTCTTATTGTAACAGGTGCGCTGATTTGGATTTGTATAGAATTCGACTTAAAGGCAATAGGGTTTGCGTTATTAATGCATGAATATATTGCTTACCTAACAGTAGGTTCTGTGATTTGGCATATTTATAAAAAAAGTCATGCTTTGATATGGCCTAAGAATAAGGAAGCGAATGGCTAGGGAATAAGGAGGACAAACATATGATGCAAAAACCTGGATTTAAGCTGTTTATTTGGTTCATGGCAACATTCTTCTTTTTCCTGGCAGCAGGAGTAATCATATCAATGTTAAAGCCTGGTCCTACTGAGCTGGAAGTAATGAGGTTCATGGAAGGCATGATGAGTGCAATGGACAGATCAATGATGGGAGTTGCAATGGGAATTGAGAATGATGCACTTCTAAGGTTCATAATCACAACCTCGACAGGCATGATTGTTCCGTTAATACTCGTCAGCGTTATTTTAGGGTTTCTTATTCGATTTTTAAAGCGGAGGGGACCTAATGTTTGAAAAGAAGAAAATGAATTTTTGGAGGCTGAGTTTTATATTTATAGGATTTATTGTGATAACACTAACCATTCTATGGAGCTCACCTCAAGAGCCTGATGCACAGATGATGAGTGGCAGCATGGGCAACATGATGAAAGAAATGCATACAGATAACATTACCATCTACGACTTACTTGGGACAGAGTCTCAAAAGGAACAGATGGGAGATATGCAAAGTCATCACCAGGAACAGTCTGCTACAATCGTTAGTATGAGTTTTCTTTCAACAGCTATTATTTTTCTGCTTTTGCCATTAATTATAGGTGGAGCGATAATATTAGCAATTGTATGGATAAGGTAAAGAGGTAATCGAAATGGAGGCACTAGGATCGGTAAGCCAGATATATATGTTTATCCTGCTCGCACTATTGTTTGTGGGTTCAGGATTGGCAATATGGAGTTTCCTAAACTTTCTGGCTGATAAAGCAATAGGGAAACCGGCATCAGTTAGAAAGAAGCAAGTTATATTAAATAATGGTCCTAATCAAGAACAAGGATCAGTTAAAAAAACGTATGGAGGTTTTATTATGGTTAACAATGGATGGATTAAGCTGGCGGTATTTTCGTTTGTAGGAATTATAGCGAGTGTAATAATCTTAGGGTTTATCACAACAACGAATCCTATGAATACAGCAAGTAATACACATCTGCAGCATCAGCAGCAGGGAATGAACCAAAGTGGATATACACAACAAATGCAAGGCGGGATGAACGTTGACGCACAGATGGGAAATATGCAAATGCAGGGCAATATGAATGGAAACATGAATGGAAACATGGGATCTCAGATGCAAGGCAACAAGAATGGTAACATGGGACAACAGAATGAGTACATGATGATGCAGCAGCAAATATATCAAATGCAGATGCAGATGAATCAGATGCAGCAGCAGCTGGGTATGTCAAATGGTAATATGAGCGGCAACATGCAGTCGCAGCCCGGTGGAATGAGCAGTATGCCTCAGAGCAGCGGTGGAATGAGCAGTATGCCTCAGAGCAGCGGTGGAATGGGAATGGGTATGATGCCGATGATGAACATGGGTGGAAGCATGAGCAGCATGCCACAAAGCAATAGCAGCATGCCACAAAGTAATAGCAGTATGCCACAAAGCAGCAGTGGTAGCGGCGGCGGAATGGGTATGATGTAACCTTAATACTAATTAAATATAGAGGTAAGTTATTTAGCTTACCTCTATACCTTTTTTAAAAGATTTTGTCTTTCTCATTATTCAAGGAGGGATATATTGTGAATGGAAAATTAATTGCAATTTTATCGATAATTGCAAGCGTTATTGTTGTGCTGGCAGGTATCGTTTGGTATAACAACAATCAAATGGGACTTCAAATGAATTCTATGGATGTCACCTCTGAAAATAATAATGGGACAGACACTGAATCAACATTCAATGATCATAGTTATTCTAAGAACTTGATTCAACCCAAAGAGGGCCAGCCGGTCAAGAACATAACACTGGTTGCACAAGAGGGCGTGCATGAATTAGCGAAAGGGATTATTGTACCTGTATGGACATATAACGGAACAGTTCCGGGCACTGAAATCCGTGTAAACCAAGGAGACTTTGTTCAGGTAGAATTATTTAATAATTTAAAAGAACCTATTACGATTCATTGGCATGGTTATCCTCTTATTTCTGCTATGGATGGGATTCCTGGGATTACACAGGACTCCATAAAGCCAGGAGAAAGTTTCACTTACCAATTTTCTGCTGACGTTTCAGGAACCTATTGGTACCACTCGCACCAGGAAGGGGCAAAACAAGTTGATAAGGGTCTATATGGGTCCTTGATTGTGGAACCAAAAGACAGCCCGCGTCCAGACAGAGACTATACGTTAATCCTTGATGAATGGATGTCAAATCCGGTTGATGAAATGGGATCAATGTCAGGTATGAACAGCGACGGCGGAATGGATAGTATGTCCGGAATGAACAATATGGATAATATGTCCGGCATGTCTTCTAACACGAGCGGAATGAAGGAAAAGAAAGCTGTCGATCTGGTTATGGAAGAGGAACAGATGATGGCAAGCCTGTATGATATCTATACCGTGAACGGAAAATCCGGAGAGATCATCGAGCCTCTGAATGTAAAAAAGGGTGATGTTATAAGGTTAAGGCTTATCAATGCAGGATATCGAACCCACGGGATTCATATTCCAGGGCAGGACATTAAGGTGGTAAGCACGGATGGCCAGACGATACAAGGAGCAGGTGTAATCAAAGATAAGATTATCTCCATATCTCCAGGGGAAAGATATGATGTAGAATTCACAGTGAATACTGATAACAGCTTTTTCATAGATGCTCATGATGCGAATAAATATAATGATCAGTTAAAAATCCCGGTAAATGTGATCGATGGCAGCGGAAACGTGGAAGCGGAAGACTCGGCTGCCATACTGCCATCCTTCGACTTATTGACTTACGGAGAACCGGCAAAGGGACCTTTTACATTAGTTCAAAAATATGATATTGACTATAAGATAGATCTGGATACCGATACCTCTGACAATACCCTGAAATATACCATTAACGGTAAGGTGTTTAATGAACTGCCTCCGCTAAAGCTCAAAACAGGGCAGTTGGTTAAATTCACTTTTAAAAATGAAAGTACGGTAGATCATCCAATGCACCTTCATGGACATTTCTTTCAAGTGCTTTCTAAAGACAACAAGCCTTTTGCGGGGGCTGTAATCATGAAAGACACATTGCTAGTCAAGCAGGGTGAAGAATATGTGGTTGCATTTATTGCGGACAATCCAGGAGTTTGGGTGCAGCATTGTCATGAATTACATCATGCTGCTGCCGGTATGATGCAGGAAATTATATACGATGATTTTAAGCCAAACTATTACCCGGATCCTCGGAATACTTTTAATAAGCCAGAATAAATAAAAAATACTTGTTATACTTTTAGGTGCCACATTTATCCATTATGGAATAATAAAAAATTGCTAGCTTATTATGTTGTGATTGGAGGGCAATAGCTTGGTTAATATCTCATTGATACTGGCTTTTTCAGCTGGGATGCTTTCTTTTTTATCCCCTTGCGTTCTTCCTTTGATGCCAGGATATATCAGTTACCTTACGGGTGAAGCTATAACGGATACAAATGCAAACAAGCATGGATTCAAACTTTTATATAAATCGATTGGATTTGTCATTGGCTTTACCATAATATTTATTCTTATGGGCGCATCCGTTAGCACTTTGGGCAATTTGTTTGCTACTCATCAAAGCTTATTTAGGAAAATCGGTGGGATGATAATTATAGTTTTTGGAATACATACATTAGGGCTGTATAAAATAAAAATGCTGTATTTTGAGAAAAGATTGTTGCCTTTTGGGAGCGGTAATAAAAGCTTTGGTTCTATTTTTATCGGGATGGCTTTTGCTATGGGCTGGACCCCTTGTATCGGACCGATTCTTTCATCCATCCTTATCTATGCCGGGAGTATGAACACAATAGGAAAAGGTATCCTGATGCTATTAGTATATTCTCTAGGCCTTGCCATTCCTTTTATATTAACAGCGTTTGCTATTGGAAACTTTTCGAAATATTTCAATAAGTTCTCTAAATATCTTCCTGTAGTATCGATGGTTAGCGGTATTCTCATGATTATGATGGGGATACTGGTATTTTCAAATAAACTGGCGATATTCAGCCGTTACTTCAACTTTATTAACTTGTATTAAAAAGGAAAAACAAATATGAAAAAAAACTTGCTAATATGGGGTATCGCTTTAGTCCTGGTAATTATTGCAGTGTACACCACAGGTAACTTTGAAAGAAATACGTCTGTCCCCCAAAATACAAATAATGATTCTAACCAGATAGATTTAAATGCTGGCGGTGAAAAGGCACCTGATTTTACATTAAAAGACTTAGAGGGTAATACGGTATCATTAAGTGATTATATTGGGAAAAATGTATATATAAATTTCTTTGCAACATGGTGTCCGCCTTGTCGAGATGAAATGCCTGAGATAGAAAAAATATACCAAAAGTACAAAGATAAAGGTCTTGTTGTTCTTGCAGTCGATTTGGGTGAAGATCAGGATACTGTAAAAAGTTTTATCGAAGAAAACAAATATAGCTTTACCGTGTTACTGGACTCAGATCAGACTGTAGCCGAGCAGTATAATATTACCTCCATACCGGTATCAGTCTTTATTGATAAACAAGGGAATATTGAAGCAAAGCAAGTTGGGGCCATGACAATTGACCAAATGGAATCTGCTATCAAACTGCTTATTGGAAAACAGTAAGCGAGAAAAAGTGAATATCTATGGAGACATTTCTAGTTCAACTTAAAAAAATTAAAAATGTACCACTATTTTTTAGCGGTACATTTTAATTTGTTGATTAATATATTAACGTTCCTTAAATAGAAATCCTACAACTCGGCTACTTATAAGTAGTACACTTTAAACAGTTTGACTTGGGTATCATTAGCATCTTTGTTTTTCATTACTTCCCAACTGCTTAGTTTTTCAACATTTAATCCTGCCCCAATTAAATCATCAGCATTGATTATGAAAGCAATATCCTTATTTTCTCGTTCTTCGCCGTTCCAATGTACCTGAAAACCAAGCCCGATGTCTAAAATATATCCATCATTCTCTAATATAGATAATTGCCCTGGCATTTTACCTAGGAGCTTCTCAAACGCTTCATTATAATCATTGTAGCTTTCTTTTTCATTACCAACATCAGATATATAGACAATCATATCGGGATTGTTTTCTGAAGCTTCTTGATAGGCATAGGATGTGCCTTCAAGTTTGGAAACATCTAGGCCGGCAGTAATAAACTCATCAGCATTGAAAGAAAGTGAGAAGTCTGCTTTGCTAGCAGAAGGATCGCTTGTCCACTCAAATTTATCACCATCTTTTAACATAAGCCCAAAGTGGCTTAATTCGTCATGATAAATCTTATTCTCAATGTTGTTGCTTACTATGATGTCAAAATTCTTAGCTGCATCCATTGCAAGAGATTCATTATCATTTGGTTTTTCACTGCTGCAGCCAGAGAGAAGGAAAATTAGCGTAATAACAAGAGCTGATATAATTTGCTTCTTCATATTTGTCCTCCAAATAATTCATATTAGATACTATATCTTTAATTATACCCATTCAAATTACTATAATCATTTCTGAAATATTATTTGATATGGGATGGGATGGCAATACAAATTCCAAAACTGATTGGTTAATGCAAAAAAGGGTAAATTATAACAAATTTTAATAATTAATAATTAATAATTAAGGAGATAAAGACATGGATCATACCCATCACAATCATGAAAATCCTGTAACTATAGACCACCAGCATCGTAATCATGATGAGCCAAAAATGACTGATCAATCTCACCACAATCATGAAGAGCCGGCTTCAGCACCACATGGACATGCAGGACATGACCATCATGCTATGATGGTGGATGACTTTAAAAAGAGGTTCTTTATATCTCTGGTATTAATGGTTCCGATATTGCTTCTGTCGCCAATGATCCAGATGTTTATGAGAGTTGACCTTAGTTTCCCAGGGGACAGCTATATTTTGCTTCTTTTATCGTCGGTGCTTTTCTTTTATGGCGGAAAACCGTTCCTGATCGGAGCTGTTTCAGAGTTAAAGAAAAAATCACCCGGTATGATGACTCTAATATCCCTTGCAATATCAGTTGCATATGTGTATAGCACCATTTCTGTGCTTGTTTTTAGCGGGGTGGAGTTTTTCTGGGAGTTGGCGACCTTGATTGTTATCATGCTGCTGGGGCATTGGATCGAAATGAAATCTGTGATGGGTGCATCCAAAGCGCTGGAAGAGCTCGTAAAGCTCATGCCGGAGGAAGCTCATTTAATACAGGAAAATGGGGAGGTTATGGAAGTACCCATTGGAGAATTAAAGAGCGGTGAGCGGATCCTTGTTAAGCCGGGGGAGAAAATTCCAATTGATGGTTTGGTCTATGATGGGAAATCCTCCGTCAATGAGTCCATGATAACAGGGGAGTCGGTACCCGTAGATAAAGGTCAAGGTGACCAAGTCATTGGCGGAGCAATCAATGGTGAAGGTATACTCAAATTTCAGGTGAATAAGACCGGAGAAGACACTTTCCTTTCCCAAGTAATTAAATTAGTCAGGGAAGCTCAGGAGTCTAAATCAAATACACAGAGATTGGCTGATACTGCTGCCAAGTGGCTGTTTTATATAGCCTTAGCTGCAGGAATCACGACATTTGCAGTATGGATGTCTATCACAGGAGATTTAGGCTTTGCCATGGAACGTGCAGTCACTGTAGTGATTATCTCATGCCCGCATGCACTTGGACTTGCTATACCTCTAGTTACGGCGGTTTCAACCAGTATCGGTGCCCAGAAAGGTCTTCTGATAAGGAATAGGGCGGCCTTCGAGAATGCGAGAAATATAGACACTGTTGTTTTTGACAAAACAGGTACTTTAACGGAAGGCGAATTTGGTGTTACTGATGTCATATCAAACCAATTACCGGAGGGTGAGCTTTTAGAATTAGCTTATGCTCTTGAATCCCAATCGGAACATCCTATTGCGAAGGGGATTGCCAGAGAAGGAAAGCGAAAGAATCTACAGCTAAAAGAGGTAAAAGATTTTGAAAACCTCACCGGTAAGGGATTGATGGGAAACGTAGATGGTATGCATATCATGGTAGTCAGCCCGGGATATTTGAAGACAGAGAATATCGGATTTGATGAAAAGAAATATGAAGAACTGGCGAAGCAAGGTAAGACAGTAGTGTTTATTATTGAGGAAAATAAACTGCTTGGATTCATTGCTCTTTCCGATATTGTAAGAGAAACTGCGAAAGAGGCTATTAGCACTCTCAAAGAAATGGGCATTGATTCTTATATGATAACCGGTGACAACAGCAGAGCTGCAGCCTTTATCGGTGAACAGTTGAATATAGATAAAGTATATTCAGAAGTGCTTCCTCATGAAAAAGCTCTCAAAATAGATGAAATCCACGGGAACCATAAGAAGGTGGCTATGACCGGGGATGGAGTAAATGATGCGCCTGCATTAGCTAAGTCTGATTTAGGCATTGCAATCGGAGCTGGTACTGATGTGGCTATCGAAACTGCAGATATCATATTAGTAAAGAGCAATCCATTAGATGTGGTTAATATCTTAAAACTATCTCGTGCAACCTATCGGAAAATGGTTCAAAATCTAATCTGGGCGACGGGCTATAATGCAGTTGCACTTCCACTGGCAGCAGGAGTTCTGTATCAGCAAGGTATCGTTATAAGTCCTGCACTTGGTGCGGTATTGATGTCGGTGAGTACAACGGTGGTGGCGATTAACGCCAGATTATTAAAAATAGATAGCTAGGAATAAAAACATCAACTTTTACAAATCCCTATAATCCAAAATATTCCGTATAGATGGCCTTTGCCTGATTTGAATCCTTTGCATTCTCAATGATCGCACGGCCGTCTTTGAACAGCTTGATTCCAATATGGCCATCGCTGTATTTCAGCATGAAATTATTATAGCTTACATCGCCGAGCCTTCTTAATGTATCTGCAATACGATCAAAATCGACATTTGTTGATTTGCCGGGAACCACCTGGATTTCATTTCTGCCGCACAGGGAGGTTGTGTGAGAACCGGCGGCTTTACCTAAATAAGTATAATGGTGACTTCCGCAGACAGGACACTGAGGATTTCGCTGAATATCCAAGGATTCAATCGAATTGTTCCACACATCCATAAAAAACAGGGTTTTGCGCACATCCTCCGAGCCCAGAAGAATTTTTACCGCTTCCGCAGACTGTACCGATGCGGCAATATTGGTGACCATGTTCAACACGCCTACCGTACTGCAGGTTTGGCTGCTTTCCAGATGATCGGAGTCGCCGGTGAAGCACAGGAAGCAGGGAGTAACTCCCGGAATGATATTCATCGTCATGCATGAGCTGCCTACAGCTCCGCAGTAGATCCATGGGATCCGATACTGATCGCAGGCTTCGTTCAACAATAAACGAATCTCAAAGTTGTCGGTGCAGTCCAAAACCAAGTCGCAATCATGAACCAGATATTCAATATTTGAAGAGTTGACGTCTGAGATGATCGGTTCAAGATGGATGGATGAATTGATCTTGATCAAATGGTCGTAAGCGGCAGCCG
>CAZTEH010000108.1:0-12840 GCA_964612345.1 uncultured Oscillospiraceae bacterium | reverse complement strand
CTCGGGAAACTTGCATTTACCAACGCATTTATTATTTCTGTTCTTTAATTGCATTTACTTTTTCATTCAACAAATACTTTGAAGCATCGTGTGAGCTAGTTGTCTTCCGTCGTTAAGCTTTCGACGGCAGCTTTCAAGACCTTTCCCGCCACAGAGCCGGCCACCTTGCTTCCGGAGCCTCCGTTTTCAACCACTACAACGAAGGCGAGGGGGCAATCCTCACGATCCAGAAACCCTACAAACCAGGAATGGGGCTTTTTATCATCGCCTACTTCGGCTGTTCCGGATTTGGCGCAAAGCTCTAATCCTTTATAATTATTCTCTCCGTAAACCTCTGTCACATTATTGCGCATCATCGCTCCGAGCTTTTCAGCGGTCTCCTCGGAAAGGATCCGCTTCTCCCTGATCCCGTCACCAGGCAAAACTGAAAGAATTCCCTTGTCACTGATCAGTTTTGGCGTGACCCGAACACCGTCATTGGCTATGGAACCAACATAAGCCATAAAACTCAATGGATTTGCCGTATCGCTATACTGACCGATACCGGCCCACGCTAGGTCCCCGCCTTCCGCTTCGGAAACATCCACCTTCCCCACTGCGGTTTGGATGCTGTCAACCTTGAGACTTGAATTAAAGCCCGCCTTTTCTGCGTATTTCTGCAGGGTTTTCCCTCCCAGTTCGAGGGAGATTTCTGCAAATGATATATTGCAGGACTGTGCCAATGCCTGTTCCAAATTCACATTTCCGTGAGGCTTCGGGCAGGTCACCTCCGCTCCGTTAATGAGCTGTTCCCCTTCACATTGGTAAACCATCGTATCGATATTTTCCAAATTGTCGATTGCCGCGGCAGCCGTTACCAGTTTAAAAACCGATCCGGGAGTATAAGCTGCAGACAGCAGCCGGTTGATGTACACTCCTTCATATTTGTCCGGATTTGCTTCCACATCGGGACGGTTTTCCGGGTCGAACGTCGGCGTACTGACCATACAGAGAACCTCACCGGTCTTGTAGTTATACACCCCCACCGTTCCCTTTCTTCCGTTCATTGCTTTATAGGCAACCGAACATAGCTCTGCATCCAGTCCGAGCGTCATATCGCTGTTGACACTGCTCAAATTATCGCTGAACCGATATGCTCCATTGACCGGATCCCAGCCGGAAAGGCTGTCACTGTATGCCACTTGTGCACTGGTAGCGATATTTCCGTAGGAGTCGCCTATGGCATGCAGCAAGGCTCTTCTCACCGTTTCACTCGCATTATATTTCTGAACTCCATCCACTGTCTGGAGAAGGATCTCGCCGTTTCGATCGTATATTTTTCCTGCGGTTTTCAATTGGCCTTCGTTATACAGATGCTTGTTTGTCGCATGCTGCGCCCAGGAGGAGGCATCGATTGCATACCTGACGGTAAACACAAGCAGCCCAATCATAAGCAGCAACGTCAGTATCAGCAATCCGAAAGCACGTCTCGTCAGCAGTTTCATATCACACGCCCACTCCTTCCCCGATTTCATCCCGGTCCGGCTCGTTATCCACCGAGTCGGGTCTGAGTCTTTCATCTGCCGCCTTGACAAATGACAGCAGCGCCCAGCACACGACCATGGAGGAACCACCGTTGGATACGAATGGCAGAGTCACCCCGGTAAGCGGCAGAAGATCCAGTGATCCGAAAACATTCAATGCGGTCTGAATCATAAAAATCGAAACTGCCCCACAGGCAGAAATAGCATAAAAGGATGACTTGCAGCCTCTCATAAGGAACAGTACAAAGAATGCCAGAAACACGATCATCAGCACGGCACAAAGCGCAACGATGAGCCCCCATTCCTCACACAGGATTCCAAACACCAGATCGGTATCCGACGCCGGAATCCCCACAAGATATCCGTTTCCGCCGCCGAGACCGAGGAGTCCTCCGCTGGCCGAATACATCATGGTCCGTGCCTGCTGATATCCAATGGTATCGGCATATTCCCATACGTGTCCCCACGCTTGAAATCTGGATGCGATATAAGGCAAGAAAGACACAACTGCAAAAGCTCCCAGGGCTGCTCCTGCAGATATGAAGGCGATCGTTCGGATATCACCGGACCGCATGAAAGCAACCACTAAAAAGGTAACAAAGAAAATCACCGACGTCCCTAAATCCCTCATCAGGATGAGTGCACCGATGCAGGTGCCGGAGAACCCGATAAATGCCGTCAGGTTACGAGTGGTGAGCAGCTTATCCAGAGTGGCCGTTCCTGCAAGGACAAAAGCCACTTTGACAAACTCCATAGGCTGGAAGGTGATAAAACCTAGATTGATCCAGTTTCGCGCACCGAAACGCGCTTCTCCGATGGTAAGATTCAGAACCATCAGCACAATGCTGCATCCAACGAGTATATATTTCAGTTTACGCCCTCTGCCAACATCCTTTATGACCAGTTGGATCGCGGCGTATACCATGATACCAAGAATAATTGCAACCAATTGCTTCGTTAATCCGCCCGGTGCCGTTACCGCCACTACAAACAGATTGAGGCCGCAAAGGAAGTAGATCAGCAATTCAAGTTCCCTGTATTTCCTGCTGAACTTTGACAGGATGAAGTAATAGATGCTTTCTGCGGCAATAAAAAGAAGGAAGGTAAAGAGTACCTTGATACTTGCCTCATCGCCCATGGACAGATAGATCTGTATCCCTCCCAAAAACTGAAATGCCAGTATAAGAAGGAAGGTCTTTCCGGAAGTAATGCTTTGCCCCAGCTTTGAAAGCCAGTCCAGCTTACTTTTACGCTTTCTGTTTTCATATCCTTCTTCCGCCGGAATAAATTGAAACTCCGCAGTTGCAAAGGAAATCGTATCTCCGATCTCGACGCTGCCCGAATGTTCTATCTTTTCTCCATTGACCCGAACGCCGCCCTTGGAGGCGAGATCGGTAATGGTCCAGCCGTTTTCTCCGAAGGAAAGCACGGCATGGCTGCGGGATACGAAAGGCAGATTGATCACAATATCGGACAGCTTGCTCCTTCCGATGGAGTTTTCCCAATGCATGATGGGGATACGGTAAGCATCTTTGATCTCGAGGAAACCCCATATCCTGCTGGACCCGCCGTCGCGCAGGAGCGGCAAAATACAGCGCAGGAGCACCAATACCGCCAGTATCGGAAAGATCCACCGCACCACAAAAGTATAGAATTCAACGAATTCTATGGGATTTGACAGATATGATTCGATGCCGGCAATGACATTGTCCGCCCAGGCACGTATTCCGTCCATGATCTGCCTGACACTCTCCATAACAGCTTCCATCCCGGTTCCTTTTCAGTGAGTCTTAAAAAAATCCCTCAAATATTTGAAGGATTTTCGCTCTCCTATGCTTTCTGACCCTTGATCATGTTTTTGTACCGCTGACCTAATTTAGCCTTCAGGAATATCTGGAAATCAGCTTGATCCTCCTCGTCGATATCTTTTTTCCGAATCATGGAAGCACTGTTCGCTCCCGCATAGATGATATAATAATCTTCCAGTTCCAGAATCTGATACAACCTGTCATATTTGATCTTATTGGCGCCTTTCACATTCTCTTCTTCCGCGATCAGATAATTTTCATAGAATGTAATGGTTTGACTTACACTGATAATACCGGCACGGGCTTGGTTCATCCGGTTAAAGGCCTTATATTCCGTTCTTAGGAAAATCGCCGCAAATGCAGTGGCGATCAGGATGACCCATATGACAAGAAATTTGGGCACGGAAAAAATTTCATCTGTAAAAGCCCAAATCCCAGCCCCTATCGCTGCCAATAATACAATCTTCAATAAAGTCTGATATTTATTTCTGAAAGCAATTAAATACGAGAATTTCCGGTAATCTTCCTTGTCCATTCTTGTCGATATTTCATATAATACATTTTTACTGCTCATCGAGTACAGCCTCCCCTATTATCATTCGGTAACACTACCAATATATCACAGAATGGGTCTGCTGAACAAGCCCTAGCCCATTATTACCTCAATGATATGGGTCTTTTCATCATTTAGAAGATGAATCGCCTTTTCATTCACGAACGCTCCGTCCATCGTGATTCGGAATACACCTTTATTTAAGTGCTGCGGATTTTTTACGATAAATCGATAAGTCGTCTCCATATACTGATAGGTTATGGAATATCCTTCCCACTTTTTCGGGATGCAAGGATCGATCATCAATTGATCCGCGTTTTTGCTGAATCCCAGAATATTTTCCAAACCGGCTTTATAAACCCAGCCTGCAGCCCCCGTGTACCAGGTCCAACCGCCCCTGCCTACATGAGGAGGCACAGAATATACGTCTGCTGCTATAACGTAAGGTTCTCCTTTGTAGATGGAATACTCCCGGTCGGTTCTGGTATGATTGACCGGATTGATCAACCCAAACAGATCCGTTGCTTTATCCCCGTCCCCCATCATGGCAAAGGCGATGATCACCCAGACGGCTGCATGTGTATACTGACCGCCATTTTCTCTTACCCCCGGAACATATCCTTTAATATAACCGGGTTCCAGTTCTCCTTCATCAAAAGGCGGTGTCAGAAGCTTTATCAGCCCTTCCTCCCTCATTACAAGATAATCTTCAAGAGAATCCAATGCTTTTTTCGTTCTGACAGGATCTCCTTTTCCTGAAATGACCGCCCAGGATTGCGCAAGAGAGTCAATTTTGCATTCTTTATTATTTGCAGATCCGAGTGGAGCACCATTATCAAAAAATGCTCGTTTATACCAGTTTCCGTCCCATGCATTTTTTTCAATCGCTTCCACAATCTTATCAATGATCAGAAGATATTTTTCTGCTCTCTCATGTTCCCCCATTTTATGGCATATTGGGATAAACTTTTGCAGTGTCGTACATAAAAACCATCCCAGCCATACGCTTTCACCCTTTCCTCCATTTCCGACGGTATTCATTCCATCGTTCCAGTCTCCCCCTCCCATTAATGGAAGACCCCGTTCTCCGAACCTCAGCCCATACTCAATGGAACGAATACAATGATCATAAATCGATGCCGCTTCATTTGTGACCCTTGGCTGACAGTATTTCTCATCCTCATATTTTTCTAAAAGGTTATCATCCAGGAATGGAACTTCTATTTGTAATAGATCAAAATCTCCTGTTACTTTTATATATTCTGCCGTCACATATGGAAGCCATAAGTAATCATCAGAGAAACGGGTTCTGGTTCCCTTACCCGCAGGTTCATGCCACCAATGCAATACATCACCCTGTAAAAATTGATGCTGTGCATGCTTTACGATTTGATTTTTTACGATCTCCGGCCATATCGCCATGACGGACAAACTGTCCTGCAGCTGATCCCGGAAACCAAATGCGCCTCCAGCTTGATAAAAGGCAGTTCTGGCCCACATCCTGCATGAGATCACCTGATAGATCAACCATCCGTTCAGCATAATATTCATGGCCGGATCGGGGGTATCTACCTGGATGGTCTGCAGTTTATCCTGCCAGAATTTTTTTACCTCAAGAAAAGCCTCGTTCGCTTTCTCAACGTGCTTGAATGCATCAGCCAATTTCGGGACCTCGTTTTCCTTCTCTGCCATTCCCAGCAGGAAAACAACCTCCTTTGTTTCCTTTGCTCTTAAATTGATATTGATCTTCATTGCAGCACATGGATCAAAACCTGCTCCCAATGCTTCCTTCAGCTCTTTCGCCTTTAATGCATCCGGCGAGCTCAATGTCCCGCAACCAAAAAACTCCTTTTTGTCGCCGGTAACGGACCGTTCCTCAACTGAGGAATCCATAAAACAAATCCTGCCCACAAATTCGCTGTTGTACGGGTTCCGAACCATCAGTGCACCTTCTGCACTCCGGTAACTTACCAGATGCATTGCGGTTTCCGTTGTATTTACGCCTAAAACAGGATTCAAGTAATAGGTTATTCCAATATTTCTGTCTTCATCTGTATCATTATGCAGACGGATGATGCTGATCTTCACCGTTCCTTTTACAGGCACAAACTGTGTCAAACGCTGTGTAATCCCATGGCTCACGTGGTCGAATACCGTATAACCGAACCCATGTCTGACCGTATACGTTTCGTCCTCTCTGGCCGGAAGCGGGGTTATGGACCATGGTTCTCCCGATTCATCATTTAAATAGAATATCTCGCCCGGGATATCACTTACCGGATCGTTTGACCACGGAGAAAGCTTATTTTCACGACTATTTTCACACCAGGTATAGCCGCCGCCTGCCTCAGTCACCATAAACCCAAATTCCGGATTTGAAATGATGTTGACCCATGGAGCCGGCGTCATTTGACCCTTTTCCAGCTTGATCACATATTCTCTTCCATCCTTGCCGAAACCACCTAATCCGTTAAAGAACAGAAAGTTATTCGCACTGGCTGCACGTTCTGAAGGAGATCGCTCATGGATATTTTGCTTGCGATTCCGATTGATCGCATGAATCGAGGATTCCTTTCTTGTGTTGAGTAATACCGGCTTTCTTTGATTCAATTCGCTCTGCATCTGTTCTTTCATGGTACCGCCGCTGCCCTTGAATATCATTCTGGCTACTGCATAAAACAAAGGAATATCCGACCGCTCCATATTGTTGGCATTGATGATAAAAACGTCACTGTGCCTGTTAAAAACATCATATGTCTGGCTTGAGTGGACAATCTCAGAAATTAAGGAATACAACGGATTTGAATAGCTGTTCTCCTCATGACATAAGATCACCAAATCCACCTTTAAATCTTTTAGCCGCCAGTATTCATGCGCCCTCAGGACCTCATACAGTATTTCCACTTCCTCGGTTTTATCGAGCATGACGAGTATGATCGGTCTGTCCCCCGAGACTCCATAAGGCCATAAGCCGGATTGGCCTCTTCTGTTTTCTTGAATCAATTGTTTATATTTCAACTTCTGAGGACTCTTAAACAGGATGTTGGAGATCATATCCTGATATAATTCCATCTCTTGCGCTTTTATATTTAAATACTTTGTTTCCACCTGGCTTCTGGTAAGTGCCAGCCAGAAAGCGGAAGCACAGGCTTCCGTATTATCATATTTTTCGATCATTTCCATAATTGTCTCTCTGCTGTGGGCTGTTACGGTAACAAAGGAAATTTGCGCCGCCTCATCCGGCTCAATTTTCACCTTGATTCTCAAACTGAATATTGGGTCTAAAACTGCACCCACGGTATTTGACAAAGGTTTTTCCCGTTCAAGAATTACGGGATGATGAACCGTATGCCCCCTTCCGATAAAATGCATCCGATCCGTTTCAAACTGTATGTCCTCCATCATATCACCATCAATGACCGGAATTTCAGCAAGCCACATTTCCTTATCGTCCTGCCCCCTTGGCCTTCGGTTCGCCAGCAGAGCTTTATGCTCCGGATCGTATTCCGTCTTTACAAAAAGGTTGCTGAATGCAGGATGTGCCAGATCACTGCTTCTTGAAGCCAGAACAACTTCAAAATAACTGGTCACTTCTATGATGCAAGTGGTATCTCCATTATTTTTTAAACTCACTTTTCTGATTTCTGCGTTATCATCGGATGCGGCAATCACCTCGACCGATGTTTCAATATCACCGTCTACCCTCTTATAGGCAGCCTTATCCGAGGTAAAAACAACCTCATACAGTTCCGGTAGTATATTAAAGGGGGAATAAGTAGCAGACCAATATCGGTCCGTGGTTACATTTTTGACATAAAAGAACATTCCATAGCGATCAAGAACAGGATCCTCGCGCCATCTTGAAATATCGCCGGTTTTACTTCTGCTGTAACCCGTGCCTTTATCCGTTAACATCACAGAATAATTCCCATTTGATAAAACATGTGCCTTTGGAAGTTCAAAGTCCGGTACTGTAAATTTCCTGTAAGCTCCCTTGTCTCTGTAAATTTTTGCTTTCGAAGCGGCTACCTTTTCCTTGTTATCCTTTGTAAACAGGATATTGACCGGTATCTTTTCCTGAAGCAAAAGCCTGGCTGCTTTGACAGAAGGATCTGAGGAAAAGCGTCTTTGCATGATGTTATCATTTAAGTAATTGTTAAGGGATAGCAGACTCATCCCCTCGTGATGCGCCATAAAACTTTTTATGATCACCTTCTGAGATTGGAAATTAGTTCGTTCCGGAGTGTAATCAGCAGCTTCATAATAACCGTAAGCTCCCTCCAGCCCCTCTGTCTTTAAATATCTGATATTTTTATAGGCTTCCTCAGGGCTAACCATAAGAGCCATAAAGGTGGAATAAGGGGATGTCACTGCATCCTCGATCAGGCCGCGTTTCAGTCCAAGCCAAGGAACTCCGATGGCTTTATACTGATAATCAAGATTGATATCCAAAGAATGAAAGGAAGATTCCGAGGATCCCCAAGGCATGCTTCTTACCTTCCCGTATTTTTGCTGGCTCTTAATAACAAAAGAATAGGTTTCGTCCAGCAATGTATTTCGGTAACTTTTCATTAAAAGCAGTGGCATGAGATATTCGAACATGGTCCCGCTCCAGGAAATCAGACCCTGATAACGATCGACCACCGTCAGCAGTCTTCCCAGCATAAACCAGTGCTTGGGCGGAACCTCTCCTCGTGCAATGGCGATATAACTGGCTTGTCTCGCTTCGGAAGCAAGCAGGTCATAATAGGAATTTGTCAGCTTTTTTTCGTCCACGTTATACCCGATGGAAAACAACTGCCTGCCATCGTTGTAAAAAGGCTTGAAACTGATACTGCCGGATAAGCTTTCGATCCGCTGAATCAATTGATGATATTTGCCTGCAAATTCCTTCCAGGACTCGTTGGATTCCAAAACCGCACCGATTATTTTATTCAACCATGTGAACCCGTCCTGAAAAGCTTGCCCCTTTATTTTTACTGTGCACTTCGTTACATTGTCGATTTGTTTTATTATGCTTTTATTCAATTCCGGTATCTCATTTAAAGATACATTTGATTTTAACAAATCGATTAACTTTGTCGTTTCCGCCGCCAGTGCATCATGATACAATTCTTCCGGTACGGATTCCATCAACGCAACCCAAGGGGTAAATGTATTGAGTTCCTCTTGAAACATTCTTCCCATTCGCTCAACTTTTGACTTCCAGATCGGCTTCTTGATGTTTGCCGTAAGATTGCCTTCGATCAATTCATCGATCGCTTTCTTCCATAATATCAGATCGATTTGACCGTTTTTCTCTATCAAATCAAAACAGGCAAATTGGGCCGGAAGTCTTTCCCCGTCCTCAAGCCCGTTTCGGAAGGTATCTTTGATTCCCTTTGCAAATACCGCATCAACCAAAGGAGTTGAGCAATAACTCTTAAGGCCCTCGGCTAAGGTGATCAAATAGCAGACAAAATTACCACTGTCTACCGTGGAGATATACAAAGGATGTAACGGCTCAAGCGTTCTGGTATCATACCAGTTATACAGATGACCATTCCATTTTTCCATTTTTTCTATGGTATAAACCGTTTTCAATATGGAATCAATTGCTTCTTTGATACCGGTGTATCCCATGTCTCTCCCTGACAATGAGGCCAGAAGCCCCAGTCCGATATTCGTTGGCGATGTTCTGTATGCAATGCCTCTGGGCGGGTCTTCCTGGAAATTATCCGGAGCAAGATAGTTATTTTTTCCATTTGCAAACTCTTCAAAATACCTCCAGGTTCTCCTGGTTATTTTGCGCAGCTCCAACAATTCCTCTGCTCCAAGTTTTTCCGTTTCAGCGCTGTCGTCAATGCTGATGTGATAGGCTATGAATGGTGCAGTCACCCAAAGGACAAAAAGAGCCAAACTGATTATGATCCCCTCCGGCTTAAAATAATAGGAAAAAGCAAGAATGATAAAACCAAAGATCGTGCTTGTGCCCATTGCATACAAATAACACTTCAGCGAGCTGCTTTGGGTCTTTTCAACGTCGGCTGAAGTGATCCATTCCAGCATATTCTTCCTGGATATGAAGACACGGAATAGAGTTACCAGTATTGCGTCCAATACCCTGATCGCTTGGTACGGTAAGAAAATGACGGATAGGATAAATTGGAACAGGGAAGATTTTATCCCAAAGAATCCCGGGCGATATCTCTTCGTTTTATCATATTTGATTCTCTTGCGTAATTCGTCCACAAAATTTAATATCAGCGGCAATCCCAGCGTAATTACTGCAAAGCAAGCCCAAAAGTTACCGCTGCCCGGAAGGATACTGAAGCCAAATAAAAGCAAAAGCAAAAGGGAAGGTACGATCAGACTTCTTCTCAGATTGTCTGCAATCTTCCAAATTGAGATAAACGATAATGGATTTTTAATCAATTCCTTATTCCGGTTGCTGACTCTCCTGCGCAGCCATGGAATCAGCTGCCAATCGCCACGGATCCATCGATGGAGTCTTGCCATAAACGAATTATATTTTGTCGGATAAGAATCCACCAATTCCAGATCGGTGACCAGTGCGGCTCTGACATAGGCGCCCTCCAGCAAATCATGACTTAGAATGGCGTTCTCGGGGATCGCATCCTTTAATACACGTTGGAAGGTCTTGAGTTCGTAGATGCCCTTTCCCGTGAAAATTCCTTCGCCAAATAGATCCTGGTACACATCGGATGTCGCACTGGAATAGGGATCCATTCCCTCCTGTCCGGAATAGATTCTTGAAAAAATGGATCGGTTCGCACTCTCAATATCAAAGGAAATCCTGGGCTGCATAATACCATATCCCTCGCTGACAATCCCCTTGTCACTGTCTATCACAGGAGTATTCAAAGGATGGGCCATAGCCCCGATCATCTTCTTGGCCATTCCAAAAGGCAGCATGGTATCTGCATCCAGAGTTATTACATATTTCATATCGGCGGCCGGAAGCTTACTGTTGGAATAGACGATGAAGCTTGTTTCCTGAGAACCGAGCAGAATTTCATTAAATTCCATCAAGGCTCCCCTCTTTCGTTCCCAGCCGGTCCATTGATTATCACGTTCATTCAGTACTCTTAAGCGATTATAAAAATAGAATCGGTCCCTCTCTTCTTTCGCATATTTCAAGTTCAATGCCTTGATTCCTTCCGAGACAGCACGCAGTATGCCTGCATCATTTTCTTTGCTTGGCACGTCAGCATCTGAAAAAGCCCCCAGCAATGCGAAGTATAGATTTTCCTCCCTATTTGCAAGGTAATGGCTCTCCATGTTTTCCAATAACTGCTCCACCCTTTTTTCATCCGACAGGATAGCAGGCATAACAACCATCGTACTCATATTGTCCGGAATACCGTCCTCCAGATCCAGCCGCGGAAAAAAGGAAGGCTTTTTCACTTTGCATACCAGCCAATTCGCAACGGAAATGGCTATTTCTGAAGAGGGGATCAATACTGCCGCACCTGCAAGAATGATGAGATAGACATTCGTATTGCCAGGAGTATTGAGCACATAATGAATTACCAGACTGACGATCAATATGGTAAGAACAACGATGAAGCTTATATAGATCGATCCAAGATGATTCGATATCTTGCTTTTCATTCTCTCCGAAAACTTTCTTTCGCCGTTTTGCCTGCTTTCCAATGTTTTCAGGCCATTTCCCACCAGATAATATCCGACATGAGATCTTTTATTGCAATGACTTTCTCCAGCTTCTGACGCAAGTTCAATGGCTTCTTTGGCAATATGAAGCTCCGATACCCTATATACTTTTGCGAGCATCCCGATTTGTCTCTTATAATGATTCCGGGAATTAATATCCATCCGGTTATAGGTTCCATCGGGATCCTGTCTCAGAATTTTTTCAAGAAAGCTGATTGTTTCGAATATTTCAGACCAGTCAAAGCTTGAAATATATTTTAAGCTTGCGATACAGTTTCCCATTGAAACGGTATCGGCGGCCTGGATATTATGCTCCTTTTGCGTGATGATCTCTGTTGTTGTATTGAACTTGTCAAGATTTTCATCAATATATCTTAATACATTCGAATAACTTCGTCCGGATCTTCTCAACCGATAGAATAAATGCTCGATAAACGATGGAGCCACATCGTCCATTGTTGTAATATTGTTTTTAAACAGTTTAATTATTTTTTCAATATCAACATCATCCTCAGCAAACCATTTTTCGAATATTTCATCTGCATGATTCCATTGGTCTTTTGTTTCCCTTATTTTTTCGCTGACCATTCGGATGTTTTCTATGAGCGCAAGCTTGATCATGATCGGAATGATGCTTATTTCTCTCTCCATGAGAATCGTGTGGGATTGATATGCCTCCAGATATTTTTGCAGGGTGCTGATTTCAATTTGTCCATCGGTATGAAAGACCAGTTCCATTGCGATTGCGAGGATTCTCGTATAGCCTTTCAAGGGTCCCTTGCTTAAAACAGGGAGATTTTTATATTCTCTCTTTGTCAGGTCTCTTCGGATGATTTTTACCTGTTCTTCCACAATATAAAAGTTATCAAGAACCCATTCTGCAGCAGGCGGCACGCTCCGTTTCTGCGTGATATCTTCATTTAAACTCTTACATACGGATAATATATCGTTGTAATTATCATTCATCCGAAAAAGCGGCCAATTTTTTCGATTAAATTTCGAAGAAATTGCATGCTCTCTCGCTATGGTTCTGGCATGATCCTCCAGTACCTCCTCCGACAAGGAAGCTCGCCGAATCTGAATGTTTCTATTTTTTTGCATGCGAATTAAGACAAAAAATAATAGTATTGCAGCCAAAAAAGCAATACCACTTCCAATAAAATAATAAAAATCTAAACTCAATTTTACATTCTCCTAAAATTCACATATTCTTTATCAATTCTTAATATCTCCCCAATATTATCGATCTATTCATAAATTCATAATTTTACCAATAAAAAAG
>CAZTEH010000107.1:0-13056 GCA_964612345.1 uncultured Oscillospiraceae bacterium | reverse complement strand
TTTGATTTCGATTTCGGCATTTTCCGGAGAATCGGAGCCGTGGATCACATTTTCTGTGGTGGACTTGGCGAAGTCTCCCCGGATGGTTCCCGCAAGTGCGTCTTCAAACTTTGTAGCGCCAATGAGGATCCGCATCCCCTGAACCACGTTTTCCCCTTCGACGATCATTCCCCATACGGGGCCTGACATCATATAGTTCTCCATGTGGGGATAAAACGGCCTGTCTGCAACATGTGCATAATGCTCTCTCAGGACTTCCGTGTTGAGATTGATTACTTTTATGGCGACAATGCGGTATCCTTTCGATTCGATCCTGTCGATAATGCGGCCTGTCAGTTTCCTTTCCACCGCATCGGGTTTCAGCATGATATAGGTTCTTTCCACTTTCCATCCTCCCGTTCATAATTTTATGGTGAGGCACAAGGCCTCACCGTTATAATCTTAACTTTTATTCATTTGCTGTTCTTTCAGGATTCGTTTCATGATCTTGCCGGTGCTGTTTTTCGGAAGGCTCGGAACAAACTCGATGTGGCGCGGCAGCTTGTATGCTGCAAGCTTTTCACTCATGAAGCGAAGGAGCTCTTTGGAATGACATTCTTCCCCTTCTTTCAGAACAACAAAGGCTTTCACATATTCGCCCCTCAGTTTGTCCGCAAGTCCGATTACGGCAGCTTCCTTGACTTTCGGGTATTGGTAGATTACTTCTTCCACTTCCCTTGGATATACATTCAATCCCGCAACAATGACCATGTCTTTTTTTCTGTCTACGATATAAATATAACCGTCCTCATCCATCTTTGCAAGGTCTCCCGTATGAAGCCATCCGTTGCGCAGCGTCTTCACCGTTTCGTCAAGCTGGTTATAATATCCCAGCATGACATTCGCGCCGCGAACGGCAAGCTCTCCGACCTCTCCCGTTGGCAGTTCATTGTCCTCTTCATCGATGATCCTACACTCTACATCAGACAATGGCAGCCCAATGGAGCCCTCTTTCTGTACTCCGTCCAGCGGGTTGAACGATACGGTCGGCGAAGCCTCCGTCAGTCCGTAGCCTTCTACGATAGGCAGCTTCATGATTTCTCTGCTCTGTCTGTAGATTTCTACAGGCAAAGCCGCTCCGCCCGAAACAGCCAAACGAAGCTTCGGGAACGTGATATTTTTTTTGCCCGCTTCCAGCAAAACCACATACATGGAAGGCACGCCCATAAAGACCGTGATCTCGTCCTTCAACAAGGTTTCAATCACCTCTTTCGGCTGGAAGGATTCCAGGATCGATATTGTGGCGCCGGATAGCAGCGGCATGAGGATACAGGCTGTAAATGCGAAAACATGAAACATCGGCAGCACGCACATGTAGATGTCATCCGGTCTTGCATGAAGACCGATAACGCATTGCTCTGAATTGACCACCAGATTTTTATGGGTAAGCATTGCAGCTTTCTGCTTTCCGGTTGTGCCGGAGGTATATAGGAAAGTAGAGATTGCGTTTTCGGCGGTAAAGTCTTCAAAGCCTTCCGTTGAGACCTCTGTGATATGCTGATTAAATTCTTCGTCCAATACGATAAGGGTAACACCAAGAGCTTTTTCTATCGCCTCCTTGGGGAGCTTTGCTTTCTGCAGGATCACAGGATGCATGATCATGAATTTCGCTTCGGAATCCTTCACGATATAAACGATTTCTTCCATTGTAAGCATCAGGTTGATGGGGACGATAATTCCGCCGTTCCTCACAGTTCCAAAATACGAATAGATAAATTCAGGAGAGTTGAGACAACTGAGCACCACCTTGTCCCCCACTTTCAGGCCGGCCTTTTTCAAGTAGCTCGCATAGGCGAAAACCATCTGATCCAATTGTCCGTAAGTTATGCTGTTTCCCTTATAGTTTAATGCTGTTTTCTCGCTATTAAAATTCTTCTTGTAGATATCTCCAACCATAATCTGCTCCTTTGTAAAACTGTTTTTATTTTATTATAATAATCTACAGATTGGTTTGCAATGTAGATTATTCTTTTTGTTGAAACTAATTTTTCATTGTCTGTATCTGCTGACATACGATTGAATTATCATGTTCTATATCAATAAAAAACCAATTGTAAACGAAAATTTATTGATCTACAATTGGTTTTTGAATAAATCCTTATATGTAACTATTGATGACTGCAAAGCCGCTTTCCTCTTTGGCAGTGTCGCTCGTATTTGAACTGTTGTCCGTAGGATTTTCTTCTATGTCTTGATTGTCAACGATAGCAGATTCTGTTGCAGTGTCCGGCACAATTGGTGGCAGCACTACGGTTGCTGCGTCCTTATCCGAAATACTGATTGTTGAAGATTTTCCGTCATACCCAATGTCTTTTCCTACCAGCTCCGATACTTTTCTGATGGGCAGATAAACTGTTCCGTTGTAATTCAAGCTATATGGAATTGCGCTTCCATCGGTAAGGATATAAGACTGTCCTTTTGCTGCAACTTGAGTTCCGTTCAAATTAATATTGACCGTGTTGAGCGAAACCTGAATTGCATCATAATCGCACTAATAAATGCAAATTTTTCCATATCAAAAATTACCCTGAAGCTTATTGGGCATATTTTTTAATATAATCCCGGAAATCCCATTGCTTAAGAAACTTTTTACAGCTCTCATAGCCGGACAGATAAAGCTTAAAGCGATCCTCCTGCGAAAGATTAAAATCTGTGGATTGTATGCCTAATGTGGGGATCGATATGGTTCTTACGCTGTCCTTGTCTCTCAGATAAATAGACTGGTCTACCCCCAGCATGGCTTCAAGGATATCCAAAACATAAGTAAGCAGGTCAGTCTTGCCCACAGAACAATTACTTGCAGAGGAATCCACCAGCTTGAACCCGAAGGTAGGCCATCCGGGCGTATCATCCACATCAAAGATCCAAACGGGAAAATTACTTAGGACGCCGCCGTCTACGATGTAGCTTCCGCAATTTTTATCTTTGATGATTACCGGATTAAAAAACAAAGGAATCCCTGCACTCATTCTCACCGCTTTGGCGATTTCAAATTCCAAGGGGTCGATTCCGTATTTGGGGAGATCGTCGGGAAGAATCATGATTTCCTTCTTCGAGATGTCCGAGGCAATAATTTTTAATCTGCTCTTACCTTCTAGCATGACGTCTCTGAATTTTGTTTTGCCCTTTGCTTTCAGAAGCTCCTGCATCCATCCTTCAATATAGTCTCCCTGGTACAATCCTTTTTCAAAGAGCAATCCGAGTGGAATACCCAGCAGCGGGATTGCCTGAAGCGCATCTCTATCTAAAAATTTACTGAAATCGGTGTCCATGATTACGCTCAACTCTTTGCCGGTATAACCGACTGCCAAAAGCGCCGCCATAATGGCCCCGGCTGATGTTCCTGCAAGTCTTTGAAATTCACACCCCTTTTCTTCCAGACAGCATATCGCACCGACAAAGCTGATCCCTCTGACGCCTCCGCCCTCAAAGATCGCATCCACCTTCATTTCTATCACCCCTATGTTGTTTTAGTATAGGGTATGGTGGAAGGGGGAAAATGTTACGAGGCTTCAAAAACGATACCGTAAAAGTTGTCACCCATTGTGAATTTCTCAATGGTTATAAAATTGTTGTGATTACATATTTCCTCAACATCCTCTTCTGAAATCCTATGGTCAACAGGCGGCCCCATTGGCGTTTCCCTTTTATGAAACTCAATGATCATTAATCTGCCCTTCTTCTTCAAAATTCTTTTTATCTCGCCAAGCATACTGTCCTTACCCTCTATCTCATGAAAAACCGTTACCATGAGGGCCATATCACAGAGATCATTCTCTAAAGGCAATCTGTCGGAGTCAACCTTTCTGATTTTGAGATTTTGGATTTTACTCTCTTTTATTCTGCTCTTCAGTAATTCGATCATAGGATCGGATATTTCAAGCGCATAAATGTCGTTGCTGCTGATTTGTGCTGCAGGCAAGGAAAAGATTCCGCTGCCGGCTCCGATATCGCACAATACCATAGTTTCTTGAAATCCTGCTTTGATCAAAGTATTTCGCGGATCAAGCTCCTCAAGTCTTTTCGGGTTTTCAAATTTCGTTACTTTACTGTCATTTGAAGCAATCATCACAGGCCCGCCTTTTTTGGATTTATGTGCTGCCAAGATGTTCCGTAGTTCATCCATCAATTCAAGAACCAATGCTCCTATGATGGCTCCATAGATGGTTGACAGGACCGGATCGGATTTGATGGGACAGCCTCCCGTATAACAGCCTATATATTTGTAGTATAAAAAACCTAATATCCCACCAATCACTGATCCAATAAGAATTCTGCGCTTCATTAAGGGCCCTCCGTTCATTTAAATTTGTTTTAACATATTTATCTACTATATCAGATCTATGATTCCCTTTTCTGTGATTTCATCACAAAGGCGCCCTATTTCTCGCCATTCACAAGCACGTTCCAGTATCCGCACGAACTCTTCCAGCCCGTCCTGATCGAGGCTGTCAAACCGGGACAACACCGGGCTGTCGATATCAAGGACTCCAACGATTTGATCTCCGGAGCGAATGGGGATGACGATTTCCGAATTGGATGCACTGTCGCAAGCGATATGTCCCGGGAATTGATGGACATCATCCACACAAAGGGTGCAGCCTTGGCCAGGTTTGGGATCGGTTCCTTTTCCCCCTCAACCAGAGCCGTTAGCTGTTTGCACAGCAGGTCGTACCGCTCAACTTTATTTTCCGGGTAATGATCACTTATATTTGCCGACATTTCAGTCCTCCTATATTCTTAAACTTAAATTTTTTAACATATCCTGCCGGAGATTAATCGATATAAAACAAAATCGTGCTGCGTTCATATTATACAAAATGAAAAGAATATGAAAGGAGTTTTTGCAAGCCAGCTTCAAACAAGAGAGCCAATTCAGTAAAATAGATCAAGAAACCGCTCAAGCAGCGGTTTTTTCTTTTTTTTGGGAACAATAAATATACAAAATGTGCTCCAAATCACAGTTTTTTTCTTCTAATAACGATACGCTTTATTTAATTCCAATATAGGGTATATATAATTTTAATTATCGTCTTTCAGGATGGAAGGAGTAAGAGAATGAAAATAGGTATTCCAAAAGAAAGTATTGCTGACGAAACTCGTGTCGCTGCAACGCCCAACACGGTCAGGCAACTGATAAAACTCGGCTTTGAAATCATGATCGAGTCCGGCGCCGGTGAGAAATCCAGCTTTGCCGACGAGGCTTATCGTGCTGCCGGCGCTGATGTTGCAGATCGTGACACCATTTGGAGCTCCGGTCTTATTTACAAACTAAACTCTCCCAACGATGGGGAGATTGCAAGCATCAAAGAAGGGGCTACTCTGGTCAGCTTCCTGTATCCTGTGCTGCATCCGGATCTGGTTAAGAAGCTTTCCGGAAAAAAGATCAATGCTCTGGCAATGGACATGGTACCGCGTATTTCCCGCGCCCAATCTCTTGATGCCCTTTCCTCAATGGCCAATATCGGGGGCTATCGCGCCGTTATTGAGGCAGCCCACCATTTCGGGAGATTCTTTACCGGGCAGATCACCGCAGCAGGCAAAGTACCGCCGGCCAAGGTTATGGTCATCGGTGCAGGAGTAGCAGGTTTGGCTGCCATTGGAACAGCCCGCTCCCTGGGAGCCATTGTTCGAGCCTTTGATACCCGGTTGGAGGTGGCGGAACAAATTGAATCCATGGGTGGAGAATTCCTGAAACTGGACTTTGGGGGCGAGGAAGAAGGCTCAACTTCCGGCGGCTATGCCAAGGTGATGTCCGATGAATTTATTAAAGCGGAAATGGCCCTTTTTGCCGAGCAGGCAAAAGAGGTGGATATCATCATAACGACGGCGCTTATTCCCGGAAAGCCTGCGCCCAAGCTGATCACCAGGGAAATGGCCGACAGCATGACTCCGGGTTCTGTTATTGTGGATATGGCTTCCGCTACAGGCGGAAACTGCGAATATACGGTTCCCGACAAAATGATCGTAACGGCTTCCGGAGTGAAGGTGATCGGTTACAATGATCTGCCGGGCCGTCTGCCGACCCAGTCCTCGGAAATGTACGCAACGAATCTGGTAAATCTGACGAAGCTGCTTTCCAAAGAAAAAGACGGCAATATCAACATTGACTTTGAAGATGTGATCCTGCGCAACATGAGCGTGATCCATGACGGAGAAGTGACCTTCCCGCCGCCGGCCATCAGCGTAACCGCTGCACCGGCAAAGAAAGAAACCACGGAAGCCGCTGCGCCAACCAAAGAGAAGAAAAATACCAAAGGGCTTAAAATGACGCTGGGTTTGGCGGGAATCCTGTTGTTGGCTCTCATGGGCATGTACTCTCCTCCGGAGTTTTTATCCCACTTCACAGTTTTCATACTGGCCTGTGTGGTAGGCTATTATGTCGTCTGGAACGTGACCCATTCCCTGCATACACCGCTCATGTCTGTGACCAATGCCATTTCCGGCATCATCGTGGTGGGCGCGCTGCTGCAGATCGGTCCCGACATCAATGCCATTACCATCTTGTCGTTTATCGGAATATTAATTGCAACCATCAATGTCGTTGGCGGATTCACAGTGACCCAGCGCATGCTGAAGATGTTCAGCAAATAGTGAGGAGGAAAGCACAATGTTTCAAGGATTCATAACAGTAGCATATTTGATTGCGGCTCTCTTGTTCATCTTAAGCTTAGCTGGATTATCAAAACAGGAAACCGCTAAAATGGGAAATCTTTTCGGGATCACCGGTATGGCGATTGCGCTGCTGGCAACGATTGCAAATGCCAACGTTCAGGCTTTGATCTATATTTTGGTTGCCATGCTGATCGGCAGCCTGATCGGAGCCCGTCTGGCAGTAAAGGTTGAAATGACCGGGATGCCGGAGCTGGTGGCCTGTCTGCACAGCTTTGTAGGTCTGGCGGCAGTTCTGGTCGGTTATAATAGTTTCTTAAAAGCAGCGTCAGCAGTCGGTGAGGAGGCTGTACACGGTACCCTCCTGACCATAGAACTGACCGAGATCTTTCTGGGAGTATTCATCGGTGCGATCACCTTTACCGGATCCATTGTGGCTTTCGGTAAGCTTCGCGGGATCATAAAATCGAAGGCCCTTTCCCTGCCGGGCAAGCACTGGTTGAATCTTGCGGCTATCGTCGCTTCCATCGTGCTTATGGTCTTATTCATCAATGTCGGCGGGTCTATGCTATATCTGGCCATAATGACTGCAATCGCCCTACTTTTAGGTTTGCATCTGGTGGCCTCCATCGGCGGTGCAGACATGCCGGTGGTCATCTCCATGCTGAATTCTTATTCAGGCTGGGCTACAGCTGCAGCCGGATTCATGCTTTCCAACGACCTGCTGATCGTAACGGGAGCACTGGTCGGATCTTCCGGCGCGATTTTGTCCTACATCATGTGTAAAGCCATGAACCGTTCCTTCATTTCAGTAATTGCAGGAGGCTTTGGGAATGAAGGTGCAAAAGTCGGAGCTGCCGAGGAGGAAGGAGAGTACCGTGAAATGAGTCCGGAGGATGTGGCGGATCTATTAAAGCACTCCAGTTCTGTCATCATCGCTCCCGGTTATGGTATGGCCGTTGCCCAGGCACAGTATCCGGTCGCGGATATCACAAGAAGCCTTAGAGAGAAGGGCATCAAGGTACGTTTTGCAATCCATCCGGTAGCTGGACGTCTGCCTGGCCACATGAATGTCCTCTTGGCGGAAGCGAAAGTTCCGTATGATATTGTTCTGGAAATGGATGAAATCAATGAAGATTTTCCGACAACAGACACGGTGCTGGTAATTGGCGCCAATGATACGGTAAATCCTTCGGCCATGGACGATCCGACAAGTCCGATTGCAGGAATGCCGGTACTGGAAGTCTGGAAGGCAAATACAGTGATCGTGTTCAAACGCTCGATGAGCGCAGGTTATGCCGGAGTGGGGAATCCACTGTTCTATAAGGAAAATTCCTATATGTGCTTTGGCGACGCCAAAGCGACAATTGATAAGATATTGAAGGCGATGTAAAAGAGTATGACCCCCTGTGAAAGGGGGTCAATTTTTATGGTTTCACCTTATATGGTCTCATCATGTCATTATCTTCATGATCAATAATATGGCAGTGCCATACGTATCCGGGACCACGTGTCGGGTCGAACGGGTACCGATTATCCCCCGGGCTTACATCGGAAGCAGGGATGTCCTGAGGTGCAAATCTTACCCTGATCCGTGTTACCTGATTTGGATTCATCCTTACAGTGTCTTTCCATCCCTTTTCATTCTCATCAGGACCGATGGGTTCTCCCGTCAAATAAGGTTTTACCGGTAGCACCACCGTCGGATGGTCTAGAGGCGGGATTTCGTTAATTTCTTCCCACTTAGCCTTGTATTCTTCTGCCATAAAATCTTGACGATTTAAAAGCTGGAATTGTACCAGATGCAAATGGATCGGATGCGTATCCATTGTCAGATTTGCAATAACCCATTCTTCTGTTGATCCAACTCTTGGCAATTCGGAAACATGGGCTTCATATCTCTGACCGTTTAAAAGTACCACAACAGGTCCTTCAGGCCCTAATACCTCATTCAGTGTCAGGATTCTCCGTGGTGAATCGGGTATAAGCTCAACTATTTTATTAAGCCTGCAAGGCAGCCTCTGCGGTTTGACCGGCGGCGGGGAATCAGCAGGAACCGTAAACTGCATAATTTGTCCGACTGTATCGGGATCAGGCGGATCTCCATCAGGGAAAGGAGCATTGGCATCATTCAAAAGAAGGATTGAAGTTCCCGGCTCGATATCCGAAAAGTCCACTAAAATATCTGCACGCTCACCCGGTGCAATTAAAAGCGTATCCAGTTCGACCGGCTCTTCCAGGAAACCGCCGTCTGTTCCGATTTGAATAAAGCTCATATCATTTTCCAATTTTAGATTATAGAACCGTGAATTGGATCCATTTAAAAGACGGAACCGATATTGCCGCCGCTCTACATCAAGATTAGGCCAAACTTTTCCATTTACCATAATTGTATCCCCAAAAAATTCAGGCACCCAATATGGATGGATTTCCGGATTGATTCCTTCCTCAGGAAACGAAAAAGAGCCATCTGTTTTAAACGACCGATCCTGTATTGCAATTGGTATCTCATACTTACCTTCTGGTAAATCAAACCTTTCCTGATTGCAATTATCAGGGTCACGCAGAAGGTAAAAGCCTGCAAGTCCTGCGTATACATTGAGCCTGGTTATGCCCAATGCATGATCATGATACCATAGTGTCGCGGGCTCCTGCCTGTTCGGATATATATAAAAGGAAGTAACAAAAGCAGGCCCTTTCGTTCCATCGGCAGTAAACCACGTATCAGGATTACCATCATAAATAGAAGGTACTTCGCCGCCATGCAGGTGCGTTACGATGGGTACCGGGCTTTGCGCATCAGGAAAACCCGGAGGAAATGGAGGCCATGGTTTGGGAGGATCCATTGGCATATCGTTGGGATTTGCCCAATGCAGCGTGGGATCAACTGCAAACAGATGCCTTCCAGTCAATTGATTCACCCACTTTACCATGATTGGGATTCCCCTGACTGCTTCAAAAGTAGCACCAGGTGCACTTTTCGAATACATGACCTCGCCTGTTTCCGTATCTTTCACAAGTCCGCCATATCCCCAAACAGTAGTTTTAGGAAATCCCTCAGGAAGAACTTGTTGCTCGAATTCACAAATGTCCACAAAATGCAGGTGTCGTTCCTCGTAACTTTCTCCATCTTTTGATTTTACTTTAACGTATATGATAAATGGCTTATATACCGGCGGTTTTGCAAGTTGATTGACATACTTCGGTATGGAAGCCGGATCCAAATTTATATTTTGCTCGGAAATCTCCTCATGTAACTTTATGCTTTGTACAGATATTTGGCCTCGATTTACGGTTTGACTGGAAACCTCGGTTTCCGCTGTCTTGCCTTTTATCGCGTCCTTGAATCTGCGTATCGCATTAACTATATGAAAGTAGGAGATTCCAAAGAGGGATTTAAACATTTTTACAACCTCCTTCAAGTTATTGTATATTATATTATGTTAATCCCTGAGAGAGGTTCCCTTCCATGCAAGAGGGTATGGGGTCATCCTTATGGGCATCCAAAAAACTGACGAAATCTGCCATTGGACGGGTACGTTCAAATTTCAATGAGATTCGATAACGCTGGCAGAAACCGTTAATCAATGAATCAAGGATAGCCCATTGCACCGGCAAAAACTCCTTCTGCTGTTGTTGAAGTTCGACGATCACTCCATAGGTATATTCCCGTTTTAAATAACCTGCGATAATCAGGTAATCAAAAGAGTGATACTTTGCAATACGTAATGCCTGCTGTTTGTTCTCTGCGAGACCGACAACATCAATGCTTCCCGTGCAGCGGAGATATCCCGCTAATACCTTTGCTTCATTTAGCAAGCGGTCCGAAAGAATCAGAACGCGGATTTGGTTGCTTTTCAATGAGTAATTGATCTCTTTCATAATTTTTTATCTTACCTCCAAATTTGAAATATTAATATGGTAAATATTTTATGTACACTTATAGATTCTATTATAGTATTCTTTTAGTTGATTTTCAAGACCCATAGTGACCTGTAAGATTACTGTAAAGGAGGCTGAAAGACTATGTTATTCGAAAGAAAGAAACTAGGAGCAGCGATCAAGGCAGCCCGTTTAGAAAATAAGTTTACTCAGGAGCAGCTGGCAGAAATGATAGGAATCGTTCCTTCCCATGTGAAACAAATTGAGGCGGGAAGCAGGAGCCCTTCAGTAGAAGTTCTATATAAATTGGCTCATACATTAAATTTTTCCGTGGATGATATTTTCTTCCCCGAAAGAAAAGACGACCGGGAGCTTCTCTATAAAATTGAACGCAGTTTACAGGAGTGCAGCGTCCATGAGCTGAAAGTGGTATATTCAACGATCACTGCACTGAAGGATAAGTAGAAAAGAAAAAAATGCTATCCAACCGGATAGCATTTTATTTTTTGTATTAACTCCGAATGTCCAGCAGCTTTTGCTTCAGCTCACCTTCAATACGGCTCAGCTCAATTTCCGCCTGGGCCCGTTTCTGACGGCCCTCCTCCTGAATTTTAGTAACCTCGTCTAAGGTTGAAATCAGGCTTTGGTTCGTACTTACCAGGGTTTCGACATCTACGATTCCGCGCTCCGATTCCTTTGCGGTATCGATGGTGGCCATTTTTAGTGTAGCCGCATTCTTGCGCAAAAGCTCGTTTGTCATATCCGTCACACTTCGCTGTGACTGTGCAGCCTGCTGGGAATTGGCGATCCCCAGAGCAAGTACCATCTGGCTCTTCCAGAGCGGAATCGTATTGACCAGCGTCGACTGGATCTTATCGGACATCAAGGTATCGTTGTTCTGTACAAGACGGATCTGCGGCGCCATCTGAATGGAAATCATCCGGGTAAGCTCCAGGTCGTGAAGCTTTTTCTCAAACCGGTTTAACAAAGAGGACAGATCGTTTGCCGCTTGGGCATCTTCCGGCAGACCACTGGCCTGTGCTTTTTCTGTCAACTTTGGCAATTCGACGGTCAGCACCTGGTCCAGTTTTTTCTTCCCTGCCAAAATGTACATGGACAGCTCCTTAAAATAGACCTTGTTCATATCGTACATCTTATCCAGCATGGCTACGTCCTTCAGCAGCTGAATCTGATGATTTTCCAGTACGGTGCAGATCTTATTTACATTCACTTCCGCTTTATCATATTTTGCTTTCATGTTGGCGAGTTTATTGGAGGTACGTTTGAAAATTCCAAGAAATCCTTTTTCGTTCTCCTCAACATCAAAGTTTTTCAGCTCGGTTACAACATCGGAAAGAATGCCGCCTACTTCTCCCAAATCCTTTGTTCGAACATTGTTCAGTGCCGATTCGGAGAAGTCCGCAATTTTTTTCTGTGCACCGGAGCCATACTGTATAATGACATTGGAATTGCTGAGCTCAATCTTCGATGCAAACTCATCTACCATTTTCTGTTCTTCCGGAGTCAGGGGAGTTTCCTGGATAGCAGGCGTCTGTGACGCTGCGGAATCCTCCGTTTCTTCTGCAATTGGATCAAAAGTCAGTGTAGGTACTGCATTTTCTTTCATCTCTTCACTCATTTTTTATTCCCTCCTTGAGAAGTAAGTTCGTCCTCGGTCAGGCCTTCCTGGGCCAATATCGTCTCCAGTGCGGAGATATCAGAAGAAACATCCAAGATATCCGCCTGCATTAATTTATTCATTAAATTTTGGTATGCCTTATTGATCGTATCAAAGGTTCCTTTGATCTCCAGCTTTGTGGCAATAATCTCCTCCGCATTGGCCCCATGTTCATCAAACTTCTGATACGCCTTGACCAGCTTCAGGGTAATCGGCATATAATAGCACATAAATTTGCGGATCTCCGGCAGTTTTTCCGGATGCTGCTCGACGTAATCGAAAATCTTTGTGGTAATCGTTTCCAACCGGTCCAGCTTTTCTGAAATTTCTGCCTCAGGTAATGCGTCGTTGGCCTCCTTGATCGCCCGGATATAATTTTTCCCCTCATCGATGGTTTCCTTCAGCGCAGCGCCGCCTTCGCGCTTTACCCATTTTTCGTTTTCTCTTTTTTCTGCCTCCTGCTGCGCCTTCACATTTTTCATGGTCTCCAGATACTGGGTGTAGGTCGTGTAGTCCGTCATCAGGCAGGTTTCCTGCTCATCCAAATATCCTTCCTCAAACAGTCCTGCTTTGATCATTTTACGGAGATCCTTGATGATATATTTTGATCCTTCCCCACTGACTGTGGACAGTTCCTTGATCATACAGTATGTACGTCCATTCAGAACTTTTTGGTAAAGCTGGAACCGTTTCTTACGTTTTCTCAATTGAAATCCGGTGATGATCAGTCCCAGGGAAACGAGAAAAAGCGCACCAAATACTGTGGCAACGGCTTCCACACCCGGAATATTCTCGATTGTGGCATCCACTGCCGTGGTTATCAGTGTAATCAACCCTGAGGAAGC
>CAZTEH010000106.1:0-13080 GCA_964612345.1 uncultured Oscillospiraceae bacterium | reverse complement strand
AGCTCAAGCATCTTTATCCCATTATAAATATTTAGTTGCAACAAAGTACTAGTTAGGTAAAAATTGTCCAGATATATTATAATAACAAATTTTCGTTGCTAAGTAATATCTTAGCTGACTAAAATAATTATACGATGAAAGTGAGGAAATAATAAATGTTTAGAGAAATGAGAAGAGGTAAGCAATTATTATCAATGGAAGACACCGCAGCGGTATCACAATCCATATATTGATACTGAAGATATAATAAGGATTAAGTAAGATTTTTAAGCTCGCCTGTTTAGTGCAACACTAAATTCAGGCGGTTTTTTTATATAATTCCTGTTGACATTCATTATCAGTCGTTTTATAATGACTCATAAGTCAATGAAAATGGAGTCAACGAAATGAAAAAAACAAATCGACAGCTGCAAAAGGAACAAACAAAGGAACTCCTGTTGAAAACGGCATATGAAATATTTTCAGAGCGCGGCATTATGAACACACGAATGTCGGATATTGCTCGGGCTGCCGGCGTTTCCCATGGCACCATTTTTGTGCATTTCCAGACACAGGAAGCGTTGATAGAGGAAGTGATTGAGACTTACTGTAAAAAAATCGCTCGTCGGACGCATGCTCTTGCGAATTCATGCGGAACCATTGAGGAGCTTCTCAGAGCGCATCTTTCTGGAATCATGGAGTTTGAACAGTTTTATACGAGGCTGATCATCGAAAACCAGATGCTTCCTGCCGGTGCGAGGGACAGTTGGGTGACAATCCAGTCTGCTGTTTCGTTTCACTTCAGCCTCGCTTATGAAAGGGAGTCCGGGCAAAACAGAAATAAGGATATCCCGGCATATATGCTGTTTAACATGTGGATGGGGCTTGTACATTATTATCTGGAAAATGGGGATCTGTTTGCTCCGGAAGGAAATGTCGTCCGTCGTTATGGTGATATTCTCATCGATAACTATCTAAAACTGTTATCGGGTGAGGGCAAAAATAAAAAATGTTGAAAGGAGAAAAAACTATGAAAACTTGTATCGCTTGCGGCATGCCAATGACAAAGCCTGCCGATTTCCCGCTTAATGATGAAAGCAAGGATTACTGTATTTACTGCGCTAGACCCGATGGTTCCATGCAGTCCTATCCGGAAAAATTGGATGGTACGACGGAGTTTCTTATCCGTACGCAGGGATTAGACCGTGAAGCTGCTCGTATGATGGCAGTGCGCACATTGGCAAAGCTTCCTGCATGGAAGGGCAGAGAAACAGAACAATGAAAAAGAATACCGTTTTTCTTATACCGGCAGTATTGATCATATCTGCTGCAGCCTATATTATCTTTTTGGAACAAAAGGATACTCATCAGGCTCAAAGCAAGTTATGACAGAAGAATATTGGCCGGCTGACAGCTGGAGAACCTCCAGCCCCGAAGAGCAAGGAATGGATTCTGCAGTTCTGGCGGATATGATTCAGGCAATTAAGGAAAGCAATAAGAGTATTAACAGCATCACGATCATTCGCAATGGATATCTTGTAAATGAAACCTATTTTTATCCATATCAGAAAGGCTATATTCACTCCTTGAATTCCTGCACGAAGAGTTTTGTTTCCGCATTAGTTGGAATTGCAATAGACGAAGGAAAAATAGAAAGTGTTGACGATAAAGTTATATCAACGCAAGAAGGATGTGACGATTCAAAACTTGTTAACTATGACAACAGGATTCGAATGGGAAATATCAAATGATTTGTCAACCAATCAAATGATGCAAAGTGATAATTGGACTGAATTTACACTTGATTTGCCGATGAAGGAAGAACCAGGTCGCCACTTCAACTATTGCAATGGTGCAGCAAATATCATGTCTGCGATTATACAGAAATCAATGAACATTAGTTCAGCTGAGAAGATTCGAGTGTTTTTACTCTGACTTTCAAGGAAGGCAGCAATGGCTGTACACTTCGCCAGGGTGTTCAATATGATTTTCCTGTCGGGCTGGACGGTGTGTTTCGCATTACAGATGTCGGGAATCTATTCGGAGGTTCACCTGTTCCAAATCACAGGGCAATGAAAGGCAGCTGGACGGATGAAATAACATTTCAAATCATTGCTCAGGATTTGGAAGAAGGCTTTGTAACGACATATAGCCTTCAATTTGATAACGATCAGGTTCTTGTAACAGCTAAATCTAATTTAGGTTTCGAACAGATTCTTTCCGGAGAGTTTATTAAATAATGTATCCTTAAGAAAGGAGTCCGATATGAATAAAAAGGTAATTACCGTCACCATGAATCCTTCCATCGATAAAACGATCGTATTGGATAAGCTTGTGCCCAACGGACTCAACCGAGCCAAAAGTACACGCCTTGATCCCGGAGGGAAGGGGATCAACGTTGGCCGTGTGCTCCAAAGTTTTGGCGTGGATGTCACGATCACAGGTCTTATTGCAGGCAGCCAGGGGGAGTCACTTCTTGCACATTTGAATGCCAACGGACTGAATTGCGACTTTCTGAAAATAGATGGTGAAACCAGAACAAACTTGAAAATAATTGATGGAAGCGTCAATAAAGTTACGGAAATCAATGAGCAAGGATTCTATGTACAGCCGGAATATGTAAGCATCTTCCTTGAGAAACTGGAATCATTATCCGATCAGGCAGAAATCGTTGTATTGAGCGGCAGCTTGCCTCCCGGGGTGCCGGTCGACTTTTATGCGCTATGTACAACGATTGCTAAAAATAAAGGCGCTAAGGTCATTCTTGATGCAGAAGGAGCGATCCTATTTGAAGGCTTGAAGGCGTTACCGTATGCTGTGAAACCAAACTTGCAGGAACTGGGAACAGTGTTCCATGAAGAGTTCAATAATTACCGGCAGGTTGCGGAAGCGGCAAAAAAATTGCACGATAAAGGTATCCCAATTGTGATTGTTTCTATGGGTCCCGACGGAGCGGTTTATGTGAACCAAAATGAGATATACAAAGCAGACAGCTGGAATATTCCGGTCAAAAACACGGTGGGTGCGGGGGATGCAATGGTAGCGTCGCTCGCTTATTCCATACTGAACCAGGATTCTCTTTATGAAATCGCAAGACTTTCTACTGCTGCCGCTACAATTACCGTATCAAAGGATGGAACGCAGTTCTGCAGTTTTGGAGAAGTGCTGGAATCAGCAGGGAAGGTAATCGTGAAGAGCTTATAAAATGCATGAAAGTAAATTCCCTTTAATAAGATAATAATGCATTCGAGGATGCATTATTTTAATTGGAGGGATCACGCTGCTGCACAATCGACTTCTTATGATTTTTGTAGTAAAATGAATTTAGAAATGTTTGCATATTAGGAGGGTAGGCCTATGTACATAGACCATATTGCGATCTATACTAACAATTTGGAACGCCTGAAGGATTTCTACACCAAGTACTTTTCCGGTAGGGCAAATAATAAATATCATAATGAAAAGACGGGATTGCAGACCTATTTTATATCATTTGACGGCGGGGCGAGACTGGAGCTCATGCAGAAGCCCGATCTAACCGGGCTGGATAAATCAAGATCCTCTGATGGATTGATCCATCTGTCTTTCTGTGTGGGCAGCCGGGAAAAAGTTGATGAACTGACGCAAATCCTCATCAAGGACGGATATGCCTTGAAAAGCGGTCCGAGAGAGACAGGAGACGGATATTATGAAAGCGGTATCCTGGATCCCGATTCAAATGAAGTTGAAATAATGGCGTGATACGGAAAGGAATTGATCACTATGTCTCAAAAGTGGAAGGTTGGAATATTACTGTTTAATCAAGTTGAGGTTTTGGATTTTGCAGGCCCCTTTGAAGTTTTTTCTGTGGCAGCCGGAAAGCAAATCTCGGAAAAGCCATTCTTTGTCTATACCGTCGCAGAAAGAAAAGAAGCCATAAAAGCGCGGAACGGCTTAACGGTTCTTCCGGATTATGACTTTAAAAGCGCTCCTGTGTTTGATATTCTCATTATTCCCGGCGGATACGGTGCGGAAGAAATCGAGATCAATAATCCGGTGCTCATCGAATGGATCAAAAAGTCTGCAAAGCAAGTCGGATTGGTCGCTTCAGTCTGTACGGGCGCATTTCTTCTGGCGAAGGCAGGGCTGCTCGACGGAAAGTCAGCCACCACCCATTGGATTGACATTGAAAGGCTGAAAAAGGAGTTCCCGCAAATCAAGGTAATCAAAGACAAAAAATTTGTGGATGAAGAGAGCATAATTACAGCCGGGGGAATTTCAGCCGGCATCAATATGTCCTTATATATCGTGAAAAAACTTCTTGGAAGGGAAACTGCCGAAACTACGGCAAAAAGAATGGAATATGATATCGATATGGAGGAAATATAAATGAATCGTGCATTGATTATAATTGACATTCAAAATGATTACTTCAAAGATGGTAAGAATGAGTTGTATCAACCGGAGCAGGCGGCTTTACAAGCGAAGCGTACCCTGGATTATTTCAGAAATAAGGGCTTGCCGGTTTATCATGTCCAGCATATCAACATCCGGGAAGGAGCGCCTTTCTTCTTGCCGGATACCTTAGGGGCTGAAATCCACGCAAGTGTGAAACCTCAACGAGGGGAAAAGGTTTTTGTCAAGCATGCTCCCAATTCCTTTTTTGATACCGGTCTGGCAGATGAGCTGACGAAGAAGATGATCGATCATATTATAGTCTGTGGAATGATGAGCCATATGTGCATCGATACGACGGTCAGAGCTGCACAGGATTTTGGACTCACTACTACCGTTCTTCATGATGCGTGTACCACGAAGGATCTCGTATGGAAGAAAATTACGATTCCTGCACCCATTGTTCATGATACGATTATGGCATCGCTTCATGGAATCTTTGCGAATGTAATATCAACAGAGGAGTTCCTTTGAAATGAATTCGGTTTTGTTTCCAAAACATGTCAGCTCCAGTTTATGCATCGCTCTGGTACAGGCAATATAGAGCAAGCTTCTGTCCATTTCTGTTTTATAAAAATCCTCTGAAACATGGGGTACAATTACTTGATCATATTCCAGTCCTTTCGACATATGTGCAGATGAAATGATAATCCCTTCTTTAAACTCACTGCTGTTGAAATTTAAGAGAAGAACATCATCATGGACAGTTCTTATGTTCTCATATAATTCGTTTGACTGTTTCTGTGATTTACATATAATTCCGAGTGATTGATAGTCGGAATGCTTGAAAAGTTGGATTAAGTCCAGTATTTTATTATATTCATCTGTTTGTGTTTTACAAATGCTTACACATGGTGCATCACCGTGCCGCTCAATAGGAATCAAATTTTTATTTTCCTGTATTCTTTGTGCAAAATTCGTAATCTCAATTGTCGAACGATAACTTTTACATAATTCCGTACAATTGCAGTCTTTAAAAAATGGCTGTATTTTTTCTACTGTGGAGGAACTGTATGGATTAACGCTCTGATTGCTGTCCCCTAAAATAGTCATTTTACAGGAAAATAACCTGGATAAGACGGCGTACTGAATCGGAGTATAATCCTGCATTTCATCGACCAGCAAATGCTGAATTGCTTTATAATCCTGCGCAATACCTTCAAAATGCATTTTAACATAAATGAAAGGGTAGACATCACAAAATTCGAATGTGTTTTTTTGATGAAATTGAAATAGATTCTCCTGATTGATATAGTGATAGAAATTTCGATACAAAGTAATCGATTTAGGAAATCGGAACATTTTTAAAATACTGGATCTCAATTGATTTGCAATTTTTGAATCCGGCTTTTCTTCATAAACCATTCTATATTTTGCAATCATTTCATCTGCTATTTGCCTCAATCTTTTTTTTATGGGAATCCTCTTAAGTGCCTGATACCTTGAAAGCAGCTCAGCTTTGGAAATGGAAAAGTTCCCAAGCTTCAAGTCAATCGGATCGAAATAGTGATCATCTGCATATTTCAGATAGGATCGGAGCTGTTCAACAAAATGATTCGTTGACTTAAACTTAATTCGAGCAACTGCTTCGGCACTTTCTGTTTCCAGAAGGCCTTCAACCTGTTCGGAAAAAGTTTGATAAAGAAATTTTTTATCCATGATGCTTGCGGCGATATCATCAAACCCGCTTTCCAAAATGTTTTCCTCTCCCAATTCCGGTAAAACATTAGAAATGTAGCTGCCAAATACCTTGTTCGGAGAGAGAATCAGAATATTACTTGATGTTAAAGTCTGTTTATAGCGATACAGCAAAAAAGCCACTCGGTGCAATGCGATGGAAGTTTTCCCCGAGCCGGCGACGCCTTGTATAATCAATATCATTGCTGCTTCATTCCGGATGATTTTATTCTGCTCTCTTTGAATGGTCGTTACAATGTTTTTCATTTTTTCATCGGAATTTTGACTTAATTCCTTTTGCAGAATATCATCCCCAATATTAAGGGAACTTTCTATCATATAATCCATCTGACCTTGCCTGATCCGATATTGTCGCTTTAAGTTCAATGCTCCTTCTATTTTCCCGGCAGGGGCCAGATAATAAGCGGGTCCTATTTCAAAATCATAAAACATACTTGATATCGGTGCACGCCAATCAAAGATGATATGATCGGAGCTCTCAGAATCCGAAAACCCGTAGATGCCAATATAGAATACATCTCCATTTGGATTTTCACTTACAGCGAAATCAATTCTCCCGAAATAAGGGGATTGAATCAACTTCTGTAGCTTTAAGCGTTCTGCAACAGCTTTTTCTCCAACAGCGATATTTTGATATATGGACATTCTGTTGGATGCTTTTTCTGCTCCGTCAAATTGTGCTTGATTTTCATACATATAACGTTTGGCTTCTATTATCTCTTCGGAATAATGAGTTATTTTTTGTTCTATATGATCAAATGCTGTCTGGAGCTTTTTCTGTACCATATCCAGATAGCTCCGTTCGTCCATTTCCTTAGCGTTAAACATAGATTGTGCTCCTTATGCTACATTAGCAATCATTTGAAATATTCCGATCTTAACAGAGAGTAAATGATCTGGTCCAGATAGCCGCGTTCCGATTTGTAATTTTGCCTTAACACTCCATCCCGATGCATTCCAAGACCTTCGTAAAGCTCAATACCTATCGTATTATCGGGATAAACGTCAAGCCAAAAACGGTTTGTATCAAGCTCTTCAAAGGCATATTTGAATAATGCAAGCATCGTTTCTTTTCCATAGCCCATTCCTTTATGGGATATCGCAATTCTTCTGAGTTCGAAGATATGAGATTTAAAATCCAGTCTGATCAGGCAATAACCGATGATCAAACCATCTTCCTTCCGTTTGAAAACGAAAAGCAGGTGGTTTTTGTCTTCGATTTCCGACTTATGCTCATCGTAAGTACCAACCCAAAGAAAATCTCTGTTGTCCTTATGACTTTCCAATTTCATGACAGTCTCAATGTCAGCCTCTGTTGCATCGACAATATATAGACGTTCCGTTTCGATCATTGCTTTATCTGCCTTTCTTAATTTTATTTCTTTTATAAATTGTATCTTAATGATCATAATTTGTCATTGTTTAAAATCGGATGCAAATAAAAAATTCAGTCTCATCTCAGCGAAGGGAATCTGATTTGAGACTGCATTCGGATATGCGAAAAGCATTTCATTTTTTATTTTGTTTGGTATGGATCATAATCGATGGTCATAAAAGAAGAAATGGAATCATAGCTTACTGCAGCGCCGAGTTTTTCAAAAACCAAACGGACCGGCACCATAATCGTGCCGTCGATTATTTGAGGAGCTGCATCCATATAGAATTCCACACCGTCCATAAAGCCTTGTTGACTTCCAATGGTCAAGTTTAATGTTTTTGTGTCTAAAATTATAGTGATTTCACCGTTGTCATCCTGTTTTACATAACCGCCAAGAGCATAGGCGGTTTCATAGAGAGGTACGAAGATTCTGCTGCCTTGCACGGAACATCTTTCCATATCGGTCGTTTCTAAAGAAAGGGTGATCGTTTTGATAAATTTGTAAAAGTCATTATAATCCTCTTCGGTATTCAGTGAGATGGTTTGTCTGTCCAAACTGATTTCGTCAACGGTCAGTAAAAAATATCTGCCGTTGGGACAGCTTCTGTTTCTGGTCGCATCATTCCAGGTCGGGTCGACGTGGAACCATTCTCCCTCAATATAGACAGCATTCCAGATGTGCAAAACAGTGGAGCTCCTGGAGGAGACATAATCCGTGACCGTAAAGTTCTTTACATTAACACAATCCAACAAGTAGGCAAGTGCTTCCGCGTATCCGGAACAGATCACCTTGTCTTGATTTACAAAAGCGGCTAAACCGCCGTATTGATTTGAGTAATCGTAATCTGTATTATCGCAGATATACTGGTTCAGTTTTCTGACTTTCTCATAATCACTGTCCGTTTCATCGCAAATTGCAGCAGCCGCACTTTTCAAGGAAGCCATCGCCTCGACGTCAGCATTATTAAGCCCATTTCCCCAAGCTGAATTATAATCTCCAGCTGAAACAGTACCGGGAAGGCTAAATAGTAAAATCAATATTATGATAAATTCAGCGGTAATTTTTTTCATGAGCATTCTCCTGGAAAGAAATACAGACAACAATACTGCCCTTCTGAGGCAGTATTACATTTATCGACAAATATTGATTAAACTTTAGCTCTTTTTGGCATATAATACATGAAACATCGAAATATAATCAATAAATGATTGAAAAAGCAAATATTGACCACATAATTCGATAAAAAATCAACAAAAAAGCCTTTGCCAAATCAGAAAGAGTCATCTTTCACTTTGACAAAAGCTGTTTATTATAATTGTCTCGTTTGGAATTTAATTTTTAACCTTAAATAGGAAGTAGCATCGTCATATACAGGAAAGCTGCAGCGATGCCGTTCTCTTTCTGCATGTTATGTTTTATAAAAGTGTCGACTTGCTTCATTGCTTCCGTTGCTTCTTCAAACAGCGGAGCCAAAAGAGGGAAGCAATGGAACATGCCTTTCCAGACTTTCACGCGAACATCCACACCGAAGAAGTCGGCTCTTTCTCCAAACCGGGTAGCATCATCACGCAGAACCTCGTCATTGCCGACATGAATCATGATCGGAGGCAGCCCTGTGAGATCCGCAAACAGCGGTGAAATGTAAGGATGTTTCGGATCTTCCTTCCCGACATAATAGTCATAATATGTTTCAGTCATACCTTTCGGAGTACATGGATCTGCTTTTGCACGCGTTTTATGAGATTCACCGGAAACGGTCATATCGATACTGGGTGAAAAGGCCACACAGGCCGCAGGCATAGGGATACCATCATCTCTTAACTTAACCAGTGTACCAAGTTCAATACCTCCGCCGGCCGAATCTCCTGCAAAGATGATATCCTCCGGATGATAACCCTGCTCGAGCAACCAGCTGTAAATTGCAGCAGAATCATTCACCGCTGCAGGTGCGGGGAATTCAGGAGCGAGATGATAATCAAACAGCAAAGCCTTATAGCCAACCATGTTTACAAAGTTGCCGACGATGCACCGGTGTGATTTCGCATTGCCCATAACAAATCCGCCCCCATGAAAGTATAGAATCGTCTTGCTTTCATCGGCTCCCTCTGGGCGTATCCATTCAGCATAGATCGGAAGATATTCCGCTTTTTCGACCGTTACCCCATCAGGCATGTGTGCCAGTCGTTCTGCGGAACTTTCGCACTCCGATCGCAATCTTTCGACGGAAGTGTTCTTGTCGATTACTTCTCTCCTTATTTTTCCTTTCAGCAGATGACGATATCTCATCATCAAATGCATCATTCTACCTTTCATACTCATAAACTTAATCTCCAATCGATAAAAATTAACCCTTTTGACAGGTCGCCCAATTTAATTTCCCCTGCTGAAACCGATATCCTTAATAAACATCGCTGCAAGCAATTTATAATCAGGAATGGATGCGATTACTTTTAATGTAGCATAGTAAATCGATAATCCGTTAACGCTGGTCCAGTATAATGTCGCCAATTCATCGGGATCTCCGTCAACCACGCTGCCTTCCTTTTGGCCTTGCCGAAAGACCTCCGCCATGATGCGATAGGGAATCTCTCTTTTTTCTATAATCAAGTTCTGTGATTCCTCTGGCAGTTCTGCAGAATTGCTGGCCTGCGCGATAAGCCTGCAGGTTTGACGGAACCGGTCGCTGTAAGCTATGGTTTTAAAAAGCTCTTGCAGGGAAAAGAGGATTTTTTCTTTTGCAGTTACATTCATATCGCGCACGGAAATTGCAGCCTGATTCGTTTTCTCAAGCGCATCGTTGATCAAATCAAGATAAATCGCTTCTTTGGAAGGATAGTAGTGGTAAAGGAGCCCCTGTGACATCCCGGCACCTTGCGCAATATCCTGGATCCGTGTTGCACATAAGCCTTTCTTCGAAAACTGATGCAGTGCTTCAATTCTGATTTTTTCCATACGCGCATCCCGTATTTGTTCGTTTTGTTCCTCTGTTCTCGCCATAAAAAATTCCTCCAAAATATATTGAATGCGAATTCAATATATAATAAAAGGGCAAATTTGTCAATTAATATTCCATTAAAATTTGATTAGAATTCATATAAACATAGAACGAAATAAAAGGTGAACGTTCTTCAAATATATTTTTTGTTTTATGCTTGTCTTCTGTTGATTAACGATGTAAATTATGATAAACAATAAGTGAAAGTGGTTAATAAGGAAAGGGGGTGTACTATGAAATCAGTTGTAATCTATTATTCACTTACAGGCAACACAAGTCTCGTTGCCAAGATGATTGCTGAAAGAATAGGGGCGGATACGATTAAGCTAAAACCGGAAAAGGAAATTCCAACGAAGGGATCCAGCAAGTTTTTTTTGGGCGGAAAGAGTGTAATGTTTCATGAAAAACCGAAATTATTGAATGAGAATTTAAGTTTAGTCGGGTATGACACGGTCATTATCGGAACACCGATCTGGGCACGCAGCTTTACTCCGCCGATTAATTCATTCCTTTCCGAAAACGTAATAAAAGACAAAAATATATACTTTTTTGCAACTCATAGTCCCGGAACCAACACAAATAAGTGCTTTGAAAAAATGAAGGAAAAGCTGACCAGAAATAGAATAAAAGGCACGGCGGGATTTGAAGATGTGAAAAAAATGAGCGCAAAAGAATTGGATGACAAGGTTCGCAAGTTCTGCAAGATTATTACGGAATAAATGTCTTCTCATTTTTGTGCATCAGAAGAGAGGCAGGGTATTTTGATTGTTGCTATACTTTGATTGAAAGGAGATGATGCGATGGAATGGCTGGATCGGTTGAACCAGGCGGTGGGTTATATTGAACAAAACTTAGATCGTGAAATCAATTATGATCATCTTGCAAGAATTGCCTGCTGTTCAACATTTCATTTTCAGAGAATGTTTTCCTATATTGCAGATGTTCCGCTGTCAGAGTACATCCGGCGAAGAAGAATGAGCACGGCAGCTTTTGAACTACAGAACAGTGATATCAAAATCATTGATTTGTCGCTGAAGTATGGCTACGAATCACCGACTGCATTTAACCGGGCATTTCAGAATGTACATGGTGTATCTCCCTCAGCTGCGCGCGCAGAGGGTGTTTCCTTGAAAGCATTTCCACGCATGAGTTTCCAAATAACAATCAAAGGAGATGTGGAAATGAATTATCGCATTGAAAAAAAGGAAGCATTTCGTATCGTGGGTGTTAAGGAGCATTTCGATATGACTGTGGAGGAAAGTATGGAACGTGTACCACAGTTTTGGGCAGAAACATTACAAAACGGATTGTTTGAAGAAGTTTGCAAGCTATCCAATCAGGAGCCCTGCGGAGTCTTGGGAGTCAGCACATGTATGAATGGCAGGTATTTTGATTACTATATCGCAAGCGCAACAGACAGGAAGGCGCCGGAAAACACCTGCGAATACGTGGTCCCAGCAGCAACATGGGCAATCTTTGAATGTATCGGCCCTATGTCTCAGGCCATACAGGAGCTTCAGAAACGGGTTGTGGCAGAATGGCTGCCGACCTCGGGATATGAATATGCCGATGCACCTGACATTGAAGTTTATCCGGAAGGAGACACGTTATCCCCGAATTACAAAACGGAGATCTGGCTGCCGGTTGTTAAAAAACAATAAGGCGAAATAAAATAAGAATAAGAAGTATATAAATCACAACAAGAAGGTCATTCTAGAAAGAATGACCTTCTTGTTGTTTCTTAATCATTATTTATTGTTTATGAACTTTAACTCTCAATACAGCCGCACAATTCCGTATAAGGGTACTGTTGACAGTCATGAAGCAAACCTTCATAGAACGCCAGCACGTTTTTTATTGTGCCTAATCCATGATGCAGTTCATATTCCGTATAGGTCTCAGTTGAATTTTTTAATTCCAGAATTCCTTTATAAAGCTTGGGAACGAAATCCGAAGCGATCCCGACCTTTTCCTGATTTACTATGAGCCAACCGCTTGAGGCTTTGATCAAATCACGAGTGTCCCATTGAATTTCATGAATCTCACCAACATTAACCGTATTGCCGTCAGAGACATTTAAACGCAGATAAAAACGATATTTCATAATCGACTCCATATAACCTAGTTTTTCGATATTGGTAGTTTAAATTACACCTAATGCATTATATTATATAATTATGTTTAATGCAATGTAAATTCATGGTATAAAATAATACAATTCATCGAAATAACTCACGTGCTGATCTATTCGCTTATTGCGTGAAAATTCTTGCAATTTGTCGAAAGTGATAGTATCTTATACATATATCTTATATCGTTTTATACCAACCTATCGTTTGTACTGCTATAAAACAGGAGATGATTACAATGAATGTTGAACTTTTTGTAGGATTGATTAATAACGCGGCTCTGTTAATGGCACTGATTATTGTCTATGAATTTACTTATGTTATTAATTTTCGCAGTAAAAAAGCAATTCCTTATATAAATGGTATTCTGATTGGACTCATCGGCCTTGCTATCATGATGGTACCTTTCCAATTAACCTCTGGGATTATCTTCGATACCCGTTCAATTCTTATCAGTGTCAGCGCA
>CAZTEH010000105.1:0-13160 GCA_964612345.1 uncultured Oscillospiraceae bacterium | reverse complement strand
TCAAATGCCAGTAAGGCTGTAGGGCGGCGACGATTTCCAGTTTGCCGAATCGAGCCTTATCTGCATTATCAACAAGCTGCAGATGGGTGATTACATTTCTGTTGTCCAGCGTTGGGTTCAGATTTTGTGCATATTCCATGGAATCCAGAACAAGCCTTGTTGATGCATCTCCGATGGAATGAACATGGATCTGGAAACCTGCCTTCATGGTTTCGTTGAAGTATTGATCCAGTTTATCGGGATCCCAATAAAATTCGGACACATAATTCGGATCAAGGCCTGCGGCAGCATCATAAGGCTGAAGCAGATAAGCCGTAGTTCCCTCGACGACGCCGTCGGCAAAGTATTTCGCTGTGGTTACATCGATCAGATCGGAGTCATATTCTTTTTTCATATTGACCAGGGATTGCAGCTGAGGTTCAAATGGTTTGTCGTTATCGATCTGCTGGGCAAGGTTGACTCTCATGGTGAGTTCGCCTTTCTGCTCCAATTCCTGATATCTGTCTACATCCACATCGATCGGTGCAATGGACATAATGGAGGTATAACCCCAGCCATGCATGCTTTCCTGAAACGCCTTCAAAGCTTTCGCTTCCTGTTCGGCCGTGTAAGTCTGAGACATGGTCACCAGGGAAGAAGCATCGGTTAATGTACCCCAAAGTGCTCCGGTAGAGGGATCTTTATGTACCAATCCGCCTGCCGGGTTTGCTGTATCCTTTGTTATTCCGTTCAGTTCCAGCGCCTTGGTGTTGAGCCACAAATTATGACCGTCGTTGGAGGTGAGAATGATCGGCTTATCCTTACAGATCGCATCCAGCCATTCCGCCTTTGGACCCTTGGACTCCTCACCAATTCCAACGGAGAATCCCGAACCCCAATATTCGTTCTGATTTGGATGTGCGTCGATGAAGGTCTTGATGTCCGCCAATGTCTGTTCCTTTGTTAGTGATTCATAAAGATAAATATCAAATAGCTCAGTCATAGCGGTTCCCGGTGCATGAACATGTGCATCAACAAAACCAGGCATTACGACTTTTCCTTTCAAGTCAACGACAATGGTTGAACTTCCCTTGTAGGCTTCTGCGCCCGATTTGCTTCCTACAAAAAGAATCTCGCCATCCTTGAGGGCAATGGCTTCCGCAACGGTGTTTTTTTCATCAATGGTATAGATGATGCCGTTTTGCAAAATCGTATCCGCAGCAATCGGAGGATTTGGAGCCGGAGTCGGCGTGTCGCCCACCGGCACCGTTGGAGTCACCGGTTCGGTCTGTGTTGAATCCGGAATTTTAATAACTTGGTTTACATAGATTCGATCGGGATTTTTTATCTGGTTGTATTTTGCGAGCTCTTGATAGGTCGTATCATACTGTTCGGCGATTTCCCAGAGTACGTCACCCGACTGGACAGTATAGGAATTTGCTCCGCATGAAAAACCAAAGCTGCCAAAAATAAGAGCCGTAACCAGTAAAATACTGAATGCTAAACGTTTCTTCATTAAATGACCTCCTTACTACCATATTTTGGACAATATTTACAGCTTCATTCTAGCACCACTTTATCGAATTAACAATTTAAAATAATGACAGATTTTAACTTATTTTGTTACAGTGTGAATTCCGTTTACAGAAAAAGGAGAAACTGCTACAATAAATAATGTCTGCTGAATAAATCGCATTGCGATTTATTCGCGCGGCGAAAGCCGCGCCAAAGGCATAAATATATGTTTTCATGCCTTTGGCAGCATTCTTTGATGTCTCACTGAACATGACGTTTGAAAAACGCCATGTTCAGCTGCAAGGTTTTTGTACGTTTATCTTCAAAAACCTTGCAGCTTCAGTGGACATTAAATAGGAGCTGCTGAGTAAACCAAAAAATTTAACGACAGGAAAGCGGAGAATGATATGAAAATAGCATTTCACACCCTCGGGTGTAAAGTGAATCAATACGAAACGCAAGCTTTGAAGGAAAAATTTCTGCAAAGAGGCTACGAGATTGTCGGAGAGAATGATTTCGCAGACGTTTACGTGATCAATACCTGTACGGTTACCGGTTTATCGGACCGGAAATCCAGACAGTTTATCAGAAGGGTAAAGAAGATCAATCCTGACAGCATCACCGCCGTTATCGGCTGTTATGCCCAGGTAAGTCCCGATGAGGCAAAAAACATCGAGGGCGTCAACATCGTTGCCGGAACCAATGAAAAAAACAAGCTGGCCGATTACATCGAAGAATATGTCAAAGGCAAGGGTGTCGACTGTCATATCAAGGAATTGGAACAGCTAACGGAATACGAGGAAACCGGTATTATCACCTCCATGGATTCCAGGACAAGAGCGTATATAAAAGTCCAGGAAGGCTGCAATAAGTTCTGCTCCTACTGCATCATACCTTATGCCAGAGGTTCGGTGAGAAGCAGGGCGAAGGAGGATATCATCAAAGAAGCGGAAAGCCTGATCCGACAGGGATTTAAGGAATTGGTCCTGACCGGGATCAATACGGCTTTGTACGGCCTGGAAAAAGGATACGGTGAGACAGAAGAAGTTTACGGTATAGAAGTTATTGTAAAGTCACTAAACGAATTGCCGGGCGATTTCAGGATTCGGCTCGGTTCACTTGAGCCGAATGTCATCGACGTGAATTATGCCAGTAGATTATTGAAATATGAACGTCTTTGCCCGCATCTGCATTTGTCTTTGCAAAGCGGCAGCGACCGGATTCTCAAAGAAATGAATCGGAGCTATGGCAGCAATGATTATTTAAAGCTGATCAACATGCTGAAAGAATATGATCCGGAATACGGTATCACCACGGATATTATCGTCGGTTTCCCGGGAGAATCGGAAGAAGACTTTCATGAAAGCTGTAACGTGGTGGAAAAGGCAGGATTTTGCAAGGTTCATGTATTCAAATATTCCAAACGGGAAGGTACGAAGGCAGCTGAAATGAAAGGACATATTTCACCTGAGGTGAAAGCGAAAAGAAGCGAAGTACTTATTCATACTGCGGATGCGGCGGCCAGAAAGTTTTTTACACAAAATATCGGCACAATGAGAAGGGTCCTGTTGGAATGGTATGATCCCCAGACCGGCCTGCTGGAAGGCTTGTCGGATAACTATCTAAAAGTATACTGCAAAGGTGAGGAAGCACAATGCAATTCTTTTGCAGATGTGGAATTGATTGAACTTTATCATGACGGGGTAAAAGGGAGTATAAGAAAATAAGGGAGGTTTCTATATGAAGAAAATAGCCATGATAGATAACTTGAAAAGTACGTTTTTTATCATATTGTTGCTGAGTTTGATCCTGACGACGGGATGCGGCACTGAAAATGAGGTACAGCCTGAAGATCAGAACGGAACGCAAACCGAAGAGCAAAGTCAGGAGCAGGAACCATCGAAGGACGATGAACCGTTATCGATCGGGCTTACCAGCTTTCAGACAAAGGATATCTACGGGGGAGATTTCAATCAGGATATCTTTCAAGATTATTCCCTGACCTTGGTAAATGTCTGGGGAACCTTTTGCGGGCCATGTCTTGATGAAATGCCTTCTTTAGGAGAATTGCATAAAGAATATATATCGAAGGGAGTCAATATCGTGGGTATCGTTGTCGATGTACAGGATGAGGATATGAACGTCATTGAGGATCAGCGGGAGCTGGCGAAAGAAATCGCTTCCGGTACCGGTGCAGACTACACGCACCTTCTTATTTCAGAGCAAATGATCGAATCAGTACTGAATCAGTTTGATGCGATTCCGGCCAGTTTTTTTGTGGACAGTGACGGCAATATCGTCAGCGAGTTCTATATCGGTTCCAGAGAAAAGGAAGATTGGGTTACTATCATTGAAGAGAATATTCAAAATCAAGAGTAAAACATACAATAAATGGGTTCCGGCTGTCATAATTGCAGCCGGGGTTGTTTTCATGTCTGCAGGTATTTACCGCGGTGAGATGGACGTGGTATTAAGGAAAGCCATTAACATATGTTTGGAGTGTATCGGAATTGGTTAATGGATTTACAGCAGCGAAAGCGCAGATTCGTTTGTGGTTCCAAATCGGGTTTGCCGCGATAACAAACGGATATGTGAAGGGCTTTACCGATGGCAGTATTTATAAAGGGCCTTTGAAATCAGCTTGTCTGCCGGGATTAAACTGTTATTCCTGCCCGGGCGCGCTGGGATCCTGCCCCATCGGATCTCTGCAGGCGGTCCTTGCGTCGAGAAACTATAGCTTCTCCTATTATTTAGCAGGATTTTTCCTCGTGATCGGCGCTTTGCTTGGAAGATTTGTCTGCGGCTGGCTCTGCCCCTTTGGATTGGTGCAGGACCTCCTGCATAAAATTCCGTTTGGAAGAAAAATTTCAGTGGTAAAAGGAGACCGGTACTTGCGCCTATTGAAATATGGAATTCTTGTGGTATTTGTCATTTTGCTTCCCATGTTCGTTCTTGATTTTGTCGGGCAGGGAGAACCCTGGTTTTGCAAGTGGATCTGTCCTTCTGGAACGCTGTTCGCCGGCTGGCCTCTGGTTCTGCTCAACGGGGGAATCCGCCAGACCATTGGATTTCTGTTTGCCTGGAAAAACCTTATTTTGATTGCCTTGATCATACTGTCCGTTATCCTGTATCGGCCGTTTTGCAAATATCTTTGTCCGCTTGGAGCAATCTATGGCTTCTTTAATCCCATTGCACTGTATCGATACCGTATCGACAGGGAAAAATGTACAAACTGCAAGGATTGTCAAAGAGCCTGCAAAATGAATATCTGTGTGAATGAGAAGCCGAACAGCCCAGAGTGCATCCGTTGCGGCGACTGCATTTCCGCGTGTAAAATCAATGCAATTTCAAAAGTTTCATATAATAGCCAATAAAAAATGATAGAATGAACAAAATATCCGAATAGGAGCGATCTCATATGGAAAAGTTTTTTTTGCAGTTCGTTATCATCATCTTTCTTGTTTCAACGATTGCAGTAACGGCGATCGGGCAGGATTACATAAGGAAGAACCTGGATCAGGAAATCTGTGTTGAAAGCCGAAGCTGCGCAATCAACTATATGAATAATCTAAAAAAAGACGATGAAAATCTACAACGTTAAAGTTAGGAGTGAAAAGATGTCAGATTGTATTTTTTGTATGATAGCGAATAAGGACATTCCTTCAAAAATCGCTTATGAGGATGACAGGATCCTGGTTTTTCATGATTTAGAGCCTCAGGCGCCGGTCCATGTATTGGTGATTCCGAAGAAGCATATTTTATCATTGGATGATTTGCAGCCCGATGATGCTGAGCTTGTCGGTTATCTCATGGTTAAGGTGAAAGAGATTGCGAAGGATTTGGGATTGGAAAACGGCTACCGGCTGGTAAATAATTGCGGTGAGGACGGAATGCAGACCGTAAAACACTTGCATTTCCACTTGCTGGGAAAGAGAAAGATGACTTGGCCGCCAGGCTGAGGAAAAAAAACTTGCCTAATGTATGGAAAGCATGTATAATACTTTTGTTATAGGTAAATCCGTTTGATAAGCATCTAAGAGATTTCAGGACATGGAGGGAGGGGAATGAATAAATGGCACAAGTAGTTGTAAGAGAGAACGAAAGTTTAGAAAGCGCGCTAAAAAGGTTTAAGCGTTCTTGCGCAAGAGATGGAGTAATGTCTGAGCTAAGAAAAAGAGAACATTATGAAAAGCCAAGCGTAAAGAGAAAGAAAAAGTCGGAAGCCGCAAGGAAAAAGGCGAAGAAATTCTAAGAAGAAGGTGTCACTGATGTCTTTAAAAGACAGATTACAGAATGATTTCAAGGAATCCATGAAGGATAGAGATGAAATCAGAAAAAATACAGTAAATTTAGCCAGAGCTGCAATCAAGCAGTATGAAGTAGACAATAGAGAAGAACTGGATGATCAAGGAATATTAACGATCTTGAGCAAACAGGTAAAAATGAGAAAAGATGCCCTCTCTGATTTTGAAAAAGCAGGAAGAACGGATTTATTAGATGCCTATAACAGAGAAATCGAAATTTTGATGGAGTATCTGCCCAAGCAGCTTTCTGACGAAGAAATTACGGAGATTGTAAAAGCAACGGCAGCCGAACTCGGTATCGAGGGAGGCAGACAAAACATGGGTAAGCTGATCGGAGCGGTTATGCCGAAGGTCAAAGGCCTTACCGATGGAGGCGTTGTTAAAAAAATAGTCGAAGGGCTGTTTTAACAAAACATACATTCCGACGATAAAAATCTACAAATCGTAGATTTGTGATTTTTCAGCCTAAATTCTGTCGGGCGATTTTCAAAGAAAATCGGACAGAATGTTAAAAGAAATTAGAACCTGGTTGGTAACAACCAGGTTATTTTTTATGTCCGGAAACATAAAATTGTACAGTAGGGCTTACTGCACAATCCAGAAAACGCGAAGAGGTGGCTATGAACGTCAGGGAGGAATTATTATTCGATTTCAGTATCAAGATGCCCAGACTTCTTGTCAGCGGGAAGACAGGCATTCTTGATAATGTGAAAAAAATAGTTTTCATTACGGAGAACAGTGTCGTTGTGGACCACGGAAACCGCTTCAGTGCAATCAACGGTGACGGGCTCCGTGTAAAATTGATAGAAGAGGAAAGAATGATCGTAACGGGAGAGATTCTTTCGGTGGAATTTTATTCCGGGAAAAAAGGTGATCTTCATGAGGAATAAAGGAAGTTTCATGGAGTATTCCATCCGGATCAAGGTGGAAGGATTTGAACAAGAAAAACTGCTGACGGAATGTGTGCGTCGAGGTATTCCGATGAGGGACATCCATCCCGCCAATGACATTGAGATGTCGCTGACTCTGATGGAATGGGACTATAAGGAATTTCTAAGAATAGCGAAAAACCGCTATCAGATCACCGTTATCAAAGAAAGCGGATACAAGCCTGCCATAAAAAGAACTTTTGGCAAGAGGAGCACCATAGCAGGCCTGATTATTTTTGCGCTTATTCTTTTTTATCAAGGCACCTTTGTGTCTGAAATCCGGATTATTGGGTATGAGAAATTTACGGAAACAGAAATCAGAGACAGTTTAAGAGAAGCCGGGCTATACGAGGGCTGCAGTAAGCGGGTCGATCTGAAGAATGTAAAGCTTCATATTTATCAAGACCTTGATAATATTGCCTGGATTGGGGTAAAATATATAGGAAATTTGGCAGAAGTCTCCATTGTAGAAGGCACAATCACTCCAAAGCCTGTTGATAAATCGAAACCATGCAATATCGTTGCGGATAAAGAGGGATATGTTGAGAAGACCATCGCCAGAGAAGGTGTCGTAGCCGCACAACAGGGCACCTTCGTCAAACCGGGTGATGTCCTCATCTCTGGAATCGTTCCTTTAAGAAATACAGCCTACGGCACACCGACCGCCGGGCTTACGGAACGGTATGTTCATTCAGCGGGGGAGGTATATGCCAAAGTACCTTATCGACTGTTTTATTATCAGGAAAAATACGAGGATATCAAAGAATCCACTGGGAGGAGCACTTACGGTATCCGACTGGAAATCGGAGAATTGAAAATTAATACGGCAAGAATATTTTATAATTATGAGAACTCCGTATATTCAGAAAGAACCTCGTTTCATACGATTCGTCCCATCCCCATGTCTTTGGCATTTGTCAGGATAGACGAGGTAGTGGTAACCAGACAGGAAAGGAGCCAATCAGAGATACGAAATGAGGCAAACAGGCTGGTTCGGCAGGCGATCAAAGAAAAAGTGGCAGAAAAATCACAAATACTAAATAAAAGTTTGAAGTTTTCCTCCGGAGAAAATATAATAGGAGTAACCATTATGTTGGAGACTTTGGAAAAAATCGGTATTGAGAAGGAGATTATGATTGGAAACCCCACTGATTGAAGAACTAAAGATAAAAATAGATCATGAACAGGATACAGATGAACTGTTTGGAAACCTTGATGTAAATTTAAAAATAATTAAGGATAATTACGATGTAGAAATCGTTCAGCGGCAGGATGAAATCATTATCAAGGGGAAAGAAGCGGAAAAAGCGCAGCAGGTCATTGCTGAGCTTCTTGGAATTCTGGAATCCGGAGAGATAATAGATGCTCAGAAGGTTAATTACGTCATCAGCTTAAATAAAAAAGGATTGTCCTATAAGGATAACAATATCAATAAGGATGCCATCTGCTTTACACACAAGGGAAAGCCCATCAAGCCAAAAACCCTCGGACAAACCACCTATGCGCAAAGCATTAAAAAGCATGATATCGTATTCGGCGTAGGACCGGCCGGAACAGGAAAAACCTATATCGCTGTTGCTATGGCAATTAATGCGTTTAAAAATAAAGAGGTTCAAAAGATCATACTTGCGAGACCGGCTGTGGAAGCCGGAGAACGCCTCGGTTTCCTTCCCGGAGATCTGCAGGAGAAGGTAGACCCATATTTAAGACCGCTCTATGATGCTCTTTATGAGATAATGGGCAGAGACAGTGCACTGAGATTGAAAGAAAAGGAAGTCATCGAAGTTGTGCCATTGGCATATATGAGAGGGAGAACCCTGGACAATGCCTTTATCATTCTGGATGAGGCTCAAAACACAACCAAGGAACAGATGAAAATGTTTCTGACCCGATTAGGATTTGGCTCAAAGATGGTTGTAACCGGGGACATCACACAGATCGATTTGCCAAGGGGAAAAAAATCAGGCTTAATCGAAGCAATCAAGATACTGGATAAAGTGGAAGGAATCGAATTCTGCTTTTTAAAGGATGCAGACGTTGTCAGACATGCTTTAGTAAGAAGAATTGTTATTGCATATGAAAAATATGCAAAGGAGAATCCGGAACAGGAGGGAGAAGGATGAATCTCATTTTTAGCGATGAAAGAATGCCGGGACAAATCGTCATCGACCATATGACCCAGGCTGCAGAGCTATGTTTGCGGGAAGAAAACCTGGATCCGGAACAAGTTGAAATCAGTGTGACATTTGTAAGTACCGAGGAAATTCATGAATTGAATAAAGTCTATCGCGGAAAGGATAGCGTAACGGATGTTTTATCTTTTCCGCAGTATGAAAGCACGGAAGAAATGAATGCTGTCGACGGAATTTTATGCCTTGGGGACGTAGTGATCTGTCCGGAGCAGGCATTGCTGCAGGCCGATGAATTTGGACATTCCGGCGAAAGAGAACTCGTTTATCTTTTTGTTCACAGCGTGTTCCACCTCTTGGGATATGATCATTTGGACGAGGAAGATAAAAATGAAATGAGAGCGCAGGAAGAGAAAGTTATGAGCCAGATTGGGCTAACCAGATAAAAAACTGAAGGAGGGTGCTCAGCTCGCGTAATGGATTGCAGCGAGCGCCGAAGGGAACCATGGGTTCCCTAGCGGAGCGGCGCCAGCCGCCCAGGAGGGTATTGTTATGAAGTACAGAGAACTTTATCGAACAGCGCATCAGGTGGTTCAGTATGCTTATGCACCATATTCCCGTTTCAAGGTGGGAGCGGCTCTATTAACAAAATCCGGCGAGGTGTTTACAGGCGTCAATGTCGAGAATTCATCCTTTGGTGCAACGATCTGCGCGGAGCGAACGGCCTTTGTCAAGGCGATTTCCGAGGGACACAGGGAATTTGACGCAATCGCAGTTATTTCATCCGATGGAGAGGTATATCCCTGCGGCATTTGTAGACAATTCATGTTTGAATTCGGTGACGAACTTAAAATTATAACAGGAGAAGATGAAGATCATCTTCACATTACAGAAATAAAGGAACTGCTGCCGGAAGGCTTCCGGCTATAGGGGAGAATGAATGAAGTCAGGATTTATAGGAATTATAGGCAGACCAAATGTCGGCAAATCAACATTACTAAATGCAATACTTGGTGAAAAAATCGCGATCACAACGGACAAGCCGCAGACCACAAGAAACAGCATCCGCGGGATCTTTACCAAATTAAACGGCAGAGAAGATGACTGCCAGATGATCTTTATCGATACCCCGGGCATTCACAAACCAAGAAACAAGCTGGGCGGTTATATGACCGAGATGGCCATAAACACCTTTAAAGAAGTTGAGGTGGTAGTTTTTATTGTGGACGATGAGCTTTCATCTGGCCCCGGGGATAAATACATCGTGGAAATGCTTAAGGAAATCGATACGCCGATCTTTCTGGTCATTAACAAGATCGATAAGCTGGAACCGGAAAAATATCGCAGGATCTATGAAGAATATCAGTCATTGGATCTCTTCGCCGATATCATCGGAGTTTCTGCACTGTCTGGCAAAAATGTTGATTTTTTATTGGGAAAAATCGAAGCATTAATGAAAGAAGGCCCGATGTATTTCCCGGCGGATATGGTGACGGATCATCCGGAACGTTTTATCGTGAGCGAAATCATCAGGGAAAAGGTTTTGCTTTATCTGGATGAGGAGATTCCCCACGGCGTTGCCATTGAACTGGAAAGCTATAAGGAAGAACCAACGATCACGCGAATCGGAGCCGTTATTTATTGTGAGAAAAAATCACACAAGGGTATTATTATAGGAAAAGAAGGAAAGAAGCTGAAAGGCATTGGAAAAAGTGCAAGACTGGAAATCGAAGGGCTGCTTGGAACCAAGGTATTTCTGGAGATTTGGGTCAAGGTGAAGGAAAACTGGAGAGACAGTGATTTTGCTTTGAACAACTTCGGATACAAAGATTTTTAAACAAATAAATACTAATTTAAGGAATATAATAGAAAAGAGTGAAAGATGCTTACGGATACGGAAGGAATCATTTTCAGACAGGTAAAAACCGTTAACGGCCGCAGGATGGTCCTTTTGTTTTCTCAAAAATACGGCAAGATCAGTGCAGGATCAAATATAAGCGAAAAAGGAAAGAGCAAATCATCACTTGCTATGAGACCATTTACATACGGCAGATATGAATTGTTTAAAAACAGAGACAGCTACAATATCAATGGAACAGAGGTAATTAAAAGCTATTACCATATCGGAGAAGATGTAGAAAAATATATGTTTTGCTCTTATGCTCTAGAATTTACGGAAAAACTCCTGCAGGAAGAGGCACCCGCCCCCGGAATTTTCAATATGATTCTGGATCTTTTCAATATCATGGAGAAGCGGTCAAAAAAGTATTCTTCTTTGATATTAGCCTACCAAATCAAAGTATTGCAGGAAGTCGGCAGTATGCCTCGGGTCACGCAATGCGTCGTATGTGGTGAAAAAGAGGAACCGATACTCTTCAGTGTGAAAGAGGGCGGGATCATTTGCAAAAAGTGTTGTTTAAATTTTCACGATAATAAGAATGATACATTGATTTATACAGTAAATTTTGGTATAGTTAATATATTGCGATATATTCTTGATAACCCATTAAAAAGCTTTGAAAACCTGGCACTGGATGATGAGATCCAAAAGCAGCTGAGTAAAATAATCAAAAGCTATATTGCATATCATCTGGATATCGGCGAGCTGAAAAGCGAAAGCTTTTTAGCAGACGAAATCTAAAAATCACTGATTTTTGATTTCGATGCATGAGTTCGCCAACAATTTGTAATACAAATTGGGCGAGCTAGCAATTGAATAATATTTAAATGGAGGTAAGATTATGGAGATTACATTAGAAAAGATCGAACTGGTCAAAGACAGAACTGGGGTAAGCTATAAGGAAGCAAAGGAAGCGCTTGAGGCTGCAGAAGGAAGCGTCGTAGATGCCATTATCGACATCGAAGAATCCATAGACATAAAGAACAAGAGCAAATTTGCAGAGCAGAGTGCACATATCGTTGACAAGGTAAAGGAAGCAATTAAGAAGGGGAACGTTGCTAAAATTATCGTCAAGAAAAATGATGAAGTAATCATGAATTTGCCTGTTAATGTTGGTATCGTCGGAACGGTTTTGGCTCCTTGGGCAGCTGTAGCCGGTGTTATTACCGCTTTTGGCACAAAATGCGTGATAGAACTTGTTAAGGATGACGGTGAGATCATTGATCTCAGTGAAATGGCGAACGACACCTTTGATGACGTTGTAGAAAAAGGTTCCGTTATTGCAGATGAAGTAAAGGCGAAAAGCGCTGACGTATTTGCAAGTGTAAAGGCAAAGACAAGCGAAGCAATCAATAAAGCAAAAAAGACTGACGATGGCGGCTGCAACTGTGGAAGCGATGAAGAATGTGACGAGAACTGCAACTGCGGAAGCGAAGAAGAGGAAAAGAAATAAAATAACATAATCGTAGAAATGGTAGGTATTTATGCGCAAAGAATTTTCAATGGACAAGATTACAGCACTGGCAAAATCAAGAGGATTTGTTTTCCCAGGCTCAGAAATTTATGGCGGATTGGCTAACACATGGGATTATGGTCCCGTCGGCGTGGAACTGAAAAACAACGTAAAAAAGGCTTGGTGGAAGAAATTCGTCCAAGAATCAAAATACAACGTTGGTCTTGATGCTGCTATATTAATGAATCCGAAAACATGGGTAGCATCCGGACACGTCGGAGGATTTGCAGACCCTCTCGTCGACTGTAAGAGCTGTCAAGCTCGCTTTAGAGCGGATAAGCTTATTGAAGATTATATCAAAGAAAACGATCAAATGACACTTACCGTTGACGGCTGGTCAAACGACAAGCTGGAAGCATACATCAAAGAAAAGGCAATTCAGTGTCCGGAATGCGGAAAAAGTGATTTTACATCCATCCGGCAGTTCAATCTGATGTTTAAGACGTTCCAGGGTGTTACGGAAGATTCCAAAGCAGAGATTTTCTTGAGACCGGAAACAGCACAAGGTATTTTTGTAAATTTCAAAAACGTGCTTCGGACTTCAAGAAAGAAGATGCCTTTTGGTATCGCTCAAGTCGGAAAATCCTTCCGAAACGAAATAACACCGGGTAATTTTACATTCAGAACCAGAGAATTTGAACAGATGGAACTGGAATTTTTCTGCAAACCGGGTACTGATATGGAATGGTTTGTTTACTGGAAGGATTACTGCGTCAGCTGGCTGAAAGCACTCGACATGAATGAAGAAAATATCAAACTGAGAGATCACGATAAGGAAGAGCTTTCTCATTACAGCAACGCAACCACGGATATCGAATACCGTTTCCCATTTGGTTGGGGCGAACTTTGGGGTATTGCCGACCGGACCGATTTCGATTTAAAAAAGCAATT
>CAZTEH010000104.1:0-13797 GCA_964612345.1 uncultured Oscillospiraceae bacterium | reverse complement strand
CCGGAAAAATCTGCGGATAAAAGGGATGGGGCTAATCGGTTCATTGGATTTCCGCTTTTCTAATACTTTCTCTTTTCCTGTATTTCTTTCAATTGACTCACATAGGACCGATACCGCGATTCGTGGATCTTTCCCTGTTCAACTGCATCCCGGATACAGCAGTCGGGTTCCTTGATATGGCGGCAGTCGTCGTATTTGCAGCCACCGACGAGGGCTGACATTTCCGGATAGAGAAAATGCAGCTCGTCTTCCTCCGCATCCAGGATATCAAAGGAGGTAAAGCCCGGTGTATCGAAAAGCAGCGCACCAAAATCCGTTTCAAACAATTCCACGTGTCTGGTGGTATGCTTCCCCCTCTTTGTCTTTTCGCTGATCGCGCCGGTCTCAACCGTAAAGCGGGTCTGAAGCAAGTTCAGCAAGGTCGACTTGCCGGCGCCGGAAGGACCAGCCAATGCACTCTTTTTATTTTTCAATAGATCTGCCAGTTCCTCGAGTCCCTGTCCGGTCTTTCCGCAGACGCAAACAAGCGGATAGAGGCCCTTGTATATATCTTCGATCTCATTTCTCTTCTCATCTGTAATCAAATCGATTTTATTGATGCAGATAACGATATCCGTACGATTTTTTTCCGCCATGACGAGAAATTTATCAATAATGTCCGGGTTCGGATCGGGTCTTGCCGCCGCCACAACGATTACAAAGCAGTCAACATTGGCGATGGGAGGACGAATAAAGAAATTCTTCCTCGGCAGGATCTCATTGATCACTGCTTCATCCTTGTTCGTATCCTCAATAATGACTTCATCGCCCACATATGGAATGATCCCGTCTTTTTTAAAAATCCCTCTGGCTTTGCATAGGTAGATCTTTTCTCCTACCTTTACATAGTAAAAGCCTGCAATCCCCTTTACGATAATACCCTTCATTAATTAATCTCTCCAGTATTAAAATCAACGTCCTTTTCCACGACAACATCATTGTCGAAGATGACCTTGACTGATCCCACTCCGTCGCCGGTCAGGGAAAGGATTTCCGAGCCGTCGCTCTTGATTCTCTGCTCCCTGTTGATGATGGCTCTTACACCGGATTCATCGGAAACAATAACCGTGAGATAGAACACTTCGTTGTTCGCTTTCCCATAGTCGATGGTAACCGCAATGGATCGTGAGCTTGCAGGAGGCTGATCGCCCGAGCTGACTTTCAGGTTTACACCGGCTCCCTTATCAACCATGGTACCCGGCTCATACTGCTGCCACATAACCGTATTGATCTCATAAGCTGTACTCATTTCATGACCGACGGCACCTATGGTAAATCCGCTCTTTTCCAGTTCTTCAATGGCTGCATCAATACCCATATTCATAACATTCGGCATCGGTACCTGTTCCACCGCGCTGCCAAGGCTAACGACCACATTTACTTTTGTGCCCGGGGCTGCTTCCGTTCCTGCATCCGGAGTCTGTCGGATGACCACATCCTTCGGCATTTCGCTGTTTTCCGTTGCTACCTCACCCAATTCATATCCATAGCTCTCCAGCACGAATTTCGCGTCTTGAGCGGTTTTGTTCACAACATTTGGTACGGTTCCTTCTCTTGCTTTACCCTTACTTACATTAACGGTAACCGGAAAGCCTTCCTTCACCGTCATTTCTGCATTCGGATCCTGGGATACAATTTCTCCCTCATCATATTCCGTGCTGGATATTTCGTCTCCAACCTTTATCTCCAGATTCAGCTTATTCAGCGTATCCGTTGCTTCCGCTACCGTCATCCCAACCAGATCAGGCACTGTAACTTCCTTGGCAGAAGTGAAATTATCTATGGCTGAAAGGATCAATTGGCTCACCGGTATGGCACAAATCAATGCCAATATGATAGCGGCAACCTTGACCTTATTTATTCGAACCTTCTTTTTGGATTTCTGTTCCTTTTTATCTTTCTTTCTCATATCCCCTGTAATCTCCTCTTTTGAATCTGCATAAGCCATCCCTGCCGATGTTCCGTTAACGGCTTTCATCTCGATGGTCGCATCCATTCCGGTGCCCGAATGATATTCGAAGCCAGACAAAGCTCTTGTTTTTTCCATATCGATGATGCATAAAGCATCATACATTTCGCTTGCTGTTTTAAAGCGATTGACCTGGTATTTATTCGTGGCTTTCATTATAATATCTTCCAAAGCGGAGGGAATCCCGGGTACATACTGCGATGGCGGCACCATCTCGTTATTCATATGCATAAGCGCGACAGCCACCGGATTTTCCGCATCAAAAGGTACTCTGCCGGTTACCAGTTCATAAAGAACGATACCCAGAGAGTAAATGTCGGATTTTTCATCCACATACCCGCCTCTTGCCTGTTCCGGAGAGAAATAATGAACCGAACCCATAATCGTGCCCGTGTTTCCGATGATCGTACCTGAATTTACAGCTTTCGCTATTCCAAAATCGGTAATTTTAGCCGTACCCTCTTGGGTAATGAGAATATTGTGCGGTTTTACATCCCTATGTATGATGTGGTTTTTATGAGCAAAACTGAGGGCTAGCGCGATCTGCTTTACGATATCAATTGCCTTTACAAATTCCATGGAGCCTTCATTTTTAATGATATCGGAGAGGACCTGACCTTCAATCAGCTCCATAACAATATAATGAATATTTCCTTCCTTGCCAACGTCATAAATGTTTACGATATTGGGATGAGTAAGGCTTGCTGCTGACTGGGATTCTCTTCGAAAGTTTTCAATAAACTTCAAGTCCTTCGTAAATTCGGGTTTTAATATTTTTACTGCAACAAAACGATTCAGTAATCGACATCTTGCTTTATATACGACCGCCATACCGCCATCGCCAATTTTTTCAAGTAATTCATACCTGCCAGCAAGTATTCTACTGCTCATGTGTCAGTCCTCCTGTCATATTTTTAAACAAATCACTGTGATATTGTCGTTTCCGCCATTCCTGTTTGCACTCTGGACAAGATCTTTACTCAGTGCGCTCATGGAATTTGATGCGGCAGCCATGCCGCAGATATCCTCATCAGACAGCTCTCCGTAAAGGCCGTCTGTACAGAGAATTATGATATCATTTTTTAATGTTTCCAATCGATAAAAATCTGGAAGGATCTTTTCTTCTCCTCCCAGAGCTCTCGTAATCATGTTCTTCTGCGGGTGAATTTCCGCCTGCTCTTTTGTGATCGAGCCGCCTTTTACCAATTCATTCACATAGGTATGGTCTTCCGTAACCTGACTGATCAGTCCATCCCTGCAAATATAGGCTCTGCTGTCTCCTACATTAACAATATAAGCATTACTATTTGTAAGATGAAGCAGCACAACCGTGGTAGCCATGCCGGCATTTTCCGGCGAATGCTGTGCTGTCCGATAAATGGTGTGATTTGCACTTTTCATGCATTCTAAAAAATAGCCTTTCAGCTCCATTTCATCGACAATGTCATGCAAAGGCATCGCCTTTATGTATTCCGCGATACTTTTCACTGCCATGGAACTGGCCAACTCTCCGGAGTTTTGTCCTCCTACGCCATCCGCAACAATGTAAATGTCCTCCTGCGGCATGACAAAGAGAGAGTCCTCGTTTCTCCCTCTCTTTTTCCCTTTATCTGTTTTAAATCCTACTTGTGTCATAAAGTTTCCTCTACATGATTAATGCTATTAACGTTTATTCTATCAAAAAAAGGGTGTAATGTCAAAATTCACAGTTATTGCTCACAGATCAGACAATCGTCTTTCCTCATTTTACAGATAAAGAAACCGTCTGTGTTATTGATGTTCGGAAGCAGCTGCAGCTCTTCTTCCTTGCTGAAGCCCGGATTTTTCTTTAAGAATTCTTTGACTACCTGCTGATTTTCGTAGGGGGAAATGGTGCAGGTACTGTAAACCAGTGTTCCGCCCGGCTTCAGATATTTTGAGGATGCCGAAAGGATCGCAAGCTGCTTTCTCGGAAGCTCTTCAATATCTTTGCTCCTCTTTTTATATTTGATTTCCGGCTTTCTTCTTACTACGCCCAATCCGGAACAAGGAGCGTCCACAAGTACCCTCTCTGCCTTCTCTATCATGGATGAGTCGACTCTCGTCGCATCCCAGGTTCTCGTTGTTATGATGGTTACGCCCAATCTTAGCGCTTCCTTCTCGATTATTGACAACTTTCTTTTATAAATATCCCAGGCAGATACCATTCCTCTGTTATTCATTTTTTCTGCAATTGCAAGGGACTTGCCGCCGGGAGCTGCACATACGTCGATGATCAATTCGTCAGGCTGCGGATCCAGCATATTGACTGCAAGCATGGAGCTCTCATCCTGAATAGAGAACATACCGCTGTTATACAGCTTCCCGCTCAGGAGTCCTCTTCCTTCCAAGTGAAGCGCCTCTTTGCATAAAAGTCCGTCTTCCGCGCGGTAGCCCTTGGCAATAATTCTCCGTTTCAGATCGTCCCTTGATGTTTTTAAGAAATTCACCCGGGCAACCAGATCAGGGGTTTTGTTGCCTGCAGCGAGCAGCTCTTCTACGAAATCGGGAGCATACTGTTCCATCCACAATTCTATGATCCATGGCTCATAGGAATACTTGACCGACAGATAGTGCACTTCATCCTTTGTTCTGTCAGGCAGGTCAACCTCTTTTCCTGCTCTCAGAAAGCTTCTCAGTACACCGTTGATAAAACCTTCCTTGCCGCGGCAATATTTCTTGGCCATATCGACGCTTTCATTCACGGCTGCATATTCCGGAACACCATCCAGGAATTTCAGCTGATAGATTCCCAGCCTTAAAACGATAAGATCGCTTGACTTCATTTTACAAACGGGAGTTTTGATAAACTGCTCAATGATATAATCCAGATAAATCTTGTTTTCCAGAACACCGTAGACCAATTCCCGCACGAAAGCAGGGGCATCCGGCTTGCCGCTGTTGATATGATGGTTTAGTGCAAGGTTGGAATAGGCTTGTTTTGCTTCTACGTCCATGAGTGTAAGATATGCGATTCTTCTGTTCTTATCCATTTTATTGACGCCCCCTTAGCGCTAAGATTCGAATGATAGTTGCAATGGAAGCGGCCAGGGCAGCGACATAGGTTAAAGCTGCAGCCGACAGTACCTTTTTTGCACTTGCAGTCTCCTCAATATAAATAATACCTAATTCATTCATTTGCTGTATCGCTCTGTTGCTGGCATTGAATTCCACCGGCAAGGTGATCGCCTGAAACACGACTGCCGATGCAAAACATATGATGCCTATATTAAAGATCATATTCCCCTGAAAGATATTCCCTGCTCCAATGATCAGCAGCCCAACGATTAAAATCGGCCAGGCAAGATTGGAAACGATCGATACCACCGGTGCCAGCAAATTCCGGACACGGAGCGGCACATAGCTTTTCGCATGCTGTATGGCGTGTCCCGCTTCATGTGCAGCGATGCTTACGGAAGCAATGGAAGGATCGTTGTAAACCTGCGGAGAAAGTCTCATAATTCTTTTTCTTGGATCATAATGATCCGATAATCTGCGGTTTGTTACTTCGATTGGAACATCCTGAAGTCCATTGCTGTCGAGAATCTTTCTGGCTGCCTGCGCACCGGTGATCCCTTTTCTGTTTCGCACGGTGGCATACTTGTTATAAGCTGAATTCACCTTGCTCTGTGCATAGAAGGTGAAAATGATCGCCGGTATTAAAATGATAATTGTTGGGTCAAACATTCCAAAATACATTATTCTCCATCCTTTCTGAAACCCTTATGTTCTAGCCGAGTACTTCACCGTCACCAATTTTATTTCCTTTTAGATATTCAGATACATCCATTGCCTTTTTGCCCGGCATCTGTATCCTTTTTAAAAGCAGCAAACGTCCCCCCGCAGCTACTTTGATTCCCTGATTCGAAACTCCGAGGATCGTCCCGTTAGGCTTGTTCGCTGTTTCGTCAATCGCCTCTGCCTGCCAGAGCTTCATCGGCTCTCCATGGTATATTGTATAAGCGCCCGGCCAGGAGTTGAGGCCCCTGATCAGCCGTTCGATCTCCTCTGGAGCTTTGTTGAAATCGACCAGACCGTCCTGCTTGAAGATCATCGGCGCATAAGTTGCCTTGCTGTCATCCTGCTTCGTTTTGCCGTTGATTCCCTTTTCAATGTAGGGAAGCGACGTGATCAGCAGATTCGCACCCATCACCGATAATTCGTCGTGAAGCTCGGCTGTTGTCTTCTTCCCGATTTCCGTTGTACGGGCTGCGATCATGTCACCGGTATCAAGTCCTTCTTCCATGTACATCAGCGTTACCCCTGTAGTTAATTCTCCTTCGATAACGCTCCTGTGAATCGGTGCAGCACCTCGCAATTTTGGGAGCAGTGATGCATGAATGTTGATGCAGCCAAGTCTGGGAATCTGAAGCAGTTCTACGGGCAATATTTTGCCGTAGGCAGCTACAACGATCAAATCGGGGTTGATCTCTTTGATTCGCGTGATAAATTCCTCGTTTCCCCTGATTTTTTCAGGCTGCAGGACTTCGATCCCATGCTCCTGGGCTTTTTCCTTGACAGGAGGGAATTGCATCTTTTTCCCTCTGTCTCTGGCCTTATCCGGCTGTGTAACCACCAATACTACCTGATAACCACTTTCGCAAAGTTTTTGAAGCGGCGGCACGGCAAATTCCGGCGTTCCCATGTACACTATCCTCATCTTTTCACCTATCGCGGTCCCTATCCGCTTCTCTCACATTGGTGGCTTTATCCGTATATAGTATTCCATCCAAGTGATCGTACTCGTGGCTCAAAGCGACGGAAAGCAGTCCGGTTCCCTCATAGGTCACCTCCTGGCCCTCTCTGTTCAAGCCTTTTATCTTGATATATTCCGGTCTCTCCACCGTTCCGATCATTCCAGGGATGCTGAGGCAGCCCTCGTCTTCTGCCTGAACTCCCTCGGTTTCAAGAATTTCCGGATTGATGAGTTCAATAACCTGACCATCTATCTCGACAATCAGAATTCTCTTCAGTATACCGACCTGCGGAGCAGCAAGGCCTACGCCGTCCTGTTCCCTCATGGTTTCCAGCATGTCGTCCAGGATCATGAGGATCCTTTCGTTGATTTCCGTTACCTCTCTCGCTCTCTTTCTTAAAATCTCGTCGCCTTCCAAAACAATGTTCCTTAAAGCCATTCAATACCTCTCCTTATTTAACCAATCTAACGAATTGAGTTCAAATTATCGATTGACAGAGCTTATTTCGCTCCTATAAAAAACTATATGGATTAATGTCGATCGAAATGAGAAATTTTGCATTCCTATCGGTATTTATTCCCAATTTTATTTCGTTTAAAATCCTGGAGTATTCTTTTCTTTTGCCAGGGAAGCATTTTATTAGCAGTTGATAACGGTATAGGCCTTTTATTTTGTTCATCGGCGCCGCCTGCGGCCCGAAAACATAACGTTCTTCGCTCTTCCCTGCATTCTGGATAAATTCCGCCGCTACCTGACTGCATATTTGATAAGCTTCCTGTTCCTTCTCCGAGGACAGCACAATCTGGATCAAATCACTGAAAGGCGGATAGCCGATCTGCTTTCTGATGTTCGATTCTGCCCGGTAAAACGCTTCGTAATCATGTTCTGCGGCAGCAACGATCGCGTAGTGATCCGGACTATAGGATTGGATCAGTACTTTTCCCTGCCGATCGCCTCTTCCTGCCCTGCCGGCAGCTTGTGTAATCAGCTGAAAGGTCCGCTCGGAGGAACGGAAATCGGGAACGTTCAAGGAGATATCGGCGGAAACGATGCCCACCAAACCTACGTTGGAAAAGTCCAGGCCTTTCGCGACCAGTTGTGTACCAATCAATATATTCGTTTTACCCTTTCTGAAGGAGTTTAAAATCTTGTCTATGCTGCCTTTTTTTGCAACGGTATCCAAATCCAGCCGCTCCACCGTATATTCGGGGAAAATTTCCTTTGTTACTTCTTCCACCTTCTCGGTCCCGGTGCCGAAATGCTTGATATATTTGCCTCCGCAATCAGGACATAATGTTGGTATTTTTTCTCTGCAGCCGCAGAAATGGCAAATGGCCTCGTTTCTCGATTTATGGTAGGTAAGGGATATCCCGCATTCTCTGCATTTCATCACATAGCCGCAGGATCTGCAGGATATAAAGGTGGAGTATCCTCTTCTATTTAAAAACAAAATTACTTGTCTCTTCTCCTCAAGATTCTTCTTCATTTCCTGATAGAGTGCGACACTGAAAATTGATTTATTTCCGTTTTTCAGTTCCTCCCTCATGTCGATGATTTCAACCGTGGGAAGAGGAGTTTTATTGAACCGTTCCGTTAGAATGATTCTTCTGTATTCTCCCGCTTCCGCCTTGTAGGTGGAAACCAGGGAGGGGGTGGCGCTGCCTAAAAGCACAATCGCCTGATACCTCTTTGCCCTTCTGATTGCAACTTCAATGGTGTCGTACTTGGGAGTCATATCCGATTTGTAGGTTGTCTCGTGTTCTTCATCGAGTACGATTGCGCCGATGTTGGAAAGAGGCGCAAACACTGCAGACCGGGCGCCGATGACGATTTTCACTTCGCTCTTTTTGATGCGCATCCACTCGTCATGCCGTTCCCCCATGGAAAGCTTACTATGTAGTACCGCAATCTGTTCTGCTCCAAATCTGCCAATAAAGCGTTCTATGGTTTGGGGCGTCAAAGAAATTTCCGGCACCAGCATGATAGCAGTTTTTCCCTTCGCAATGCACTCTTCAATGACCTGCATATAGATTTCCGTCTTCCCGCTGCTCGTTACGCCGTGAATGAGAAAAACCTTATGCTGCCGTTCATTTATGTACGGCTGAATCGTTTCGATCGCATCTTTCTGCTCATCAGTCAGACTCTTAGCCTCGGAAATTTCTCCCAAGGATTCTTTATAAGGTGTCCTGATCTTGCCTCTTTTCGAGGAAGTCCCTGCAGGTGTGAAGCAATTGATCGCGTCAATATACCTGCAGAGATACTGCCTTTTCATCCAAACACATGTAGCAACCGCTTCTTCGCTCAGAGAGATGTCAGGGTCGATTCCCGCGATGGTTTTTATGCCCTTGATTTCCTCGGAGAGCTTCGCCGCTACCTGAAATACATAGGCCTCCCTGATACGATTTCCCTTTGCAAAGGGTACCAATACTTTGTTTCCTACCTTGACTCCGTCATCCTCGCAAAGATAGGTATACAAGCTGTCCGTATGGTCGGTATTGTTGTCGATTACCACATTTACATATTTCATACTTATCCTTATCTTAATTATAACAGGAAAATACTATTTGCTTTACATTCTTCGATCATGTCTTCCGGCCAAACGGAAACCTGAACCTCACCGATATGTGCTTTTCTCAGGAAGAACATACACAGTCTCGACTGTCCGATTCCGCCGCCTATGCTGTATGGCAGTTCTTTATTGATGATCGCCTTATGGAACGGCATTTCCATTCTGGCTGCCGCATTGGCCAGCTTGAGCTGATTCACCATGGTATCCTCATCCACACGAATACCCATGGAAGAGATTTCATATGCGATGCCTAAAACATCGTTCCATAGCACGATATCACCGTTGAGATCCCAGTCGTCATAGTCGGGCGCTCTGCCGTCGTGCTTGATCCCGGATTTTAACAATCCTCCGATTTTCATGATGAAAACCGCTCGTTTTTCCTCTGCGATCGCGTCTTCTCGCTGTTTTGGCGTCAGTTCAGGATACATATCCTCCAACTCCTGCGTCGTGATGAAGAAGATCTCATTTGGCAGCTCTGTCTGCAAACCTCTGTAAATACGGTTCACATAGTCACCAAGATTTTTAACAGCGTTATAGATCGTGATAACCGTTTCCCTAAGATACTCTTCATTTCTGTCCGATTTGTTTATGGACTTTTCCCAGTCCCACTGATCTACATAAATCGAATGGAGATTATCAAGCTCTTCGTCTCTTCTGATCGCATTCATGTCGGTATAGATGCCCTTGCCCGGTTCAATGTGATATTTTCCGAGAGCCATTCTCTTCCATTTCGCCAATGACTGGACGATTTCCACTGTTTTTTCATCCATATCCTTTAAAGTGAACGCTACGGTTCTTTCCACACCGTTCAGATTATCATTGAGACCGCTTTCCGGAGCGACAAATAACGGCGCTGACACTCTTCTGAGATTGAGGCCGTAAGCCAGCTCCTGCTGAAAAAAGTCTTTAATTTTCTTAATTGCTCTTTGACTTTCCATGAAGTCAATAACAGGCGTATAGCCTTCGGGTATCATTAAACCCTTAACGTTTTCTCTTGCCATTCCTTTTTCCTCCAATATATTTATTACTTTTTTTATCTTAAAAAACCGCAGCAGCAGTTTTTATTCTGCAGAATTTGAAAAACCGCAGCCGCAAAAATGCTGACGATAGAGATGATATTCTTTCGAGAGTTCAATGGATCTCTGATAGCCTCCCTGCTTTTTAAAATCCTCCCCCAAAAAAGTCAAACCATACCTCATCCCCAATTGCATACCAAGCTTGTAGATCAACTCAAAGTTTTTGTACGGGCTAACCGTGAGTGTCGTACCAAAAGTGTCGAATCCCGAAATAATCGCTGTCTCAGCTGTTTTTTCAAGACGCAGCTGAAAGCATGGTATACACCGTTTTCCGCCTTCCGGTTCCTTTTCCAGTCCCTTCACTGCCGAATAATACAGTTCAGGCTCATAGGGACCTTCCAGATAAGCGATTCTGTCTTTTGAATCGATCCGGTTATTATATTTCTCGATGAAATCAAGCTGGGTTTTTCGCCTCTTTTCATATTCATCCCTGTCGGTAATATTAGGATTATAAAAGAAAATTGTGATGTCGAACCGTCCGCTCAACCTTTCCACAACAGCCGTGCTGCATGGGCCGCAGCAGCTATGCAGCAGAATCGCCGGCCTGATTTTACGTACATCGTTCATATCCTCCAGGCTGATAAATTGATTGTTCTGGGCAGACCCCTCCAACCTTTCCGAAATGCAATCTTTATTTTTTTCCCTTTTCATGAGTGTCGTTCTTCCCCTAATTTAAGATTCACTTTTGTAACAGTTTATTATATCATATAATCATATCGGTGCAAACGTTGATATTGATAAATTTTATGATAAACGGGGTGTTTCCATGGCTTCTATTTTCGGCGATCAATATTTCAATTCCATAGGCAATTATATGAAAGAGCGTTTTGGCTGCAAGGTGATCAAGCTTTCCCTGGACGCCGGCTTTACCTGTCCGAACAGGGACGGTACCAAAGGGACCGGTGGTTGTATTTTCTGTTCTGCAGAAGGCTCAGGCGACTTTGCCAGCGATATCCCGGGCCAAATCCGGCTGCTTTCAAATAAATGGCCTTCCGGAAAATATATTGCCTATTTCCAGAGTCACACCAATACGTATGCACCCGTGGAGGTGCTCAGGGAGAAATATGATCAGGCGCTGGAATATCCGGATGTGATCGGAATTGCCATCGCTACAAGGCCGGACTGTCTGTCTCACGAGGTTCTGGAGCTTTTGTCCGAATTGAATCAAAAGACCTTCCTATGGGTTGAGCTGGGTCTTCAAACCATACATGAAGATACCGCCCGGCTGATCAACCGCTGCTATCCGCTCTCGGTCTTTGATCAGGCTGTGGACGAACTTTCCCGGCTTCAGATCAAAACCGTGGTTCACTTGATCTTGGGCTTGCCGGGAGAAAGCCGCGAGAATATGATGGCATCCGTCCGTTATGTCTGCAGCAAGGAAATTTTCGGGATAAAACTGCATCTGTTGAATGTTCTAAAGGATACGAAGCTGGCAGAATTCTATCCCGCTCGAATCCATATTCCAAATAAAGAAGAGTACATCAATCTGGTAGTTGATGCACTCGAAATTATTCCTCAGCATATTACGATTCACAGGGTTACCGCCGATGCGCCAAGGCATCTTCTCATCGCTCCCGAATGGGGCTATGAAAAGCGGTCTATCCTTAACGGCATCAGTAAAGAGTTCAAACGCAGAGACAGTTTCCAAGGGAAACGTCTTGAAGCGATTGATTACTTTGCAACCGGTTCCAACCGGCCGTCATTATAATGCTTTCTGCATAGGGAAATGTACATGTCATTACCGCCTACAACGATCTGTTCACCGGTTTTGACGAATTTTCCGTCTACGATCCTGGCTACCATGGTAGCTTTTCTGCCGCACCAGCAGATCGTCTTGATTTCTTCAATTTTATCAGCATAAACAAGCATATAATAGGAACCTTCGAAGAGTTCGTTCTTGAAGTCGTTCTTCAGACCGTAGGCAAGCACCGGCACATCACAGCTGTCAACAATTTCCACCAGCTCCTGTACATGATGTTTTTTCAGGAATTGGCACTCATCCACGAGGACACAATCAATGGGACTTTTTTTGTTTTCCTTCATAAAAAGCTCTAATATATTGGTATCTTCATTGACCGCGATGGCTTCTCTCGTCACTCCGATTCTCGATGCGATGACTCCAATCCCAAACCGATCATCCACACTGGGGGTCAGGACAAGAACTCTTTTGCCGCGTTCCTCATAATTGTAAGCCACCTTGATCAGTTCAATGGATTTTCCTGCATTCATTGTGCTGTATCTATAATATAATTGTGCCACTTCTCTTCCTCCTCATTCTTTGTAATTCTATTTTACTGGAATGAGCACGCAAAATCAATAACAATAAAGAGAGACGGCCTTTGCGGGAAAAGTCGCCTCTCCATTATCTAACCGGTTATGATTTTCTTTACCAAACCGGATTATCCCTTATTTTTGTCCATTTCTCCATGGACTTGGGATTGTCTGCACGTTCATAATCATGCGTATTGGTTGCTTCAAGCACGATCTCATAATACCATTTGTCTTCGGTATTATCCGGCCATTGCTTTGTGTCATTATGCAGGCCTGCAATATTGATCCTGCGGTCCAGCACCTCATTGATCAACTTCATGGCTTCACAGCGGATGATGATATGATCCGGCCGGAAAGTCCCGTCTCCGTATCCGTTGATCCAGCCTTTTTCCGCAGAAGAATTGATATATTCTTTCGCCCAGTGATTTTCAATATCGGGGAACTTATTTTTCTTCGTATCTTCCAGCTTGTCAAACTTTGCTGCTATGGCTGCAAACTCTGCTCTGGTAATAGGTTTGCCCGGCATAAAGCTTCCATCAGAATTCCCCTGAATGATTTTGGCATTGTATAGGGTTGCGATCTCATTGTTGGACCAGCGCTGACTATTTACGTCGGTAAATGGCTGCTCCGTTGATGCATATGCCTTGCGGCTCTCTTCCGTCATAAGACGGTAGAAAAGCACCGCCACCTCTTCCCTGCTGATCTTTTCCAACGGCTTGACCTCCCCATCCGGATAGCCGATGACATATGCGATATGGTCCATTTTATTTAGTGCCCGGGGAGATGTCGTTTCAATCGACGAATCCGTAGCAGCGAAGCTCGTCCCGGTAACAGGTATTCCTCCGACTGTAATCATAGCAACAATCAAAGCAACAACCAAAAGCCCCTTACTCTTTGGTATTCCTTTCATGATTTTTCCCCCTGAAACCTATTAATCTCGTTTTAATCCCTAAAATGCTCCTTAGAAAAAACACCCCTTCTTACCTACATTATTAATCGGTCAAACCCCATATTTCAACTGAATAATTGCTACAAATTCCCTTCGATTTATTGTAAAAAAATATAAATATTCTATATTAATCGGAAATATGACCGACTCTTCGGGAATACGCCACCAAAAAAAGAAAAAAACACCCATAAAACGAGTGCTCTTTTTCA
>CAZTEH010000103.1:0-13881 GCA_964612345.1 uncultured Oscillospiraceae bacterium | reverse complement strand
AGTGATCCGGTGGTACCGAGTGGAAGGGCCATCGCTCAACGGATAAAAGCTACCCCGGGGATAACAGGCTTATCTCCCCCAAGAGTCCACATCGACGGGGAGGTTTGGCACCTCGATGTCGGCTCGTCTCATCCTGGGGCTGAAGTAGGTCCCAAGGGTTGGGCTGTTCGCCCATTAAAGAGGCACGCGAGCTGGGTTCAGAACGTCGTGAGACAGTTCGGTCCCTATCCGCTGTGGGCGTTGGAAATTTGAGTGGAGCTGTCCTTAGTACGAGAGGACCGGGATGGACATACCTCTGGTGTACCAGTTGTTCTGCCAAGGGCATAGCTGGGTAGCTACGTATGGACGGGATAAGCGCTGAAAGCATCTAAGTGCGAAGCCCCCCACAAGAATAGATTTCCTTTGAAGCTTCGGCTTCAGTAAGACCCCTGAGAGACTATCACGTTGATAGGTCGGAGGTGTAAGCACAGTAATGTGTTCAGCTGACCGATACTAATAGGTCGAATGCTTGACCTAATATACGAATTTCTTTTCTTCATTGTTCGGTTTTGAGGGTACATATCCTCAAAACGAAAAATCCGGTGACTATAGCAAGAAGGCTACACCTGTTCCCATCTCGAACACAGTAGTTAAGCTTCTTTGCGCTGATGATACTTGGCGGGCAGCTGCCTGGGAAAGTAGGACGTCGCCGGTTTTTTTAATAAGGCTCCATGGTCAAGCGGTCAAGACACCGCCCTTTCACGGCGGTAACCCGGGTTCGATTCCCGGTGGAGTCACCAAATACCTTGCGCGATTGGCGGAATTGGCAGACGCACTAGACTTAGGATCTAGCGGGCGACCGTGGGGGTTCAAGTCCCTCATCGCGCACCATAAAGACATAAAAAAACACCCGACGGGTGTGTTTTTATGTCTTTTTTATGTACAAAAAGAGTAAGCACTTACCCCGAAAGGGCAGCTTGCGTTAAAAAAACAGCATGTTATGCTGTTTTTAGCAAACTGGTCCGAGACGAATGGCGAGGACGGCAGACACGAAAGTGGATGCAAAGCCCCTCATCGCATCTATGGCAATTTAGATGATAGAATGTTATAATTGCATGGGCGTTATTCATTGTGCCTTTTGCGTGGGTCGTGATTTTGCCTGCCAATTTCATGATCGATAGTATCGTTGTCGTGATTGTGCTGAAGCTATTGAGGGCTGGAAACGTAAAGGGCTTATACAAGAAGATGATTTTTAAAGTATGGGGACTGGGCTTTGCTGCCGATATTCTAGGCAGCATTTGCTTAATGGTCATGTTAGGATTCGCGGATGATATTACGCAGATGAAATACCGAGGATTATCTTATGATCCCACTGCCTATCTGCTTGGTTTGATTCTTACTTCGATTGCAATTATAATTTCCGGCATACTAATCTTTTCTTTTAATTATTACGGGCATTTAAAAAACTTGGAACTGGAAAAGGGGCAGAGGAGGAAACTAGCCTTGACTCTTGCTATTACAACAGCACCATATTTGATGTTCCTGCCAACGGATATGCTTTATTAAAGGGCAAGAGCGATATTGGTCCTCTTTTTAAGTCGAATATATTGTCTATTCGACTTTTTTGAATTTTTGTGGTAATCTATTTTTACATTAGGACAGGTGAAGTCATAATATATAATGCTTATGATTTGCGAAAGGGGGTACCGGCATGGAGAAAAACATTGACTTCGGCCATGTTGCCGATCTTTATGATTATTATACCAATGTTAATTTTGATATTGATTTTTTTAAAATGCTCTGCAGAGGGCATAAAAACATTTTAGAATTGATGTGCGGTACCGGAAGGATCTCAATACCATTGATTGATGAAGGCATTCCCCTTACCTGTGTAGATTATTCCGAAGAAATGCTGGATGTCTTTCGAAAGAAAATCAATGGCACACAAAATGCTAAAATCGTTTGCCAGGATATTTGTGAACTGAATCTGGAAGAGCAGTTTGACCTTATCATTATTCCCTCTAACTCGATTTCTGAGATCATAGACAGAGAAAAAAGAAGGCTGGCAATCCGCAGAATCCATGAGCATCTGACGGACGACGGAATTTTCTTCTGCACGCTGTATAACCCGGATTACCGGATCCGGCAGGCTGACGGCAGCATCCGGTACCTAGGGAAATATGATCTTGATGATGATAGAACGATGGTTGTAAGCTATTATAACGTGTATTCCCCCAAATGGAGCGTTATAAGTGGGACCCAGTTTTATGAAATTTATAAAAACAACAGACTGGCAGAGAAAAGATGCCTCGAAATTCACTTTTCTATTATTACAAAGGAAGAAATCTGTAAAATGGCAAGGGAAGAAGGATTCTGTTTAAAGGCGATCTATGGAGATTATGAGCCGTATCACTATGATGAATCAAGTATGTTTATGAATCTTTTGTTTACGAAAAAAAAGCGACGCAAATAGTGATTTCGGACCAATTCATCCACGCAGCCATCCGGAGGAATTTGCTATGCGAATCGATTAAGATAGGTGGAAAAGGGGCAAAATACAATGATAAACAACGTGAATATAGATCATGGAAAAGGATTCGACTGGGGGAAAGCCTCGAAAGATTATGCGAAATACAGGGATATTTATCCGGTAGAATTCTATGATAAGATTATAAGCTGCGGCTTGTGTGTGAAAGACCAGAAGGTATTGAGTTTATCGTTTCCCCGGCGGAGGATATTGATTTCCCGGACAACAGCTTCGATGTTGTAACCGCATGCCAGTGCTATATGTATTTCAACATGGAAATTATATTACCGAAGTTATACAGAATGCTGAAGGAGAACGGACATTTCTGTGTTTTGTTTATGGCATGGCTGCCAGACGAAAGCGATATAGCGAAAAAAAGTGAGGAGCTCGTATTAAAGTATAATCCGTTTTGGACTGGTGCCAATATGAATCGCAATTCCATTCATCTGCCGGAGCTGATTGATACGTTCTTTGATGTTGAGAATGAAATTATATATGACGATTAATCAATTTAAAAAAGAGAAAAATGGAATCCGTATTTTAAACAAAAAAGAACAAACTAGTTATATTTTTTGTATATTATTTGTGAAACCACCAGTTTCCAACCTGAAAAAATGAATAATATGCATAAATATACAAGCAAACGTTTTGGGTATCTGTGTTTTGTTTTTTATCTCATTACCACCAATTTAACAAAATATAAATTTAATCTTTTTTCAACAGAAATAGGAAATAATTGGAATATTAATAACATCAAAGCGTTCAAATTGCTCAAAAGGGCAGTAATAAAAGGATAAAACCAGTTACAAATTCGGATATGTCGAAATTTGTCGAAAAGTAATTAACATTGTCCTGTTGCGCACATACCCTTTATGATATAAGATAAAAAAGTATGTATAATATAAATTAATGGAGGAGGTGTATTAATTTGCACAAAAAATTTCAAAGCTTACTTGCAGCACTGATTGTAGCTTGTTTACCAGTAACATCATATGCAAGCGAAGCGGATCTCGTAATACCGCAATTAAGTTCTTCACAGAACTCTCTTCTTATGGTTGGTATCGGCATTTGTGTTCTTGGAATGTTGTTTGGATTCTACCAATTCAACAAGGTCAAGAAATTAAGGGCACATCAATCGATGCTCAATGTATCAGGTATTATTTACGAAACATGCAAAACCTATTTAATCCAGCAAGGTAAATTTCTAGCACTATTATTTTTATTTATTGGTGTTTGTATTGCATTCTATTTCGGTGTATTGGAAGGCAAAGGAGTTGGCGGTGTAGCCATGATTCTTGGCTGGTCAATTATCGGTATCCTGGGCTCCTATGGTGTCGCTTGGTATGGAATCAGAGTGAATACGCTGGCAAACAGCCGCATGGCTTTCGCTTCTCTTGAGGGAAAACCGCTGAAGCTGCTTAATATTCCGTTGGATGCCGGAATCAGTATTGGAGTATTGTTAGTTTGTGTTGAGCTGTTTATGATGCTCGTTATCTTGATCTATATCCCAAGAGATCTTGCAGGCGCAAGCTTTATCGGATTTGCTGTAGGTGAATCATTGGGAGCTTCTGCACTGAGAATCGCAGGCGGTATTTTTACCAAGATTGCAGACATTGGATCAGACCTGATGAAGATCGTTTTCAAAATTGGTGAAGATGATCCTAGAAATCCGGGAGTTATCGCTGACTGTACCGGAGACAATGCCGGAGACAGCGTTGGCCCGACAGCAGACGGTTTTGAAACCTATGGCGTTACAGGCGTTGCACTGGTATCCTTTATCGTGCTCGCAGTCGTTGCACAACTGCAAACGGACCTTTTAGTTTGGATCTTTGTTATGCGTGTGCTGATGATTGTCACATCCATAGCCGCGTTTTACATCAATAGCGCTTATACGAATGCGAAGTATAAGAATGCGACAGAGCTTGACTTTGAAAAACCTCTGACTACTTTGGTATGGATCACTTCCCTATTATCCATTGCAGCAACCTTCGCAGTCAGCTTCGTATTGCTTGGACCTGGGACAACTGTTGCCTCGACCGGTTCAAATCTTTGGTTTGTTCTATCGGTTATCATCAGTTGCGGAACCATTGGCGGTGCTATAATTCCGGAATTTACAAAAATCTTTACAAGCCCGAAATCAAAACATGTTAATGAAGTTGTGAATACATCCAGAGAAGGCGGCGCGTCTTTGAACATTTTATCTGGCTTAATCGCAGGTAATTTCAGCGCTTTCTGGATGGGCATGGTATTCTTTATCTTAATGCTGATCGCATATATCACAAGCGGATTCGGATTATCTGATATCATGATTTACCCTTCCATCTTTGCCTTTGGACTTGTAGCGTTTGGATTCCTTGGAATGGGACCTGTAACCATCGCGGTAGACAGTTATGGTCCTGTCACAGATAATGCACAGTCTATTTATGAGCTTTCCTTGATTGAAAAGATTGACGGAATCGAGGGAGAAATTGAAAGAGACTTTGGATTTAAACCTAATTTTGAAGTTGCAAAAGAATTTTTAGAAGCAAATGACGGGGCAGGAAATACATTTAAAGCGACTGCGAAACCGGTACTGATCGGTACAGCAGTAGTTGGTGCCACTACGATGATTTTCTCTCTGATTTTAGTAATCGACAAGGTACTCGGCGTAGAACCTGAGACGATCTTAAATCTCCTGAATCCGTATACTATTCTTGGATTCATTTGCGGCGGATCAGTTATTTACTGGTTCTCTGGAGCGTCTATGCAGGCTGTTTCAGCAGGTGCATATAAGGCGGTAGAATATATCAAGAAAAACATTCAGCTTGATGATGATGCAGATCTTAAGGCTTCCACAGAAAAATCTAAGGAAGTAGTAAAGATTTGTACGCTGTATGCTCAAAAGGGTATGCTGAATATCTTTATTGTAATATTCTCATTTACTCTTGCATTTGCATTCTTCTCAGCACCTGCACAAAGTGATAAACCGGTAGCCTTCTTTGTTTCCTACCTGATCTCAATTGCCGTATTTGGTTTGTTCCAGGCGATCTTCATGGCGAATGCCGGCGGATGCTGGGATAATGCGAAGAAGGTAGTAGAGGTTGATCTCAAAATGAAGGGAACCGAATTGCATGATGCGACGATTGTAGGAGATACCGTTGGAGATCCTTTCAAGGATACTACTTCCGTTGCACTGAATCCAATTATCAAGTTCACGACACTTTTTGGAATGCTCGCAATGGAAATTGCTATTACGGAAGCCTTCCGTGATATCGCGCCTTATGTAGGTGGAGTATTCTTCGTGATCGGACTGGTATTTGTATATCGTTCCTTCTACTCAATGCGTATTAAACCAAGCGTTGAGGAATAATCAAAAAGATAGAAACTAATACAAGAGCTCTATGCAACGATTGCATAGAGCTCTTTTTGAAAGGAAAAGGGTCGATTATTTCAAACTGTTCGCGTAGGTTCCGATTTTTTTATCTTCCACGGAAATATGTTTCAGCAGCCAGTCCACAACCATCTGATTTGCATTAAGGATCACAAGGATATTTCCGCCGGATTCCTGATAATCCTTTTTGAGCTTTGCAAGGGCTGCAATGAATTCGGTATGCAGCCTCTTCTGATCGTCATATCCCGGATAGCTGATGGAACGCATATAAACTTCTTCGCTGTTGAAATGCTGTTTTGTATAGGCATCCAGGAAATCCAGCATTTCGGAGATAAATTCTTTTGTTCTGTTGTTTTTTCCCGCCTCAAAGAGCTGATTTGCCTTGTCGAACAGCGTTTTGTGCTGATCGTCGATGCTGTTCACTCCGACGGTTAAATTTGGTGTCCATTCGATTGCCATTTTTATGATCCTTTCTTATCTTCAAGTATCGGTTCTATCGAACAAGTCTCAAAACTTCTTTTAAATTAAGACGATAAAAATCTGCAAATCAACGTCCGCAAGCGGACTCCTCCGCAAGCAAAGCTTGCTACGCTGTCCGTTTTGCCAATGCGGCTGAAGCCGCGGCAAAAAGGCACAGATTTGCGATTTTTCAGCCTAAATTCCGTCGACGATTCTAACGTCCGTAAACGGACTCCGACTCGCTTCGCTCGCTGCTGTCCGTTTTGCCACTGCGACTGAAGTCGCGGCAAAAAGGCAAAGAATCGGACGGAATGTTAAACGGAAGCCTTCCATAATCCGTGGAGATTGCAATATTCAAATGCAGCTTTCAAGGTCTCACCTTCACTTAATGCGAAAGCAGCCTTTGGTTCTGCGCCAACTTCAAGATATTTGATTTGTCCGCCCAAATTCGTCTGCAGATAAATCCAGACAATATGATGTTCCGGCAGCATAGGATGGGCAACACTGCCAACCGATACGGTAACCTTGCTTCCTTCTGCTTCAATAACCGGTACATGTTTTTCCGTAGCGCCGTCTGAAGTGTTGGCAGTCAATTCTGTCATGTCTTCTCCGCAGCAGACTACGGGAACACCGGCATCCTCCAACAATGTAATGATATTTCCGCAATGCTTGCAAATAAAAAATCTAGGGTCCTTACTCATTTTTTTATATCTCCTTTCATAGTTCAAAAACTTAAATAACTAAAAGAATTATACCACATTCCCATGAAATCAAACAATCGGGATGAATAATAAAATCAAGTTATTGACATCTCAACCATATTAAAGTACAGTAAAATTCAAAGAGCATCCTATTGAAATGGCCGTTAAATTAAAAAAGGAATGAGATATATGAGAGGAAAGGGCTTGGGAAAAATGGATCAGCGTACAATGGAAACTTCCATAAAAGCGGAAATTGAGAAGATGTATCACAACCAGAGCGATTCCGTAAATGCCATGATGAAGCCTGAATTTATAGAGTGCAGTTTTGAAGGAAAGGCACTAACCATCGCCTTTCCCGTGCTGGAATGGGAGAAAAACAGGGTGGGAGCCATGCATGGAGGAATGATCGCTGCAGCATTTGACATCGCTTTCGGTTTGCTGGCACGCTTTCTGGCAGGGCAGAACTTTGCCCCGACCATTCAACTGGAGACGGTTTTTCTCAGGCCGATCCCCATTGGGGAAGTTTTTACGGTTCATGTCAAAGCCAACCTGGCAGGAAGGAAATTGACCCATCTATACGGCGAGGGATTTGTGAAAAGCACGGGAAAGCTGGCAGCAACGGCTGCCTCCTCCTATTTCAATGAAGATACAAATCAGAGAACGGTTTCAGCAGAAAAAACAGGGAAACCTTGAACGGCGACGGCTGGTGTGGTATGATTTATTTTGTAGGTAAGTAGTATGGCAGCATGCAATGCGAAAGATCATCTTGAATTATATTCCAGGAGGTATGTAGGAAAATGTTTGACTGTAAAATTTGGAGCAGGGAAGAAACCTTAGAAAGAGAAGAATTTGAAAAGATTCAATTGGAACGGCTGAAGAAAACCGTTGAGCGGGTTTATCATAATGTTCCTTACTATAGAGAGAAGCTGGCAGAGGCGGGAATCGAACCCGGAGATATCAAAACTCTTACTGATTTGCCCAATATTCCATTCACGGTAAAGGACGACTTCAGAAAGAATTATCCCTTTGGACTCTTTGCATCTCCCAAAAAGGAGATTGTCAGGTACCATGCATCGTCAGGGACGACGGGAAAACCGACGGTTGTCGGATACACAAGAAGGGATATGGATACCTGGAGTGAGTTGATCGCGCGTCTGGTCACGATGGCTGGGGTGACCGATGAGGATACTGCACAGGTCTCCTTTGGCTACGGCCTGTTCACCGGCGCTTTTGGACTTCATCAGGGTTTGGAACGAGTAGGTGCGGGAGTGATCCCCATGTCCAGCGGAAACACAGAAAAGCAGATCATGATCATGAAGGACTTTGGCACCACGGCATTGATCAGCACACCTTCCTATGCGTTACATATGGCTGAGGTTGCCAAAGAAATCGGCGTCGACCCCAAAAAGGATCTTTCCCTGAAATGGGGACTATTCGGCGGAGAAGGCTCCACAGAGAGTATGAGAAATGAAATCAACGAGTGTTGGGGTCTCTTTGCAACAGAGAACTACGGTATGAGCGAGCTGGTGGGACCGGGAGTCTCCGGTGAATGTCTGGCTTTAAAGGGAATGCATATCAGTGAGGACCATTTCCTGCCCGAGATCATCGATCCGAAAACCGGCAAAGTGCTGGGCGAGGGTGAAATGGGAGAACTGGTCATCACCACCATTACAAAGGAAGCATTGCCGATCCTGAGATACCGAACGAAGGACATCACATCACTTCATTATGAAACCTGCGAATGCGGCAGGACGACGGTCAGAATGTCCAAAATCCAGGGGCGTTCGGATGATATGCTGATTCTTGGCGGCGTTAACGTATTTCCATCGCAGATCGAAGATGTACTGCTGCGGATCGATGGAATCGGGCCGCACTATCAGATCAAAGTATTCAAAAAAGGTTATCTGGATAAGATCGAGGTTGACGTGGAGCTTGTCGATGCGAACCTGTTGGACTCCTTTGCCCTACTGGATAACCTAAATCAAAAGATCAGACATGAGCTGAGAACCGTGCTCGGTATCGAAGCAAAGGTCAATCTGGTAGAACCGAGAAGTCTTGCCAGGTTTGAAGGGAAAGCGAAAAGAGTCATTGATATGAGGGAGGTAAAATAGATGTTGATCAAACAGATATCAATCTTTATACCGAATAAGAAAGGGAGCCTGTCGGAGCTTACGGATATCCTCATCGCACACCATATCGATATCCGGGCTATCGCCGTATTCGACACGACCGAGTTTGGGATTCTAAGAATCGTCGTAGATGATCCGGATCGTGCTGTTGAAATTTTAAAACAGGAAGGCGTCGTTGCAAAGGTTAGCAAGGTAATTGCCGTTGAGCCGGAAGACAAGCCGGGCAGTCTGAATCAGATATTTTCTATCCTGAGAGATTCGGATATCAATATCGAATATATCTATTCCTTTATTATGAGAAAGAAGGAAATGCCCTATATCGTATTAAAGGTAGATAATCAGGAGAAGGCAGTAGAAGAACTGACTGCCAACGGCATCAATGTAATCAATAAGGAAGAGATTTACGCGAAATAAAATAGACGGGTGTGTTGGGAACACACCCGTCATGGCGTTTAAATATTGAATCTGAGTTTCAAGACCCCGTCTTCGCTGCTGACATAGCTGATGTTCAGTGAAGCCGGGATTTTTTTCGCGAAATCAAGGGCATCAAGATTGATTGCGACACTGTCCTTGCCGACCTCGATCCAATTCAGCTTCATCATTTCCGCCGCGGTCTGGAGGTAGCTGCCTTTCAGGCCGGCAGCCTTGAGTGCCATGTTCTGCACAAAATTGCCTTCCGATTTTACATCCTCCTGATAGGAGAATCGTACTTGATGCGTATTATCATGAAAATCAAACTGTGTGATGGTCAGCATATATTTTGCCTTCAGCCTGCCCAGCTGTTTCGCGTTTACATCCAGCTCCACAAAGATGGAGCCCTGAAGGAACAGAATCTCATAATCATTCAAATAATCTCCGGCCTGATCCATGATCAGCATCTTGATATCCCGATTGATCATATTTTCCGGTATGGTCAGAACTCCTCTCTCCATATCGTCCGGTTTGAAATTTTCAAGAAGGGAAACCGCTGTATCTTTATTTCTGAGCAGAAAGCCCAGTAAGTTCTTCAATCCTGCATCTGTCATAGAAAATCACCTCTTATTTAAAATTTTCGAAATGGTTATTATCATACGCGTTTATTATACCACAGATTACAATCCTTAACCGTAAGAGATGATGGAACTGAAAAATTCCAGTCATTGCTTCAAAAATCTTGGGACAAGTCCATTGCTTTTTTAGCATACTAATGGTACAATGTATAATTGTTCAATTGCAATGATTGAGATTTATATATAGAAAGGTTGTGGGAAATTTAAATTGGAAAAATTACAATTATATGGCTTTAATAATTTGACAAAGACATTGAGTTTTAACATGTATGACATTTGCTATACAAAGACCGTTGAGGACCGAAAAGCATATATCGAGTATATCGACGAGCAGTACAACGCTGCGAAGTTGACTGAGATTTTAAGAAATGTTGTGGAAATCATCGGAGCTAAGGTTTTGAATATAGCAGTGCAGGATTATGATCCGCAGGGCGCAAGCGTAACCATACTTATTTGCGAGGGAAGTGCTCCTCCGGAAACTGAGGTTCATATTGATAATCCTTCTGTTGTTGCTCATTTAGATAAAAGTCACATCACAGTGCACACCTATCCAGAGTATCACCCGGATGGGGGTGTTTGTACTTTTCGGGCAGATATCGACGTATCTACCTGCGGAGAAATTTCACCTCTGATGGCATTAAACTATCTGATCGAAAGCTTTGCCGCTGACATGATGACGTTGGACTACCGTGTCAGAGGCTTTACCAGGGATATCACGGGGAAAAAGATGTTTATCGATCATAAACTCAATTCGATCCAGAACTATATCAGTCAGGATCTGATCGACCAGTACTTTATGATAGACGTCAATGTCTTCCAGGAGAACATTTTCCACACGAAATGCAAACTGAAAAGCTTCGACCTGGACAACTACTTTTTTAACTTTTCTGTGGATGATATTTCCATGGATGAGATAAACTTGATTACATCAAAATTAAGAAAAGAAATGGATGAAGTATTTTACGGCAAGAATATGCCGGACAAGGTTTAAAAACAGGAGGTGCAGTAATGCTGTTAAAAAATAATGATTTATGGTTTTCAGAATATTATATGGATGATGATGTGAAGCTTTCTCTCAAGATCGATGAGGTGCTCCTTGTGGAGCAGACGCCTTTTCAGAAACTGGAGATGTTTCGCAATGAAACCTTCGGCGTATTCATGGTTCTCGACGGATACACCCAGGTAACGGAGAAGGATGAATTTGTTTATCACGACATGATCTGTCATCCTGCCATGTGCGTCAACCCCGACATCAAGAATGTCCTGATCATCGGCGCAGGCGACGGCGGTACGGCTAGAGAGGTTGCACGATATAAGTCAATCGAAAAGATCGATATGGTTGAAATCGATGAAGCGGTAGTAAGAGCCTGCCAGAAATTCATGCCTTCCACTTCATCAGTATTTACCAGCGAACCGAGATTGAACCTGATGTTTGACGATGGACTGAAATTTGTGAAAGAAGCGCCGACCGGTGCTTATGATCTGATTCTCGTAGATTCAACGGATCCTGCAGGCCCCGGAGAAGGCTTGTTTACCGTAGGTTTCTATCAGGATTGCTACAGAGTACTCAGCGACAAGGGAATTCTGATCAACCAGCATGAAGGTGCTTTCTATGAAGGCGATATTGAAGAGATGAAAAAAGCCCACGCGAAAATCAAGAAGACCTTCCCCATCGCTAAGGTGTTCGGCTTTAATACACCTTCCTACGCATCGGGATACTGGTATTTCGGATTTGCATCGAAGACCTTTGATCCGGTGGCCGATATGAAGCCTGAAATTTGGAATCAGTTCGGTTTGAAGACAAGATACTACAATGTAGATCTGCATAAGGGCGCCTTTGCACTGCCGAATTATGTACAAGACATTCTGGCATCTGTGGAAGTTTAGAAATAAGCAATAAGTATAGAATAGAGGAGAAACCAAAAAATTGGTTTCTCTTTTTTATCAAACAGGAAATATCATTTGCAGTTCCTAAAATCATGGGAGCCTGCCACCGATTGTTAAAATGTTATCAAAATTGACGGAAGGTCATTCCTATTGTAAAATAAATAGATACAGGAAAATATTGAGATAAGACTGAGTTGGGACAAATCAAAAAAGGTACTACTATGGGGGAAGCAATGAAGGACAGTTTTGGCAGAGAAATCAGCTATATGAGAATATCCGTTACAGACCGATGCAATCTGCGATGCAGATACTGCATGCCGAAGGAAGGCGTCGATAATCTGGGTCATGATAAGATTTTATCCTTTGAAAACATTCAACGAATCGTGAAGGCGGCGGTGGCTCTGGGAATTACAAAATACCGAATCACCGGCGGAGAGCCTCTGGCCAGAAAAGGAATTGTGAGCCTTGTAGAAGGTATAGCGAAGATAAAAGGCGTTGAGGAACTGGCTATGACTACAAATGGAACCATGCTGGCCGAACATGCGGAGGCATTGAAGGAAGCAGGACTTCAGAGAGTTAACATCAGCGTGGATTCCTTGAAATATGATAAATATGAAGAGATCACCCGTGGCGGAGACCTGGATGCCGCATTTGAAGGCGTCAATGCCGCACTGAAAGCCGGATTGACACCGCTGAAGCTGAATGTCGTCGTCATCGGGGGAGTCAACGATAATGAGATCCTTGATTTTGTTCAGCTTTCCATCAATCATCCCATCGATATCCGCTTTATTGAATTGATGCCCATCGGCCAGGCCGGAAAGGACAACGGTTATCGATATCTATCCAGTGATGAGATCAAAAAGAAGCTGCCTGGCCTGATCCGGCTGGACAAGCAGGACGGTGTGGCAGACATTTATAAATACCCTGAGGCATTGGGCAATATTGGATTTATCAGTCCGATGAGCAATATGTTCTGCAGCAGCTGCGACAAAATCCGGCTCACTGCAGACGGGAAGTTAAAACCATGCCTTCATACGGACGAGGAAATCGATTTAAACGACGTCTTGAAAACCAACGACGATGAGCTGCTAAAGAAAACAATACGCAATGCCATTCTTCATAAAGGGGAAAAACACCATCTCAACGATGGTGCAAAACCTGTGGATCGTGGCATGAGCCAGATCGGAGGCTGAAATGGGTGAGTTAACTCATATAGACAAGAACGGACGTCCCAGGATGGTGGATGTGAGAGAGAAGGCAGATACGAAAAGAATTGCCGTTGCCAAGGGAAGCATCTATATGAAGCCTGAAACGTTCCAACGGATCAAGGCCGGCAGTATGGAAAAGGGAGATGTTCTCACCGTAGCACAGACTGCCGGAATCATGGCGGCGAAGAATACCGCATCATCCATACCGATGTGTCATACCATAATGATAACGGGTGTTGAAATGGACTTTATCCTGGATGAGGCGAAATCAGCAATTCATATCGAGGCCTGCGCCAGCACCGTGGGAAAAACGGGAATTGAAATGGAATCTCTCCATGCGGTTTCCGTTGCAGCCCTTACGATTTATGATATGTGTAAGGCAATCGACAGAGGGATGCGCATCACCGATATCAGGCTGGTGAGAAAATCCGGAGGAAAATCCGGTGACTATATAAGAAAGGACGATGAAAATCTACAACGTTAAGATTTGCCTTTTTGCCACAGCTTTAGCTGTAACGGCAAAACGGACAGCAGCGCAAGCAAAGCTTGCGTTGGAGTTCCGGAACGGAACG
>CAZTEH010000102.1:12148-13935 GCA_964612345.1 uncultured Oscillospiraceae bacterium | reverse complement strand
TTCGAATCACAATATTAAGCTACATCATGCTCATTCCACCGGAAGAACCGCCAGACATGGATCCACCTGAAGAACCGCCAGACGTGGATCCGCCAGAGGACATATTGTTCATACTACTCATTGGCATCATTCCCATGCTACTCATGCTGTCCATTGGCATCATACCCATCATACCCATACCATTCATGTTGCTCATACCACTCATTCCACTCATTCCGCTCTGCGGCATAGCACTTTGCGTCTGCATTCCTCCAGAATTCATCATCATCATTTGATTCTGCTGAATCTGATTTATCTGATACTGCATCTGGATAAGTGTCTGCTTAATATTATATAATTCTGAGCTACTCGTACCGGTTTGCATCGTCATTGGATTGCTCATCATGCTGCCCATACCGTTCATCCCCATTTGAGTTTGCATATTACCCATTGGTGTTGACATCATTGTACCAGCATTTCCATTCATATTCATGCCATACATCGCGTTGCCATTCATTGAGTTTCCATTCATCATACCTGTCATGGTATTGCCATACATACCATTAGGAGCAGTAAAGCTCAATATCAATACTGCAATGATGATACCCATAAACGAGAACGCAGAAAGCTTTAACCAGCCTGTATTTTGATTTTGCATAAAAACACCTCCATAAAATTTAATAACTCATTTAATTAATCTACTACACTATTCTCCCATTTAAGTATTACTTGATGAATCACTTGGTCTCCAGTTTTTAAAGTATCCCGCATCGTATTGTCTTCTCACATATGCAATCAGCGCACAAATTAATGAGATAACTAGCACAAAGGAAAGTACTTTAATTAACAAAAACAAAATCCCGTAAACGCTGAATGCTGATTCGTATCCTCCCATTTGTCCACCGTAACTCCGAAATACCATACCTGAGTTTGAAAAGTTAGAAAGCAGGCAAATTATTAAGATTATACCAAGAACAGCTAGCGTTATGACTGTAACAGTTTTTATAATTGGATCATTTTTAATTGCCGCAAGTATCTGTGAATCATTTTTATTAAAAAAATTATTTTTTACCCACATGAATATCCCGACAATTACTGCGATTACCAATATTACTATTAACAATTTAACAAGCAATACAAGAAAACCTATTATAAAGCTATTCAATGAATAGCCGGAATAACCGTAACCATTCATTGCTCCCATATTGCCATATCCATAATGTTCCATACATCCACCTCCTATAGTGTTTTTAAGTCGGTTATACGTAAGCAAAATGCTTCCAATATATATTTTAGTATCTTACGTTATTTTTTTTATAATCAATGGAAATTATAGTATTAAATCAAATTAATGGCATTATACAAAAAAGAAACAGCAAATTTCATCTGTTTCTTTTTCATAACATAGCATTATCCTAGCAGCTTTTATAAATTTTCTTAAATATTACCTCATTCTCCATAACTTCTACATAAATAAGTAGTATAAATGAATTAAGCAAGATAAGTAAGGAGATGAATGATATGAATTGCTGCAAGAATGATAACGAAAAAGAAGAAAAAAGCAAGACCCCATCTCATAATCACATAAGACACATGATGCATATGGTATTGTGCTGCGGACTACCGCTCCTGATTTTACTCGCACTACCGCTGATCGGCTATAAAGGGGTACTTCTGAATATAGTCCCGTTCATCTGCCCAATCATGATGTTGGTCATGATACCGATGATGATGAGAGGTCAGAAAGGCAGCTGCCATGATAATACCGGACATGTAGAAACAAAATCTATTGAAGAAAAACAACAATA
>CAZTEH010000102.1:0-12048 GCA_964612345.1 uncultured Oscillospiraceae bacterium | reverse complement strand
ATCCTTCCGTTGATACTGTCCAGGTTCTCCTTCACGATGTATAAGCCGATTCCTTCACCTGCCATATTTGACGTATTATATCCTCTGAAGTATGCGTCAAACAGGTGCACTTTGTCCTCGGAACTGATACCCAAACCTGTGTCTTCAATGGTTATCGCAAGCTCCGACCCTGTTAACTCATAGGAAGCAGTTACCTTTCCGTGCGGCTCTGTAAACTTATATGCGTTGGTCAATATATTATAAATGCATTGGCTTAACTTATACTTATCGGTTTTAATGTTAATCTTCTTATGACTTATAAGGGCTAAGTCTATCTGTTTTTTAGTGAATTGTACCTTCAAAGCACCCATGATTTGTCTCAAAAGCTGATTGATTTCAATATCCTCCGTCTGAACTTCATCGAGGTTCTTTTCCGCGTCGATCATGGCGCTCATATTGGCGATAATCGTAGTGATATTGTCAATCTGAGCTTCACAGGTTTTTATTTCTTCTTGCGTCATGCTGAGTATACCGTCCTCAAACCCTTCCAGATGGATTTTTAAGATGGTCAGAGGAGTTCTCGTCTGATGAACCAGTTCATCCAGCAGCCGTTTTCTGCTGATCTGTTTCAATTTCAATTTTGACTGAAGCGTATCAAGGCTCTGCTGTATGATCCGGATTTCCCGGACCTTTGACTGTTCAATATTCGTTTCATTTCCCAGATCTATATTGGTTGCTAGAGCGGCTGTATTTCTAAGATCCCTGCTCATCTTTCTGCTTATGACAGAGCCGATAATGAGCATAATAATTACAACGATGCCAAAGGAAAGGAAGCTGTTTCCAATCAAAGCGACGGTAAACATTCTGGTCTGCATGGAATTCCCTATGGCGCTGTATCGGATCACATCCAACTTACCCAATAAAATTCCGGCATCTGAAATTTCAGCAGAGTCGACTTCTTCTACCGGAGTTCCCATCATTCTGTTCATCATATTGTTATTCATCATGCCGCTCATCATATTGTTATTCATCATGCCGCTCATCATAACGGTTTCATTTCCGACGTCGGCTAACAGCTTTCCGTCCGCGCCATAAAGCTTTATCCCGATAACCGGGTCACTGAGGTGCGTCTCCAGCTGTACCGTTAACTGCTGATTCGAATAGTTCTCCAAAAGGGCCCTTTTCGTAAATTCAACGATCTGCTCATAATGATGTTCATAATTACTTTTTGAATAACCGATAAAGTAATTGTTGATCAGCGAGCTAAGAACGAGAGAATTTATTATTACTGAAAGGATCGCCGATAAAATCAAAACCAGCATCCATTGCCGCTTGATCGTCATGATGAAACACCTCCAAAAGTATATCCGGCACCATATTTTGTGATCAGAATCTGTGGATTTCCGGGGTCATCCTCAATTTTCTGTCTTAATCTTTTTATGTAGCTGTCAATATTCCGGTCATATCCCTCATATTCATTTCCATAAGCAAGCTCAATCAACTGCTCTCTGGTCAGGACCTGTCCCTGGTTTTTAAACATGACAAGCAGCAGATTATACTCTGCTGAAGTGATTTGGATTTCTTCATTCTTTTTGTATAGTTTCATGCTTTTCGTATGGAGACTCAGGTCTTTGCATTGATATATTATCTCGTCCGATTCGTGATAAATTCTTTTGAGAAACCTTTTGATCCTCAGCATGAGCTCTTTCACACTGAACGGTTTTACTACATAATCATCCGCACCGGTATCAAAACCTTTTAAACGGTCAACCTCTTCCTGTTTGGCGGTTATCATGATAACCGGCACTTCTGATACTTTACGTATCTCTTTCAGCACTTCAAACCCATCGATGCCCGGCATCATGATATCCAGCAGAACGAGGTGGACCGTGTTACTGTTGAAGATATTCAAAGCCTCAAATCCATCTTTAGCAAGATAATATCCATATCCTTCTTTTTCAAGATATTTTGAAACGATGTCACTTATTTCCGGCTGATCTTCAACCACCAAAATCTGATATTTCACGATTCCACCTCATTTACCGAGCAATGTTTTCTAAATTTCTTTCAATTAATTTTTCATTATTCTAAAACAATTTTTCTTTTCAAGTATTCTTCTTCTGTAATTTCGCCTTTGGCTAATTTCATTTTCAGGGCTTCCAGCACTGCATTCTCAGTCTGGTGGCGGCCCGTCTTTTTTACCAGCAGGATTACACCAACAACGATCAATGCAGAAATTCCCAGCATTATAATCATACCCCATCCGCCGTTCATTAATCCGTTTCCTAATCCAAAACAATTTCCGATTCCATTGTATCCATTTCCAAACATCATTTCAAACACCTCCTTTAATCTTCAATAACTTCTAATGTTTTTTGATATGTTTCCTGATCGATCTCACCGTTAACATATCTCAGTTTCAGAATTTCTACAGCATCCTTTTTGTTTTTTTGCTTACTTTCTGCTTGCCCGCCATTTTTAGTTAAATAGTAAACAGCAAAGCCTACGAGTACCAAAATTAAAATCATCATGTATATTACCACCTTTCATTTCCTGCCGATCCCGGCATTTCTTTACATACCTTAACAATCATCTTACAGCCACAGCTGCGGTTCGTTGCTATGATTCTCTTCTGATGAATCCAGCCATAACTGCTGTTTGTATTCATGGTTGTTGACCTTATATTCCTGACTAACCTGTTCCTTCTGTACCAGATTTTCTTTCTCTGATATGGACTGTGATGCATATGCAGCAGCAGGAATTGACATCAAAACAGTGACCGCTAAAACTAAAATCATCTTTTTCATATATTTTTTCTCCTTTGTTGTTTCTTTTGTTATTTTTTAAGATTTCTTTCTTGTTTATATCCTTACTATACAAACGAATTGTGGCACAATTATGATTAAAAATATTTAATGAAAATTTTTTTGTTTTTATTTATTTTAAAAAAAACGTCTTACACCTAGGCGTTTTCATGCAAAGTGGAGACAATAAATATGATAGTTTATAGAAAATTTATTCTTTGTTTAAGGAAAAGAAAGGGGATATGGATATAATTAGCACATCAATAATACTTTTGGGGAAACATACTTGTATTATAAATAGGGGCGGCGGAACGAACGAAAATAAGACAGTGAGGCCATTGAATGGAATCTAATAATTTAATCAGCAAATTAAATAAAGTAAAAGACAACCAAATGATACGATATATCTTTTGCGGAGGCTGCACCACCGCGGTGAATGTGGTTTTGTTTTACCTGTTAAGAGTAATTTTAGAGCTTCCGTTATTTTTATCCAATTTTATATCGATCAGCATGGCGATACTATTTGCTTTCATCGTAAACAAAGTGATCGTCTTTGATTCCCAAAACAGAAACAAGAATAATACAACGAAAGAGCTTATGCTTTTTCTAAGCATGCGCTTGGTTTCAATGGCAATTGAAATTGTCGGTATATGGTTTGCAGTTGACATACTTCTGGTTTCTGATATCTCCAGTAAAATAATGATGCAGGCTGTTGTCATCACATTCAATTTCTTTTTCAGTAAATATATTGTGTTTAAGAAAGGGAGTGTTCCAAATAAACCGGTTCAAGAATAAAGAACAGATCATACTAGCCGGCTTGATACTGTTTACGCTTGGGATCTATGTATTAAGGAACGGATTTCTCGGATTCGATATCGATTGGATGAGCCAGCATACGGTTTTCCCGGATTATTTCCGAAAACTGTTTTATGAAACGGGAGATTTATTTCCTAATTTTGCTGCAAATATAGGCGCAGGTCAGAATATATATAATTTTTCCTACTATGGATATCTCAATCCGGTTATATTATTATCCTACCTTCTGCCGCAAGTTCAAATGCCGGTATATATTATGATCACCAACTTGATTAGTCTTGCTGCGGGTTGTCTTCTGTTTTACAAATGGTTGGAAACCAAAGGATTCTCAGATTTTATCTGTGTTTCGGTAAGCTTCATTTTTTTACTGGCATCGCCGATGCTTTACCATACTTATAAACAGATCATGTTTGTAAACTATATGCCCTTTTTATGTCTGGCGCTCATAGGTGTTGACCGATATTTTACTACTGCGAAAAAAGGTTTGTTGGTCATCAGCATATTTTTGATGATCATGAGCAGCTTTTATTTCAGCGTCAGCGGGTTGTTTGCAATCATTTTATATTGGCTTTCGGTCCATCTGGCAAGAACCGAAAAACTCAAAGCCAGAGACTTTTTCAGGAGCGGAGCGCAATTTCTTTTGCCTGTTTTTACAGCAATCCTTATGAGCGGGATATTATTGATCCCTACATTCACTTCGCTCCTTGAAAGCCACAGAGAAGGACAAGCAGCCGCTGCACTGTATACCCTGCTGATTCCGGAGTTTAACCTGTTGAGATATTTGTACTCCCCTTATGGAATCGGACTGCCCTCTATCGTAATCACAGTTTTATTGGCAGGCTTACTTTATAAGAATCAGAGTGAACGAGTTCTGGCATTTGGAATGGTATTGATTACGGTATTTCCGATTTTCCTGTATGTTTTAAATGGCAGTCTCTATATTGGAGATAAAGCGCTGATTCCTTTCCTGCCGGTTATTTGCTACTTGATTGCACTGTTTTTCCATAAGCTTGAAGCAAAGGATGATCCGCTTCGAAAAAAACACTTGATTTTATTTCTCAGCACCATCGTTTTATCTTTAATCAGTATGGGTCAAACCATTTATTGGATTGCCGCCTTTGCAGACGCTTTGCTCATGTTCCTCTGCTATTTGATTTATCAAAAAAGGAATAAAATCATATTTTTAGTCATTCCGGTAATTATCATTTTATTGATCACCGATATTGCAATCCAGAATCCTGACAAATTGGTTGCTGAAGATACATATCGGGAAATATTTAATCCGGATATCAGTAAGATGACTCAGGAATTAAGTGATGCGGATACATCTTTTTATCGTATGGATTCTCTGTTGAATAAAGATAACAATTTAAATCGAATCTATACAGGCGATCAATATCTTACCTCCTTTTATTCCTCCTCCTTTCAAAAGGATTACTTGGATTTCCGAAACGAGGTTTTCCAGTTGGAGCAGCCTTACCGAAATTATTTGATGCAGCCGGCTTCACAGAACCCTTTATTTTTGAGCTTCATGGGTGTGAAATATGTCCGTGCGGATTATGCTCCTGTCGGTTATGAATTGTTTATGAAAAAAGGAAACGTGAAAATCTATCGGAATCAGAATGTATTTCCGCTGGGTTATGTAACAAATAAACTGATTTCCGAAAAAGAATTCGCCAAGTCAGAATTCCCTTATCGTCAGGAGCTGCTTCTGAACCACGCTGTTGTCAAATCGAAACAGAAAGAAGGATATCACAAATATTATAAACAAGAGGAAGATTTCCAAAGCAAAATAAGCCCGGTCAATCTCAGTTTGCCTGAATCAGGAGAAAATGGTTTCACACTCGCATCGGAGAACGGCGTTTACCGGGTAAAAGCCCAAGCTGATACTTATCGTTATATCAGTCTGCCGAAGTCTGCCGGAGAAGACCAGATAGTATTCCTGGAAATGAAAGTCAAGAATCTCTCTCCATTGCAGGATATCAGCATTAAAATCCAGAATGAACAGAATAAACTGAGTGCAAATGATCATGTTTACTATAATAACAATATTGTTTTTCATTATGCTGTTTCTGTAAAAAAGGGTTCTGAATCTTTATTGGTTAAGTTCAGTAAAGGGGAGTATGCGCTTTCGTCCTTGCAAAGCTATACCCTAAATTCCGCTGACATGATCAATAAAAATTTTATGGACAGCTCGTTTGAAGTCTCGGCAAAGGATACAATAGGTGATGTGATTGCCGGATCTGTCAATGCGCAGGAAGACGGTTACCTCATTACGTCAATACCATATGATGAAAACTTTAAGATCACGATGGACGGAAAAAGCATTTCCTGCGAGGAAGTGAATACGGCCTTTATCGGATTCCCGATATCAAAGGGGGCCCACCATATCATTTTTCATTACGCATCGCCCGGTTTCCTTCCCGGAGCGGCAAGCAGCATCATAGGGTTTTTAATTTTGGGATTTCTTATTTTTGCAGACCGAAAGAATCGAGGCGATTATTGTGGGGAATAAAAAAATATCAATTATTGTATCTGTTTATAACGAGCAGGAAGTCTTGCCGTACTTTCACAGCGAAATGAAGAAGGTACTGGACATGATGGGCACTGTGTATGAATTGATTTATGTAAATGACGGAAGCAGCGATTACAGTCAAAGGATCTTGGCAGACATTTCAAAGGATCAACCCATGGTTAAGGTGATCAGTTTTTCAAGAAATTTCGGTCATGAAGCAGCTATGATCGCCGGGATTGATCATGCAACAGGAGATTTTATCGTCTGTATTGATGCTGATCTCGAAAAGCCACCCGTAGAGGTAGTCCGAATGTACCAAGCGTTTCAGGACGGCTATGATGTAGTCAATATGGTTTACTGTGAAGATAAGCACCGGGAAATCGGCAGACAATACATGGCAAAACTGTATTATAAGTTTCTGAATAAAATATCACGGATCCAGTTTGTTGAAAACGCTTCCGACTTTTTCGGCATTTCACGCATGGTTGCGGATATTTTAAGGGATGATTACAGGGAGAGAAAACGGTATATCAGAGGATTTATTCAAAGCATGGGATTTCAGTCGATTTCGCTTCAATACGTGCCAAGCAAACGATATGCCGGAACCAGCAAGTATAACTTCAAATCTTTGTTCCATCTTGCGGTTGTAGCTGTCACGAATTTCTCGGACAAACCGCTTCATTTAGGTTTTTATCTGTCCGTTTTCTGTCTTCTTCTGACAGGGGCTGATGGCATAATACTGCTGAAGCACTTAGTGTCAGGTACAGGGATTGTGGCGTTTGATCTTGTGACATTGATTTTCCTGTTTCTCTTTACTCTAATGTTCTTCTTCTTGGGCATACTGGGTATTTATCTGGGAGATATTCAGAAAGAATGTAAGAAAAAACCGATTTATCATATAAAGGACAGCTATAATTTATAGGGCTTACAAACAAACATTCCGCATTCTGCAAGCTGTTTTCCGATGGTTTTTAAATCCCGTTCCTGTGCCACTTTGTAGCCCATGTCCACTAAAGAAGGGACCTCTTTTTCCAGAATCGCAGTAATCCTGCTCTGAAATTGGTCTAAATCTTTTGCTTTATATAGATTGACTCCATCAACAAGCCATTCGTGATAGATGGGAATGTCTCGAATCAGAACCGGGAGCTTCATTGCCAGCGCCTCCAGAAGAACAATTCCTTCTGTTTCCTCATAGGTCGGAAACAGGAACAGATCGCTGCCGCTGTATGCCTGCTTTAAAACATCCGATGCAACATAACCGGCAAAGATCAAATTGTCCAATTTCGTTTCCACTGCCGTTCTGACTTTACCCGGTACCGTATTTAAATTTGTATAACCAAACCAGATAAATTTGTACTGTGGCAGCTTCTTGGCAAGCTCCACGAAATCTATGATTCCCTTTCGTTCTATATAAAGTCCAACTGCTATGATCACCTTGTCATCCTTGGAAAGATGGAATCTTTCGCGAAAATGGACAGCATCTTCTTCATTTCTTTTGAAAAAATCCAGATCGATGCCGTTTGATATGGCAACAACAGGCTTGCCCAAACCATAGCCGTCCAAAAGCTGCTTAGCATATGGAGTCGGCGTTACGATCAAATCCGCAGAAGAGTAGCACTTTGATATCCATTTTTTAAAAATCGGAGCAAGCTGATTTGAAAATAAAAAGGAGTTTTTAAAATCCTCCTCAGTGGAATGGGCGTGATAGACAACCTTCTTACCCTGCCGTTTTGCTTTTCTGCTCAATAAGTAGGATTCAGGGAAAATGGTATTGATGTGTACGATGTCAAAGTTCTCCTTCGGATTTGTTGTGTATGGTATGTTGTTTAATTCCAATGCTTTCATCTGGTGCTTGATCGCCCGGCCGACACCACTTCTTTCTATTAATTTATAATGTCCGGAATGCAATAAAATTTTCATTTTGACACCTGCCTTTCTAAAAACCTGTGAAAGAGATTATTCCTGCCAATGCAAGACTATACAGGGCAATCGACGGAGGTTTACACAGTAAAATAATTGCCGAGAACTTTTTGAGTTTCATTTTTGTCAGACCCGCAAGAAAGCATAGCATATCGTCCGGTGCCAGAGGGAAAAGAATTGCTATCGCAAATAGTCTCTCGAATTTATTTCCTTTATCCAGCCAATCCATATATTTATCCAGCTTCTTGCGGTTTACAAACTTTCTGACAACGGGCAGTCCATATCTTTTCGATATTAAGAAAGCACCGATCGAGCCAATTGAAATTCCTATATAGCTGTAAAGAAGGCCCAGAACAGGTCCAAACGCAATCACGCCGGCAACGCAGCCAATCGCTCCCGGAAGGATCGGAACAATCACTTGGATTGCCTGAATAAGAATGAAAACAATGGGTGCAGCAATACCCAGGGAGAGGATATAAGTGCTGAAAGTGCCACTTGATGCAAAAATACCAAGATGAAAACCGTACGCAGCAAACGCACCAATCATCAAAAATCCCAATATGGTAGAGAAACGGATTGCAAGTGTGGCTTTATCCGTCTTCATCACGAGTGTATCCATCATAATCTCCCCTTTATGCGTAGCTGTAAGCTACTTTCAAATCTGCATAACTGTTTTTCATAATCGCATTCTGGTACAGGCTTTCTACTGATCTTACGAAAGCGTAGGATCCGTATTTCTCTGCGGATATTTCTGCGTTTGCAGACATCTGGGACCGTAGGCCGTAATCCTCCAGCAGAGTATTCATATCTTCTATGAAATCCTGGGATTTCTCATAAGCATAACCATTGTAGCCGCTTATCAAAACGCCCTCTAAACATTTGTCATACTTGCATATCTCGGGAATCCCGTTTGCCAAAGCTTCTATATAAGTCAGCCCCTGGGTTTCGCTTTCGGATGCGCTTACAAAAATATCGGCAATTTGATAATACTTTGATATGAGCTCCGGCGATATCATCCCGGTAAATATTACATGATCGCTTATATTCAGCTCTTTCGTCTTTTTCTCCAGGTTGCTTCGATGCGGCCCGTCTCCAACGATAAGCATTGTCAGGTTTTTATGCTTTTCAATGAGCCTTGGAAGATTCAGGAGAATTTCATCGATATTTTTTTCCACTCCCAGTCTTCCTACGGAAAGTATGATCCGATTCTCTTCATCAATTCCCAAGGCCCTCTTCAGTTGGGATTTTTCCTCATCTGTCATCTTTACCTTGAATTTATCCAGGTTGATCCCTGTTGGAATCACTTCGATGTCCTTTTTTATTCCGTATTTCATTAATGATTCTCTGACCTTTTCCGTCGGTGCGATCACAGTTTCAACATTTTTGATTATTCCTTTGGAGAAGGCGGACACCAATCTTTTTCCGACAGCCTGGTTCTTAATGATATATTCCGTATAATGTTCATACATCGTGTGATAAGTATGCACAATCGGGATATTTAATTTCTTTGAAATTCGCTTGGCATATATGAACGTAAAAAATTCACATTGAGAATGGACAATGTCCGGTGCCCATTCCAGAATTTCATTGAAACATTTATCGTTAAAGGATACCGTTGCTCTCACATTCGGATATACGTTAATGCCAAAGGATTTTATATAGTAAACATTGTCCTTTTTACTGGAATAATTATTATGAGATAGGGTCAAAATTCTGACATCGTGTCCCATTTTAATTAATTCATTATTTAGATTTAATACTGATGTGACCACACCGCTGATTGTTGGTGAAAAAGCATCTGTTGTAATCAAAACTTTCATTTATATTCCCTCCATTCTGTCTTTATTTTATCCATTCAATTGATTTATCTATTTATAGAATACAGGTAAGTTTTAACATCAGTCTTAAGAATATATAAACAATTTATTAATTTTTAAAAAAAATCACTGCAAAAGCAGTGATTTCAAAACTTATATCTTATATGGAACATGCCTTAGATTTTGAACCGGTATCCGGCTCCCCATACTGTTTCTATATAACGCGGATTGGCGCTGTCCTCTTCTATCTTCTCTCGAATCCTGTTAATATGGACCGTTACTGTGGCGGTATCGCCCAAGGAATCCAGTCCCCAAATCCGATCAAACAGTTTGTCCTTTGTAAAAACCATATTTGGATTTGTTGCAAGGAAAAGCAGAAGTTCAAATTCTTTATTGGTCAGTTTCACTTCTTTATCCCCTATATAAACCCTCCAAGCCCCCGGCAGAATCCTCAGATTGCCGAATATCAGCTCTGTAGAACGTACTTCGTTATCCGACTCCCACCCCTTTTGGGTCAGGCGCTCATACCTCGAAAGATGGGCGTTCACCCGGGCAACAAGTTCACTCGGGCTGAACGGTTTCACAATATAATCATCCGCTCCGATTCCCAAACCCCGGATTTTATCAATGTCCTCTTTTTTTGCTGTAACCATTAAGATGGGGATGTCTTTTTGACTTCTTATCGCACGGCAAATTTCAAAGCCGTCAATTCCCGGAAGCATCAAATCCAGAAGAATCAAATCGAAGTCCTCGTTCAAAGCCATGGAAAGGCCATTTTTTCCATCCATAGAAATTTCTGTTTCAAAATGACTGATTTCAAGATAGTCTCTTTCCAGCTCCGCTATGCTTTTATCATCTTCAATAATCAGTATTCGTTTCATTTTCATTTACCTCGATTTCGATTGGCAGAGTGATAATGATTTCCAGGCCATGATTGTTCCGTGCAGTAATCGTTCCTTCATGGGCATTCACGGCATGCTTTGCTATGGCCAGCCCCAGTCCGCTCCCTTCATGAGGATTCGTGCGAGATGGATCACCCCGGTAAAATCTTGTAAACAATTTCGAAACATTGTCCATTTCGACCCCGGGCCCGTCGTCTGCTACAGTCAAAATAATATCGTCATCATCCTGCTCTAACCAGACTTTTACCTTACCGGATTCTTCTGTCTTATATTTTACACTGTTCTCAAGAATATTCGTTAAAACTCTTCCCATCTCCTCACGGTCAAGCTTAACATAAATATCTTGAATGCAATTGTTCTCAAAGGAAATGTCCAGTCCCTTTTGGCGGAACTCCTCTTTTGCCTGGTTAATGTATTCGTTTAGATAAGTGCCGATTTTAGTGTTTTGAAAATGGAAAGGATAATGATCGGTATCCATTTTTGAAAACAGAAACAAGTTGTCAACAAGAGAATCCATATCACAGGATTTTTTATAAATCATATCCAGATAATTCTGCTGCTTTAAAGGAGTGTTTGCAACTCCATCTCTTAAGCCTTCCACATAGCCTTTTATCACGGTAAGCGGTGTGCGCAGATCATGGGAAATGCCGGCAACCAGCTCCTGTTTGTCCATTTCAAACTTGAGCTGCATTTCAACAGAATCTTTCAGCCTTTGCCGCATCTCATCAAAATCAGAAAAAACCTGTACAAATTCATCCCTGCCATTATACTTTATCTCAAAATCGAGGTTCCCTTCCTTAATTTGTTTCGAACCATATCGAAGCAAATCTAATGGCACAAGAATACTCTTTGTAACACGGGCCGCAAGGAAACTATTGATCAAAACAATGATCAATATTGCTGAAAGGACAATAATGCCCAGATAGTTTATAACGAGAGTTTTCATGTCTGAGAGCATCGCTTCAATGACAACCTCGAATCCTTCCGTGCCGCCGGTAAAAAGCTCTTTCTGATAACTCAAAAGCTGTTCCCGATATACCTCTGTAAATGTCTCAAGAACCACACTGGTGATAAGAACAATTAAAACAATCGGGACTATAAACATAATGGTATTTGAAATTGCCAGCCTTTTTTTTATCTTCATCTGACTTGCTCCTATATCCGGCATGATTTGATTCGGGCCGTTTCATTAATTGTAGCATTTTTTCTTTATTCAGTAAGGCATAATTTATAAACTGATTATAAACATAATATAAATTCTTTACAACTTGAATAAGTCAAAATCAAAATTTAAG
>CAZTEH010000101.1:0-14025 GCA_964612345.1 uncultured Oscillospiraceae bacterium | reverse complement strand
TTATTATGTCTAAAATTAATGTCCATGAAAAAATTGACAACAGTAAATTCAATAAATTTTTCGTAGGTATTTTCGTTATATGCTCTTTAGCTATCATTTTTGACGGATATGACTTGAACGTATTCGGCGTAATCGTTCCGGTTCTGATGCAGACTGAAGGATATACTCCTATGCAAATTGGTTCCTTAGCAAGCTGGGGTTTGTTTGGTCTTGTAATTGGATCGTTTGTATTCGGAACATTGGCGGATGTGATCGGACGCAAAAAAACAATTGTGATATCTATGCTGGTATACTCTATCGTTACAGGTTGCATCGGTTTTTCAGACGGGTTTACACAATTCGCTGCACTGCGTTTTGTAGCAGGCTTGGGCCTTGCTGGAGTTGTGCCTAATGTTGTTTCTGAAATAACTGAATATACCCCTTTGTCACATAGAATCAAATTGTGCAGTATGTCTACCGTTGGATTCCCTGTTGGTACCGTGCTTGCTGCTCTGATGGGAATTCTATTCCTGGGAAAATTCGGCTGGAGGATGATGTTCCAGGTAGCATTTTTCGAAATCATACTGGTCATTTTAGTTGTTATGTTTTTACCTGATGCAATTGATAATATGCTGAAAAAATCGGAAAACAGCAAAATTGCTAAGATATTGAAAAAAGTTGATCCCCAATATGCGTATTCTGATCAGGATATGTTCTTCAGCAGTATCCCAAAATCTGAGAAGATGCCTATAGCAAGTCTGTTCGCAAACGGAAACTCATCTAATACAATTCTGTTCTGGATCGCTATGTTTGTGAATTTCTTCAATAACTTCGGCATGCAGACATGGCTTCCTAAATTAATGACTATGCAAGGATATCAATTGGGATCAAGCTTACAGCTTCTGCTGACTTTTAACATTGGATCTATATTCGGTGTAATTCTCGGCGGAATTATTGCAAGCAAGATTGGCTATAAGAAAACCCTGATGATGTTCTTCCTTGCAGAGGCAATTCTCATAAGTCTTTTAAGTCTTAACCCTGGAATGGTTGTGCTTTCAATATTACTGTTTGTTTCTGGTATGGCAATCTTTGGAGCACAGGGAATGCTTAATAATTACATTGCTGTAAACTATCCGATGAATGTTCGTACAACAGCAGTTGGTTTCGCATTTGGAGTTGGTCGATGTGGAGCAGTTGTAGCACCGATGGTTGGCGGTATCCTGCTGGCAATGGAGGTTCCAATGTATGTTAACTTCTTTGCTTTTTCAATCCCAGCTGTAATTGGGTTGGTTGCACTTGGCTTTACAAGAGCAATCAAAAATGAAGAAACTGCATCTAATATTGAATAGTAAATCCAATATTATTAGGATGTATAATTTATTGGCAAAGGACAGAGTATTCTTAATAGAAGGTATTCTGATCTCATTACTGAGTATCCAGTTTAGCATGGTAATCATTTCGCCTTGCTTTTTGCTTTAGGAATGGCTATATTTGGATTACAAGGTATGTTAAATTCCTATATTGCTGAAAACCAACTAATATATTTTAGCTAGATCGTTATATTTTGTTCCCCAAAAAGAAAACAGGAGAAGGAACAATGCAAAAAGACGGTTTCAATTTTCCTGCTTTTAGATTTAGTTCCTATAAACCGGCTTTGCCAGGTTGGCAGGAAGTTTTTAAAAATCGAGAGCAAAAAAAATATTCCAAGAAAAGTGTTATAGTTCGACAAGGGGAAGAAGTAGATAGTCTATACTATATCGTAAGCGGTTTAGTTGAATATACTTATACCACCGATGACGGGACACAGGAATTACTGGAATTATTGGGAGATGGTAACTTGTTTTGCATGCAGCCGTTTTTTGCACCAAATCCTGCCGTTGGCTCATTTGTTGCGCTAGAAGATTCGGTGATATCTGCTATAAGTGGTAGAGAAGTGGATTATTACATGAATCGTGATAATAACTTGTCTAAAGAACTCTTGATTGAGTTAGCTAACGCTGCCGGAGGATTGATTCGGCAGCGTTTTAGTCAATTGTATAATGCTGAACATAGAGTAGAAGAGGTTATCTGTTTACTGACAGAATATAAAAAAGACAAAAGAGGCCAGTGTAAAGAATTATTTATTGCACTGACACAGGAGGATTTGGCCAGGATAACAAGAACCACCAGAGTGACAGTTACAAAGGCTTTAGGAGAGTTAAAGCGAAATGAGCTGATTGAAACTGCATATGGAGGCATTGTTGTTCGCGATTTAGAAGGCATAAAAAAACTGATATTTGAAAAATAAAATAGTTTTACATATTTCTTTTTCTTCGTTGCCGTTCGTCATAAATGCTATTTACAATTACATCTTTTAATCCTAGCAGTCCTTCTGTATAATTTGTGTAAAGCATAAGAAAACCTCTTGAAATGTTTGTGTTGCAACTTCATTTTACATGAGATCTTCAAATTATGCTCTTTTTCTATGTCATAAACTTAAAATGTAGAAGCATTTGATTTTTCAAACACCACAACATTTATTATAAGATTTGAGGTTCCAAAATTGTATCTGATATGATACAATAATCGACGGATTATGATATTAACTGAGGAGAATTTGAATGCTTTTTACATCTTTAATTTTTATTGTCTGCTTTTTACCGGCAGTTTTGATTTTATATTATACCGTGTTAAAAAAACACCGCAAGCTGCAGAACTTTTTTCTGCTGCTCGCAAGCCTTGGCTTCTATGCATGGGGAGAACCGAAATTCGTATTCCTGTTGATGGTATCAATTGTGGTCAATTGGATTTTTGGTCTCGCTGTCGCCCATCACAGAGAAAATCAGGCACGATCCAAACTGATTCTTTTTTTCATGGTTGCATTTAACCTAAGCATCCTCTATGTATTTAAATATCTGATGTTTAGTATTGCCAATCTCAATCGGTTTTTGGGCACGGATTTTACGGTATCCAAGATCCTGCTTCCCATTGGGATTTCTTTTTTCACCTTCCATGCAATTTCCTATGTGATCGATATCTATAGAGGAAAAGCCGAGGTACAGAAAAATCTGTTCCACGTGGGGCTCTATATCGTCTTCTTTCCGCAGCTGGTTGCAGGACCGATTCTGAGATACTCGGTGATTGCCGATCAGATCATGGGCAGAAAAGAAACCTTTGAGGACTTTTCTCAGGGGGTTTGTAGATTCCTTATGGGTTTCGGCAAGAAAATCCTTCTTGCCAACAACTTTGCCCTCATTGCCGATGCGGCATTTTCAGCAAATAGCGGGGAGCTTTCGGTATCCTTTGCGTGGCTTGGCGCCATCGCTTATACGCTCCAGATCTATTTTGATTTTTCCGGTTATTCCGATATGGCCATCGGTCTGGGAAAGATGTTCGGCTTTCATTTTCCGGAAAACTTCAACTATCCGTATATCGCAAAATCCACCTCCGAATTCTGGAGAAGGTGGCATATTTCATTGGGATCCTGGTTTCGGGATTATGTCTATTTTCCGCTGGGAGGAAGCAGGGTGGAATCCAACGGACGTTTGATTTTCAACTTGTTCGTGGTCTGGTCGCTGACAGGGCTTTGGCACGGTGCAAGCTGGACCTTTATCTGCTGGGGCTTGCTCTACTTTGTATCCATTTCCCTGGAAAAGGTCATGAACTTTGAGGAATTAGGAAAAGGGAAGACGGGAGCAGCCATAACAAAGCATGTGTACACCATGCTTTTAGTGATTTTCGGATGGGTTTTATTCCGCGCTTCAACCATTGGCGGTGCGGTCACCTACTTGAAGACGATGCTATTCCTGAACGGGGCCCAACTTCTTGACGCGAATACGCTTACATATCTTGCAGAAAACAAAGTATTTTTGCTTCTGGGGATTCTGTTTTCCATGCCGGTTTCCAAAGCATTTGCACGATGGTATGAAGAAAAAAGAAGCAGCGGAAGTCCAATTCTGACGGCCGCAAAGATGGTTGTTTATCCTTCCACCTTGCTGTTCTTGTTCTTTATCGCCATGTCCTATATTGTGAAGGGCTCCTATAATCCGTTTATTTATTTTAACTTTTAAGAAGATAACTTTGAGATAATAAGGAAGAAAAATGAAATTCAGAAATCTATTTAAAACTCATAAAGCGGAAAAGATCACCGCCATTGCATTTCTTGTCATCATTTTCGGTATGCTGGCCGGTCTTTTCTTTACGGAACATAATGTGAAGGATGATTTCCTCAAGGATTACAGGACGACGATCCTTCCCGGAGCGCCGATCATAGAGCGGGTCACCGGTGCCATAGACAGTCTGGAGAAGACCATCGACGCAGATACATACAAAAGGGAAAACTATATCGATTTCTACGGCCGGGTTCAAGAGTTTATGGGAAAACGAATTATCGTAGATATCGGATACGGGGAGCTGTACAAGACAAAATACGACCAGATTACCTACGCCATTCCGAAGCAGGATGTTTCCGAGGAACTGGAAAGTGTATACCGGCTGAAAAAGGAGCTTGACAGACAAGACATTCCGCTGCTTTATATTCAGGCTCCCTTTAAGCTGCCGGCGGATGAGCAGCAGCTGCCGGACAATGTAAAAGACTATTCCAACGAGAATGCGGACCGATTTCTGAAAGGCCTGGATGCCGCAGGGTTTGATTATTTTGATCTCAGAAAAAATTACTGGTCCAAGGGAATGAACCAGAATGAATTGTTCTTTAACACGGACCATCACTGGACCATCGATGCCGCCTTCCGCAGCTATACCGAAATTGCGGAGCTCCTGAACAGTGACTATGGTTTTCATATCGATGAAAAATATACCGATATAAATAACTTCAATCGGGAAGTGTTTAAGGATTACTACATCGGTTCCATGGGCAGAAGGGTGGGTGAGTCCTACGGAGGAATTGACGACTTTACGCTGATCACGCCGATGTTTGACACGGATTATACGGTATATGAACGGGATTACGGCGGGGAAAAGATATTTGAAGGAACCTTCCGGGAGGCTGTTCTGACCAACTCCTATCTCGCTGAGGGGACTCCGCCTGAAACAAATCGTTATGCCGTCTATCATGGGGATAATGCCGAATTGGCATTTGTAAACCACAACGTCCGAAGAGGAAAGATCCTGATCATCAAGGACTCCTTCGGGCTGCCGGTCTACTCGTTTTTATCCACGGGAGTTCATGAAGTGAGGGCGTTGGACGTCAGACTGTATCAGGATTCCGTTGCCGAATACGCAAAGAAATATCAGCCGGACGTTGTGATCATCCTCTATAACGGAGACTGCTTCGGCGGCAATATGTTTCACTTCAAGGCAAAATAGTATTACCAATGTAATGGAAGTGTAACTTGAAAAGTTTGGAATAGGGGTGTTAGAATAACATGTACGCATAATATTTTTAGCAGAAAAAGTTAGGGGGGTTAAGGGATAAAATGACATTTATGAACAGCAGAAGATTCACTGCGGGTATTCTGACATTTGCACTGGTGGCAGGAACGTTTTTAACCGGATTTTCTTATCAGGACGGTATCGGAAATGTATACTATGAAACCAAATCACAGGTCTACGACGATGCTTACTATTCGGAACAGTTGGCCGGCCACAGCGTAAACGGCATCGAGCGTGCCTATTTTGTTCACGCCGATACACAGGGTACGGATTTGAAGCCGTATGTATTTGAAGGCGAAGTTACTGGAACCTATACCATGGATACCATGGTAAACACATTAGAAAGTCAGGGATACAAGGTCGTAACAGGGATCAATGGAGACTTGTATGACACAGCGTCCGGCGCTCCGAAGGGCTTGGTCATCCATGACGGAAAGATCAAAACCTCCGGATATGCACCGGAATATGTCATCTCCTTTAATGGAGACGGAGCGGCTTCTCTGGAAAAAGTTAGTCTGGGATATTCCCTGAAGGGGACCATCAATATACCGACTACTGTTGATGTGCCCGTCATCGATCCAACTCAGCCAACTGACCCGACGCAGCCGACCGATCCGACGCAGACCTCCGGCTCTGCAGTCACGACACCTCCTGCTGTTACCCAGCAGATGGTCAACGTACCGACGGATTGGACCGCACCCATCGGATTTTTCAATATTCCACACGGGGGAGCAAAAGCTCTTCATATGTACAATCGTCAATTTGCCTCCACGACAAAAACTTCCGAAAATTCGGTAGAGGTCATTCTGGACGCAGGCTCTGCTGACAATGCCGAACCGACGGTAGGCGGCACGATTGAGGCAACCGTTGTGGAAGTCAGAAACGGAAATTATAATACACCCATCGGAGCGAACCAACTCGTTTTGTCTGCTGCGGCAGATTCGCCGTATGCGGTTCCAATTTCATACCTCGTTCCGGGAAGCACCGTTGAGATCTCCGTGGGGGATTGGAACAACGGGGGTCTGACAAACAGCAAAGAAGCACTTGGCGTTTACTATGTCATGTGCGAAAACGGACAAATTGTTTCAAACGGGACCAATGTTAATCCTAGAACTGCAATGGGTATCAAACCGGACGGAACCATCCTTCTCTATGTGCTTGACGGACGGCAGGCCGGATTCTCAGCCGGACTCGGACTTACCGACATGGTGAAACACATGATGGCGTTGGGCTGTACTACCGTTGTTAATATGGACGGCGGCGGCTCCTCGGTGATGAACGTTAGAGAAGGCGGAAAAGATTCCAAGGCGGTGGAAAAGAATTCACCTTCCGGCGGAGCCCAGAGAAAAACAACAAATGGTCTGTTTCTGGTTTATCGGGAATCTGGTAATTCAAATGCAGAGCATTTACATACTTACGCAAGCCAGCCGCTTGCCATGCCCGGTGCAGACATTCAATTGACAACCTACGCGTCCAATGACAAATATGAATCCGTAGCGCTGAGAAACAGCGTTGATTACAATGTTGAGGATTCAGCCGGCACCATCAATCAAAGCGGCCTCTTCACCGCAGGAAGTACCGTGGGTACGGTTGAAATTGAAGCAGAAAGTGGAGGTCTCAGCACCGAAACGGAAATTAGTATTGAGAATAATATTACCTTTACAACCAATGTACAGAATCTCGTCATAGATCCGGGAAAGACTTCCGATATCAACGTGCTTGCAAAATTCGGATATTCCCCAATTGCGAGCAAGGATAGCCTGTTCACCTTCACCTGTGATCCGGCCATCGGAACGATCGATACAAACGGTCTCTTTCAGGCAACCAACCAGTCGGGAATAACAGGAAATATCACTGTTGCGTATAACGGCGTGACGAATACAATTCCTGTCCAGGTCGGCGCAGCGATCGTCGATTTCAAGGATACCTCCGCACACTGGGCGAAGGAATACATCGGCAGACTGGCGGCAAGAGGAGTTGTCAACGGTATGGGCGATAACTATTATCAGCCGGATACTTCACTCACCAGAGCACAATTCCTGGCGATGCTGGCAAAGACGATCTATGGACTGGATGTTTCGCAGACTGCTCCTGCAGGCTTTACCGACGTACCAGCGGCAGAATGGTATTACAGCTACATTAACTGGGGCTATGCAAGCGGAATCGTCAATGGAATCGATGAAACCACTTTCGCACCAAACGATAACATAACCAGAGAACAGATGGCGATCATGCTGAGCAATTTCACCAGATACACGGAACTGGTTCTTCCGGAGGCGAGCACAGGAACCAACTTTACAGACAGCGGCACGATCAGTCCGTGGGCGACCGAAGCGGTAGGTAAAATCGTTTCATCGGGAGTCATGGGCGGTTATCCGGAAGGAAATTACATTCCGCAGGGTAAGGCAACAAGGGCGGAAGCGGCAACGGTTGTCTATAAGCTGATTATAATCAGAGACAACATTGCCAAGGCAAAAAAATAGTAAAATAAAGCATCACCCCCAAGCATAGAATGTTTGGGGGTGTTTTTATGAAAAGTGGTAAAATTCTTATGTTTGTTGTATTTACGACAGTTTTTGCAATCTTTGTTTATCAGATAATCTCATTGGGTTCCATCCTGTTAAATAATCATTCTGCCATGAAGGAGAAGGAAATCCAAAGTCTGGCCGGTGAGGAAGACGTTGTAATTCGCAGCGGCCTTCCCAACAGCAACCAGCTGGTTTTCAGCTGCAATGTAGACTGGGGGGAAGAAGTAATTCCGGATATGCTGAACGTGTTGAAAGAGAATGATATCAAAATTACCTTTTTTGTCAGCGGTCGATGGGCGGAAAACAATCCGGATCTATTGAAGGAAATGTATCAAGCCGGACATGAAATACAGAGCCACGGATACAGCCACAAATTATGCTCACAAAATTCCGTGGATGACATAAAAGAAGAAATATTAAAAACAGAACAGGTTATACTGGATATATTGGGAATTAAAACGAATGTTTTTGCGCCGCCTTCGGGAGATTACGATGAAACCACGGTGGAACTCTGCAGAAGCATGGGCTATCAGATGGCCTTATGGAGCGCTGATACCATCGATTGGAGAGAAGGCTCCACGGCGGAGGTAATCAAAGGCAGAGTGCTGAAAAAGAACTTGAACGGCGCTATCGTTTTGATGCATCCGAAGGAAGAAACAGTGAAAGCGCTGCCGGATCTGATTGAAAAGATCAAGGCGCAGAAGATCGAGATAGTCCCCCTTTACAGGCTGTCGCATTAAAGATATAATAGAATGATTCGACCATTGAATCATGTCTTTTTAGCTGGAGACATGATATACGTTAAAAGAAAAATAAGGAAAGTGAAAGTGGTAAAACATAATGATAATAAATAAAAAGCTGAATTGTGGAGTCCGGATTGTTATGGAGAAAATACCTTATGTACAATCTGTTTCTGTCGGAATCTGGGTAAAGGCCGGATCTGTGGATGAAACAGCAAAGAACTCGGGTATTTCCCATTTTATAGAGCATATGCTTTTTAAAGGGACAGAAAACAGAACTGCAAAGAAAATTGCAGAGGATGTGGACAAGATCGGGGGTCAGATCAATGCCTTTACAGGAAAAGAAGCGACCTGCTATTACCTGAAAACCCTGGCAAATAATATCGATAAAGCAGCGGACATTCTCATCGACATGTTCATCAATTCAAAGTTTGATGAGGAGGAAATGGAAAAGGAAAAAAGAGTCGTATGCGAAGAAATCAAGATGATCCAGGATTCTCCCGAGGATGATGCCCACGACATCATAAGCGAACTGATTTTCAAAGGCAATCCCCTTGCAAAATCCATAATCGGGACACCAAAATCCCTTAAGGGAATCACACGAAATACAATCAAGAATTATATCGGAGAAGAGTATACAAGGGACAATATTGTCATATCCATTTGCGGCAGCTTCGATCCGGATCACGTTAGTGAACTGTTTGACTGCAAGCTCATGGCGCTCAATGCCAATAAAGTACCGAAGGAATTTGATGAGGCAGGGTATAAGCCGACTTACAAGGTGAAGGTGAAGGATATTGAGCAGTCCCATATCTGCCTTGGATTAAAGGGTTTATCACTGGAAGATGAGCGTTATTATTCCCTCGTATTGCTGAACAATATCATGGGTGGAAGTATGAGTTCCAGACTTTTTCAGAATATCAGAGAGGAAAAAGGGCTGGCCTATTCCGTTTACTCCATGTCCAGCTCCTTCAGCAATACCGGTTATTTCAATATTTACGCGGGTGTAAGCCATGACAAGATGAAAGATGCAGTGATCGGAATCCAGGATGAGTTAAAGCTGCTGAAAACAGGAGGGGTTACCCTTGAAGAGCTGCAGATCGCAAAGGAGCAGCTGAAGGGAAGCTATATCTTCAGTCTTGAAAATGTGAACGGACGTATGTTTTCCATCGGAAAGAACATGCTTCTGCTGGATAAGATCTATACTCCGGAGGAGGTCATGGCAAGCATTGATGAAGTGACCATGGATGATATCCGGGATATCTCCGAAATGGTTACGGACATCCATAATTATTCCGGCGTTCTCATCGGGAGAAACAAGGTGGATCTGAAAAAGATCATTCAGTCATAAGATACGAGGAGCAGCAAATGGAGCAGATAAAGATAAAATACCTGAACAAGGATATCAAGAGGCTGGAATACATTGACGGCAAGTCTGACTGGATCGATTTACGGGCGGCGGAGAAAGTGGAGCTGAAAGCGGGAGAATATAAGCTGATTCATCTTGGAGTAGCCATGCAGCTGCCGAAAGGCTATGAAGCCCATATCGTGCCGAGGAGCAGTACATTCAGTAATTTTGGGATCATACAGACCAATCACTGCGGGATCGTGGACAACAAGTACAGCGGTCCCAACGATTGGTGGCATATGCCGGTGTATGCGCTGCGGGATACGGTGATTGAAGTGAATGACCGGATCTGCCAATTTCGAATCGAAAAAAACCAGCCGGCCATAGAATTTGAAGAAGTGGAAGAATTGACAGCAGGAGACCGGGGCGGCTTTGGAAGCACCGGAAAAAAATAGGATTTCATTTGCAAATAAATATGGGAGCCGTGTGGGGAATCACACGGTTTTATAATTACAAAAGATACCGTTTTCCCATAGAAAATTAAAATGGATTTTCTATGCTGATATATTGACATTAATAAATGCGCAGCATATAATAATACATAGATAAACATCTATATTAATAACGAAGCATATGACCATTTAAATAGTTATATTGAAAATGTGGTTCAATCTTGCTTTTAAAAAATAAGGGAGATAAGTATGAAAACATGTGAAAACTGTGGTTTAGGAATAAAAGAAAACACCGGCTTTGTCAATTGCTTTAAATACAAAACTTCAACCAACCCGCAAGAAGATAAACAAGGCTGCAGATATTACATTGAGATAATAATTGAAGAAGGAGAACCACTTCTGCCGATTCAGCATTTGCTTCTGAGAGAAGAAGAATTGAAGGTACGCATGATAAAAGGTGTCGTATAGCCATTTTGGGAATGCCCGAAAGAATCAACAGGTAACGTAGTAAATGAAAAAGAGGAAATAATAAATGAAAAGAATTGAGGATCGTTGTTGCTCTGAAAAAAACAAATCATGCTGCTGCGGAAGCACACCAAAGGCAATACAGGTGTCCACAAAGCTTTCGATGAAAGATACTATGGGCTCCTGGAAGGTTCGATGGGGAATCAACAGGATGAATTATAAGGTTGATCCCGGATTGTATTCCGTAGGTCAGCCGGATTCGGATTCCCCCGTTTTGGTAACTGCGAATTATAAAATGAGCTTTGATGCACTGAGAAAAGAACTCACAGGCATTTCTGCATGGATTCTTGTTCTTGACACAAAAGGCATCAATGTGTGGTGTGCTGCCGGAAAAGGCACTTTCGGGACGGAGGAACTGATTCAAAGGATCGAAACCGCCGGCCTTCCAGAAGTTGCCCCGCACAGAACTTTGATACTACCGCAATTAGGCGCGGTTGGAGTGTCCGCTCACGAAGTGCAGAAAAGAGCAGGCTTTAAAGTAGTTTATGGCCCCATCAGAGCGGAAGATGTGCCGAAATTCCTGAAAAACGGGATGAAAGCGGATAAGGAGATGCGTACGGTACAATTCACTTTTGCTGACAGAATCGTTTTGACCCCGGTTGAAATCGCAAGCGCGATCAAACCTTCCCTTATGATATTCGGGATCATGTTCTTATTGAATCTGGTGGGGGTGTCCCGGTTTACAGGCACAGATGTTTATTCCTATCTTGGTGCCGTACTGACCGGCTGTGTCTTGGTACCCATGCTGCTTCCATGGATTCCCGGCAGAGCCTTTTCGTTTAAAGGCTGGTTATTGGGTTTTCTATGGGCTGTGGGCGTTGTTATGATAAATGGATATTTCAGAAGTATTGATTATGGTTTTCTTACTAGTATCGCTTACTTATTAATTTTGCCGTCAGTTTCGGCATATGGCGCCATGGACTTCACCGGATGTTCAACTTATACTTCATTTTCGGGCGTGATAAAGGAAATGAAAATATCGATACCACTGATTGCTGCCTCCACTGGTTTAGGAATTATCCTGTTGTTTGCCGGTAATCTTCTGTCGGTTTTTTCATGAAGGGAGATTTAAAATGATTCATAAATATTTAAAAAATGTTGTTACTCTTCAGCTTGATACGGAGAAATGTAAGGGGTGCGGCATGTGTATCAATGTATGCCCGCATGGAGTCTTCTCCATGGATCAGGGGAAGTCCAGAATAATCGATCGAGATTCCTGCATGGAATGCGGGGCTTGTGATAAGAATTGCCCATTTTCGGCCATTGAAGTAACGATCGGTGTAGGCTGCGCTGCTGCAGTAATCAACGGAATACTGACCGGTACGGAACCAAGTTGTGACTGCTCAGGAGGCAGTGATAGCTGCTGTTAAAAGTTTTGGATTTGAAATGCTCCTTTTTTATCCTGCCTTCATATACTGTAGTATTATATCTAGGAGGTTGACATGATGAACAAGGAGGAAAGCTCATTAACGGCAGGTAAGAACGGTCCCGTTCTGCTGCAGGATGTCCAGCTCATTGACAAGTTGACTCGGTTTGTTCGGGAAAAAATTCCCGAGAGAGTAGTCTTCGCCAAAGGGACAGGAGCACACGGCTATTTCAGAGTATATATGCCGATGAGCGACTTTACGAAGGCTGCATTTTTGCAGAATCCCGACAGAAAAACTCCTGTATTTGTTAGGTTTTCAACAATGACCGGATCAAAAGGATCTGCGGATACGCTGCGTGACGTGAGGGGTTTCGCTGTAAAATTCTACACCACCGAAGAAAACTACGATCTGATCAGCACCAGCCTACCCGTCTTTTATATACGTGATGCGATTCAATTTCCTGAGCTCATGCATGCTTTAAAGCCTTCACCCAGCACAAATCTGACAGAGCCTGCACGATTCTGGAAATACATTTCAGAAACCCCAGAAGCCACGCACATGACAACTTGGCTGTTTTCAGACAATGGAACAATAAAAAGCTATCGTCATATGGAAGGCTATAGCATAAATACTTACGTTTGGATAACCGCAAACGGTCAAAGACAATTGGTGAGATATCATTGGAAACCGATTCAGGGGATCAAGAATATCACAAGGCAGGAAGCGGAATTCCTGGCAGGCTTCGATCCTGATGCGGCCACAAGGGACCTTAGCGATTCCCTTGAGAGAGGAGAGTTGACAGAGTATGAACTCAATGTACAGCTCATTCCATTTGAGAAACAAGATCAGTATGATTTTGATCCGCTGGATGCCACCAAGCTATGGCCTGAGAATTTAGTACCTCTTTTGAAAGTGGGCAAGCTGACCCTGAATAAGTCGACGGAAAACTATTTTGAGGAGGTGGAAAAGTCCGCTTTTTCACCGGCTAATATCGTTCCGGGGATAGAGTTTTCCTTTGATCGCCTGTTGCAGGGCGGAATTTTTGCATCTCTGGATGCGCAAAGACACAGACTGGGATCTAATTTTGAACAGATTTCGATCAATCAAGCCAGATATCCGAATACCGCAGTGGCTGCGCAGAGCAGAATACCAACTGCAGTCCATGTGGAGGGCAGCATTGAACGAAGCCAAATTGTAAATGGAGACGATTTTTTCCAGGCGGGGGAACGGTATCGAACCATGACCCGAAAGGAACAGGATCATTTAGCGGATAATATCATAGATCATTTGATGTTTGTTGATGATATAATTCAGAAAAAAGTCGTCGGTTACTTTATGCAGGCAGACGAAGAGTTCGGAGCGAGGATCGCCCGGGGACTTGACTTTTAAAGTCAGGTCCTCTTTTTCGTTTGTGATTGGCAGATTCTGCTTTACTAATAAAACACTGAAAGGTAAAATAAGTTATAACCTTTCAGTTTTTTTATTGATTGGAGGATAAGATGATTTTAAGAGAAGATCTTGAGAAAAGAGAATATGAGATTTTATCACCTTTTGCCGCGAAAGCTGCGGAGACAAAAGGAAGACAATATGAGGAAACGAAATGTGATGTTCGAACGGATTATCAAAGAGACAGAGACCGGATCGTCCATTCGAAAGCCTTCCGCAGACTCATGCATAAAACCCAGGTGTTTCTGGCTCCGGAAGGGGATCACTTCA
>CAZTEH010000100.1:0-14145 GCA_964612345.1 uncultured Oscillospiraceae bacterium | reverse complement strand
CGCCTCCGTCGAGGGTCATGATCGCTCCGGTCATAAAGGAAGACTCGTCACTGGCAAGGAATACGGCCGCACCCGCTATTTCGACAGGCTCCGCCGCTCTCGGAAGTGGACAGAACTTGGTCAGAACCTTCAGTGCTCCGTCCGTGTCCGTTCCGATAGCCTCTCCAAGTCCCTTCATGGAATTTCTCAGCATTTCCGTCCCAACAGCTCCGGGAGCTATGATGTTGCAGCGGATGTTGTATTTTCCGTAATCCAGTGCTGTTGACTGAGTCAGTCCGATCAGTCCGTTTTTTGATGCGATATAGGCAGGCATAGCGGGAATGCATCGCAGTGCTGCCAGTGATGATATGTTGATGATTGAGCCTCCGCCGTTTTCGATCATATAAGGTATCGCGACCTTCATCATCATGAATGGACCGGTAAGATTGATATCGATAACCTTTTGCCATGTTTCCATAGGCATCTCCGTGATGAGCCCGGCAGGATCGATTCCCGCATTATTGACCAGAATGTCGATTTTACCGCCAAACTTAACCGTTGCATCCACCATTGCCTTTGCTCCGTCAAGGGTGGAAACATCGCCCTGGAATACCAGGATTTTATCATTCGGCAGACTTTCGGCTACTTTGTCAAGCAGTTCTTTTCTACGGCCTGTAATCACGACTTTTGCGCCTTCTTCTACATACGCCTTAGCGAATGCCGCACCCAGTCCTGTTCCGCCGCCTGTGATCAGCGCAACTTTATTTTTTAAACGTTCTCCCATTCTTCATTCCCTCCATATTGTTCAAGCTTCAAGTACCGGCTGCCCATGGAAGGGCGGCTTACTTAAAGGCTGCAAGGTAAATGTTTGCAACATCCTCTTCGGTTGGTTTCTGCGGATTCTGCGTGATCGGATTATCAAGCATCGCGCGCTCGACCATTCCCGGGATCTTATCCTTTGCAGCTCCGCCATCGTCCAGATATTTGGGAGCATTCACGTCTGCCGCCAACTGTTTCACCAAATCGAAGGCCAGTTTCGCCGCTTCACTCTTGCTCTTTCCCGATACATCTGCGCCCATCGCTGCCGCGATATCCGCAAATTTGTCTTCTGCGACCTTTAGGTTATACTCCATGACATGGGGCAGCAGGATGGCGTTTGCCATTCCGTGCGGCATATCAAAGAACGCGCTTAGCTGATGAGCCATGGCATGGCATACGCCAAGTCCGCCAAGGCTGAATGCGGTTCCCGCCATCATGGATGCCAGCAGCATCGCCTGACGAGCCTCTATGTCTTTTCCGTCGGCTACAGCTCTTCTCAGATTCTGCGAGATCATCCGGATGCCTTCAAGGGCAAGACCCTGTGCCGGCGGGAAATCACAATTGGAGGTGTAGCATTCGATACAGTGGGTCAGCGCATCGATTCCTGTATTGGCAGTAAGACCCGGCGGCATGGATACGGTCGCCTGAGGATCCAGAACGGCGATATCCGGAATCAGAAGCGGGCTCAAAACTCCGAACTTTGTCTGGCGCTCAACATCCGTAAGAACGCCTACCATGGTAACTTCCGTCCCTGTCCCTGCGGTGGTCGGAATAGCGATCAAAGGAAGCAGGATTGGCTTAATCTTCAAGATTCCGCCGATAGCGATATCATAATCCTTTGCTTTCCCTCCATGTGTATAGACTACATTAGCGACCTTCCCCGCATCGATGGGGCTTCCGCCGCCTACACAGACCAGAACATCAGGCTTTATTTCCTTCATGTATTCTGCAGCTTCTTCTACCGCAGCTACCACAGGATTTGCCTGAATTTTTGAAAAGATATGTACATCAATCCCATTTTTCACGAGATCCGCTTCAAGATCCTTTACCAGCGGGGTCGTGCTCATGAAAGGGTCTGTGAAAATGAGCGCGTGTTTCTTGCCCATGTCCTTGATCAGTTCCGGAACGTCCTTAACAGCTCCGTCCTTGCAATGGACCCTCCTGGGCCAGGTGTCAAAAGTCATAACCGGCATATTCATCCTCCTTTTTCGCTTGGCAGAATGCTATCTTTCTTCTCCGTCTTCTGCATCAGAGTAATACCATTCTAATCCGCCCTTAAATACTTGTGCATTTATTTCATTGCTTTTTCCGTTTATTGCCGATTCAGGGAATCTCTTCTCCATGTTGTAGTAGAAGCTGGCAACATCGTTGGTGCTTGCAATTTCCTCTTCGGTAGCATCTATGTAGTCTCTCATGAATTGGAAGGTCGTGGCGTTGAACTCCATTCCGGGCTTTGCGTGACCCGGAATGATAACATCGGCGTTGTATGCTTCAAACCGATCCATCTCCGCTCTCCATTTGGCACGGCCTTTGGCGCTGACTTCGCAGGTAAACGCATGTGCCTGGTTGAAGAGTACGTCGCTTCCATAAAGAGTTTTAATGGATGGGATCCACATCATTGTGTTGTATTTCAGGTCGCCCCAAACTTTTTTAATAATCTCGATCTTTTCGCCTTCGATCTCGATATGGTCATCTTCAAACGGGATCAGGTTTAAAGGCTTGTGAGGACAATTAAGCTTTCCGACTATTTTTTCCCAGTGATCTATCTTACCGAATAATTCGCGGTCGATCGTTTTGATGTCTTCGGGCTGTGCATAGATTTTTGCATTCGGGAAGACATCCTGATAAACTTCAGCTCCGAAATAATGATCCGGATGTGCATGTGAAATAAAGACCGATGTCAGTTTGCGCCCGGTTTCGAGAATTTCTGCTGCGACTCTGTGGGCATTTGACAAGGTCCATTGACAATCCAATAAAACACATTCTTCTTTACCCACAACAATTACCGAAGCGACTGCAAAGCCATCATCGTTGCTGATACACGTAATTGTTTCAAGTTTACCCGGTCCATGGCTGTTTCGTCTGACTTCCATTCTAAAATACCTCCTTATACTGGTTATAGTACATTCGGTCAAAACAGACCGCAGATAATCCACCTTCCTTGCACATTGTTTTAACAAAATCGATTCAATGAATTAATTCAATTTTATACCATTTTTTTCTGTTGTCAATATGGAAATGTCTAATTATTTAAATTTTCTGGTATTTTTTAAGCATTCCTTTGGGGCTCTCCTGCGGAGAATACAGCAAAAGACCACACCGCGTATATGGTGTGGCCTTACGCTCAAGGATCTTTATTCCATTAAAGGTTGGTTCGTTCGTTTGATCTTTACTGCTTTGTAACCTTCTCGAATGCCATATCCAAAATATCAAAGCCGGCATTTAACTGCTCATCCGTGATCACGAGAGGCATTAAAAATCGGATACAATTATCTCTTACACCGGCTCCAAGCACAACGAGACCATTTTTGATACATTCATTAATGATAGCCTTCGTTTCAACTTTGGCAGGTTCCTTTGTGGCTCTATCCTGCACGAGCTCAATGGCAAGCATAGCTCCTTTGCCTCGAACATCACCAATCAGGCTGTATTTCTCTTTTAATTCATAGAGCCTCTTTACGGCAATATCACCTATGTGGTTAGCCTTCTCGCAGAAGTTGTCTCTTTCCATGATTTCAAGAATCTTAAGTGCAGAAGCCGTAGCAAGGGCATTTCCACAGTAGGTGCCTCCCAATTCTCCCGGATTGACACATTCCATGATATCCTTTCGAGCCGTCACACAGGCAACCGGAATTCCTCCTGCAACCGATTTTGCGCTGACGATGATATCCGGTCTTACGCTCCAATGCTCACAGGCAAACATCTTACCGGTTCTTGCATATCCGGACTGGATTTCATCCGCAATGAAGAGAATCCCATACTTGTCGCAAAGACGTCTCATTTCCTTTAAGAAGGCATCCGGCGGTACAACAAATCCGCCTTCTCCAAGGATCGGTTCCAGTACGATTGCGGCAACCTGATCCGGTGCAACATATTCCAGGAAAAAGCTATCTTCAAACATCTTTGCACAGTGCATTCCGCAGCTTTCCTTTTCCAATCCATACGGGCATCGATAGCAATAGGGGAATGGGAATCGGTTCACTCCCTGTGGAAGCGGGCCAAAGCCTGTTTTGTACGGGCGGCACTTGCTGGTCATGGCCATGGTCATGTAAGACCTTCCATGGAATGCTCCGGCAAAGCAGATGATCTCACTTCTTCCGGTAAATCTTCTTGCAAGTTTTACTGCATTTTCATCGGCTTCAGCGCCTGTGTTAACCAAAATGGTTTTCTTTTCCCCTTCGATGGGGATGATCTCATTTAACTTTTCAGCCAATCTGGGATATTGTTCATAGTTGAAAACGTTGATATTCGGTGCGAAATACTTATCGCATTGGGCTTTTACCGCTTCCACGACCTCCGGATGGGAATGACCGATGTTAAGAACGCCGATCCCGGCGACGAAGTCAATGAAGATGTTTCCGTCCACATCCTGCACCATTGCGCCTTCTGCCTTATCTACAAATACAGGAGCCAGCATTCCAACTGCATCGGTTACATTATCCTTTCTCACCTTCAGCAGTTCTGCCGACTTTGGACCCGGAATCGCATCGGTAACGATCTTTGGCAAGCTTGTTCTGAGTGACATTTTTTCTTCCTCCTTATATGTATTTAATTGAGTAAAAATTTGTTTTGCTTATTCACTTTTAATAAGTTTCACGATAAATTTCAACGATCAGATCCCTTGTTAATGGCACATAGGAATTCGTAACCAGTCTCTGCTGATTCTTCAGCACAGAATCAGCGAAGGTTTCAATATCTTCTTCCTGAAATCCATATTCTCGTAATGGCTTTAAGTGTAAAATCTTTTCTTCCAGCGCCGCAAGGTTTGCGATGGCATCTTCCTCGCTGCCGCCTAAAATCCGTGCGATGGTCTTCTTAAATTCTGATATTTTTCCATCCGGCTTGATCGCATTATATTTTTCCAGAACCTTGCCGAATAACGCGTAATTTGCTTCACCGTGAGGCACATGATAGGTCCCGCCAAGCGGGAAGGACATGGCATGTACGGTTGCACAGCCCGCTTGCAGGAATGCCAGTCCTGCATAGCAGGCGGCAGTCAGGAATTCATCCAGATATCCAAATCTCGCTTCCGGTCCGTTCTCGCCGATTCTTCGAAAGCCTTCCAAAATCAATTCCATCGCCTTAACGCCAAACAGTTCCGATGTCATTGTTGCTCTTGTCGGCGATAGATAGGATTCGACCGCATGAATCAACGCATCGATTGCCGAGGATGCAAATGGAGCATAAGGTAATGTCTTTAAAAATTCAGGGATCAAACATACGGTTCCGGGGATCAGCAGATCAGACACCAGGCCAAGCTTAGTCGTCTTGCCGTTTTCGTCCCTGACAATGGCAACGGAGATATTGGTCACTTCAGAACCCGTTCCGCAGGTCGTCGGCAAAGCGATCATTTCCTTTTCCGGAACAACGTCAACGATTTTAAAATACAGGTCATGCACGCTTCCGATTCTCTTTAAGGTGAGCAGTTTACCCAGATCCATGATTGCTCCGCCGCCGACTGCAACGACTCTGTCATAATCCTTAGGGTCAATGGCGGCAAAGATGTCCGTAATCATTTCTTCTGTGGGTTCCCCCGCTCCGAACTTCTCCTGAAATACAAATTTGCATTTGAGTCCACAGTCCTTCATAAAAGGTATGTAAATATACTCATTTGTAAATACCAGGTCTCTTTCCCCCAAATGGAATTCCTCCGCAAATTCTGCAAAGGTGTTAAACTTATTCAATTGGGGCTTTATTAATATTTCTCTCATAACCGTTCCCTTTCCTTTCTTATATTTTTATTTCTTATCACTTGGGTTTGTTTTCTTATTCCTTATCCCACTGAGCGATGAGCTCCGGTATGATCTTGAACAAATCTCCGACCAGTCCGTAGTCGGCGACTTCAAAGATGGGTGCGTCCGGATTTTTATTGATTGCCACGATCACATCCGAGGTCTGCATGCCGGCCAGGTGCTGAATGGCGCCGGAAATACCGCAGGCAAAGTAAATTTTCGGTTTTACGGTGGTTCCCGTCTGCCCTACCTGATGGCAATGGTCGATCCATCCCGAATCCACAGCGGCACGGGATGCGCCGACCACGCCTCCGACTGCATCGGCAAACTTCTTGATAAGTTCAAAGCCCGAAGCATCTCCCAAGCCTCTTCCTCCCGAGCAGATGATCTGTGCATCCGTGAGCGATACCATCTGTTTGGCAGCTTTTACGACCTCAAGCACTTCTACGGAGAAATCTTCCTTCTTTAAATCAAGTTTGAGATCGATCCGTTCGCCTTTTTTTTCCTCGACTTTTTCCAATCTGTCCATCACTCCGGGTCTCACGGTAGACATCTGCGGTCTGTGGGTCGGACAGACGATGGTAGCCATCAGATTTCCGCCGAATGCCGGTCGTGTCTGCTTCAGATTCTTGTTCCCGTCGTTTCGGTCCATATTCTTGGTATTCATGGTGGTGTATTTTTCAAGATAGTCGATATAGTTTCCGGTATTCACATCCAATCTTGTGCAGTCTGCCGTGAGTCCCGTATCAAGTCTTGCGGCGATTCTCGGAGCCAGGTCCCTCCCGATGTGGGTGGCTCCAAAGAGTACGATCTCAGGCTTATATTCCTTGATCGCATCGGTGATCACTTTTGCATATCCGTCTGTCGTATATTTCTCCAGCAAAGGATCGCTGGCAACGTAGACCCGATCTGCACCGTAAGCATAAAGCTCATCGATGAGGTGCTCCACCTTGCCGCCGGTCAAAACCGCACAAACCTTCGTATCGCTGCTGATTTGCCTTGAGATCCGATGACCCTCTCCCAGAATCTCCAGTGCTACATTCAACAGTTTGCCTTCTCTTTGCTCTGTGAATACCCATACATCCTTATATGCGGAAAGGTCAACCGGACCTTTTTCGCTTTCTTCCGTTTTTATGATCGCTTCAAATTTACAGGCCGGGATACATTGGTTGCACATGGTGCACTTCTCATTGATCACTGCCAGTTTATCCCGCATATCGATTGCCTCGAAGGGACATGCCTTGACACAGAGCGTGCATCCCTTGCACTTTTCATTTATTACCTGAATTGCCATGTTTCGTCCCCCTTAAATAATATGCTTCGTTTTAAGCTTTGAAATAAAATTACCGGCAAGCTCTCTGACCGTATCGCCCTCAACAATCACACCCTTGCCTTTCTTGGCTGGGGTAAACGATTTGTATACGTTTGTCGGTGATGCTTCCAAACCTACCTTGGTAAGATCTACTCCGATGTCGGCTGCATTCCATACCTTGATATCAAATCCCGCGGCTTTGTAGATTCCTCTCACCGACATATATCTTGGACAATTCAGCTCCTTGATTGCCGTAAGCACACAGGGCGTCTTTAGTTTCAATACCTCATAACCGTTTTCAAGCGCTCTTTTTACCGTGACCTCATTTCCTTTGATTGGAAATTCTTTTACATATGTAACTTGCGGCAGCTTTAATTTTTCGGCAATCTGCGGCCCAACCTGTGCCGTATCACCGTCAATTGCCTGCCGTCCGGCAAAGATGATATCGTAATCTCCGAGCTTTCGGATCCCCGCTGCGATGGCATTTGAAGTTGCCCAGGTATCAGAACCGCCAAGAGCCCTGTCGGAAAGCAAAACCGCATCATCCGCGCCCATTGCGATACATTCCTGAAGCATTTCCATCGCCTGCGGCGGACCCATGGTGATGACCGTAATATAGGTATCCGGATCTCTGTCTTTGATTCTAAGAGCCTCTTCAAGCGCATTGGCATCATCATGATTTAAAATGCTCGGCACTCCTTCCCGGATGAGGGTTCCCTTTACCGGATCTATTTTCACTTCGTTCGTATCAGGTACCTGTTTCACGCATACTATTATTTTCATTTTTATGTCCCTCCTTTTTCCTAGCCCACCCAATTTGCAAAGCAAATTGTTGGTGGACTGATGCGAGGAAATCACAAATTTATAATTTGTAGATTTCTACCGCTATTTAAAAATGTCGCCCGATATTACCATCTTCATTACTTCTGAGGTACCTTCATAAATCTCCGTGATCTTCGCATCCCTCATCATCCGCTCTACCGGATAATCCTTTATGTATCCATATCCTCCGTGGAACTGCACGGCTTTTGTCGTCACATACATGGCGGTCTCAGAGCAGGAAAGCTTCGCCTGTGCGGCTTCCACCGTGCTTGGAAGACCTTTTTGTCTTCGGTCGCACGCATAATACAAAAGCAGCCTGGAACCGTCGATCCGTGTCTTCATATTGGCCATTTCAAAGGCAAGCGCCTGGAACTTATCCAATGACTTTCCAAACTGCTTTCTTTGCTTCATATACGCTACCGTCTGGTCAAAGGCGCCTTGTGCGATTCCCAATGCCTGCGCGCCAATTCCCAGTCTGCCGACGTCAAGCGATGTCATTGCGACCTTGAATCCTTTCCCCAGTTCGCCCAAAAGATTTTCCTTCGGAACGATACAATCCTCGAAAACGAGTTCCGCTGCAGTGGATCCCCGGATGCCCATTTTGTTTTCCTTCTTGCCTCTGGAAAATCCCGGCATCCCCTTTTCTACGATAAATGCGCTAATCCCTTTTGTTCCTTTTGATTTGTCGGTCATTGCCATGATGACATAGACCTCCGCAATCCCGCCTCCGGAAATGAAAACCTTTGATCCGTTCAGCAGCCAATGATCTCCCATATCCACCGCTTTGGTCTCCTGCATGGCAGCATCTGTTCCTGCATTCGGTTCTGTTAATCCAAACGCACCCAGCTTCTTACCGGATAAAAGGTCCGGAAGATATTTGCGCTTCTGCTCTTCTGTTCCGTATGTGAAAATCGGCCAGCAGCACAGTGCGTTATGTGTCTGCACAATGACGCCATGGGATGCGCATACCTTGGACAGCTCTTCGATGGCCATGATATACGCGATATAGTCAGCCCCTGCTCCGCCATATTCCTCCGGAAACGGCATGCCCATAACGCCAAGCTCACCGAGCTTTGCTACGGTTTCCTTCGGATATTCTGCTTCCGCATCAATCATTTCCGCGATCGGTTCGATTTCTGTTTCTGCAAATTTTTTGATCATTTTCTTTATCATTTGCTGTTCTCTGGTCAAATTAAAATCCATTCTTTACCTCCTCTATTCGTTTTGAAATTCGGCTGGTCTCTTTTCCAAGAAAGCCGTCATTCCTTCTTTTTGATCTGCTGTTGCATAGCACATTGCGAAAAGTTCATTCTCGATTGAAATACCCGAACCCATGCCGACATCCATCCCCCGGTCAATGCATGCTTTCGAATATTTCACCGCAATGGGTGCATTCTTGACGATCTTGCCGGCCAATTCCATCGCCGCAGCCATCAGTGCATCCGGTTCCACCACTTTGTTCGCCAATCCGATTCGCTCCGCCTCTTCTCCGTTGATCATTTCACCGGTAAAGATCAGCTCTTTTGCTTTCGAGACACCAACTCTCCTTGGCAGCCTCTGCGTACCGGAAAACCCCGGAGTGATTCCAAGACCGACCTCCGGCTGTCCAAATTTAGCCTTTGTACTGGCAATGATCATATCGCATGCCAGCGCCAGCTCGCAGCCGCCTCCCAGTGCAAAGCCGTTGACCGCCGCAATGGTCGGGATTTCCATCTGCTCCAGCTTTCGAAAGATAGCGGAGCCTCTTCGACCCCAGGCTCTTCCCGCCTCAACATCAAATACGCTCTGAACTGCAATATCCGCTCCTGCCACAAAGGATCTGCCTGCGCCGGTGATAATCAATACTTTGATTTCATCATCATTTATTACGTCATTCAGGGCCGCATCAAGCTCTTCTAAAACCTGCCCATTCAAAGCATTTAACGCATCCGGTCTGTTGATTGTTATGATCGCTGTTTTGTTTTCTTTGTTCAGGATAATATTTTCAGCCATATCCAATAACCTCCACTTAAATTTTCATAAACAAATATATAAAAAGCAAGTTGCATGCCAAATAGTTCCACAAATAAAAAAGAACCTGTACGTGTTGAGAAATACACGAATTCAGGTTCTTTTTGCTCTCTGTTTTTCATTCATCCCATACTCTGTTTGCCGATTCTGCGGAAGAGCTAATCAACTTTGACTAGCCACTGAACCGGATGCTTTCATTTGAGTGATTTCAAGGCATTAGTCATGCTTGACTATCTAGTCAAAGTAGACTAATAGTTTAAAAGTTTTGCCAAAACACTTGCTGCCGCAGCACGGGTTGTTTCATCGCTCGGGTGAAAGGAGTTATCATAGCCGACTAGAATTCCGGCTTCATTCAATTGATAAATATAGGTCTTTGCGTATCCCTTAATGGCATTATCGTCACCGAATGTATCGCTTCCTTTGATTTCCGGCAGTTTGATGCCAGCCACAGACGCATAAATTCCAACCATCTTGGCCATATCCTGGCGGTTAATTTTAGCATTCGGGGAGAACGTAGTGCTGCCGGTACCGTTGATAATACCTTTTTCGACCGCCCATGCTACATGGGAAGCATAATATTTAGCAGGATCCACATCTGTAAATGTGATCGCCGCCGGGCTGCTTGCGGAGGAATCTTTGATGCCCGCTGCACGGCCAAGGATCGCAGTAAATTGAGCACGGGTCATCGTCTCATTTGGCGCGAAGGTATCCGAATCGATTCCATTCATGATGCCGGTCTGCAATACATAATTCACATTGGTGGTATACCATTCGTTCGTTTTCGTATCTTTCATGTTACGGATACTATTCGATTGTACTTCCCGGTTCTTTATCAATTCGCTCGTTACTGCCAAGGCTCTTCCGGAGTCGATCATACTGTCTCCGAAGGTATAAACCATGGTATAAGTCTTTTGGGCCATTGGCGATACGGCAAAGGCTGATGGAGTCGCACTGTATACCTTTGTAAAAATGTCTTTATCCGTGGCAATATCCGAATTTAATATATAGCTTGCTTTATGCATCTGCGTTCTGCTGGCCAGATGATATTCATCATAATAAAGAAATTCGTCGATATCATAATCCGCAGCTTCCGGTGTATAATAGGAACTTTCCTTTGAATAGTAGTAGCCATAGCCATAGATATCTTCGGCTGAATTCGTCGGCAGTATCTTACTGTTGTCATCCGCCGCATAAGCATAACCGTAAGCAGGCACCCAGTCGGAAATCTGATAAAAGCCCCAGGTTTTAAAACCATAAGCTTCCTTTCCTTGTTTTTCCATATCCTTAAAGAGATTATCCGTGTCAACCATAACAATGTTATAGTCTTTATGGTTGGTGATATATGCATTTACTGCTTTCTGGGTTGCCGCTCTATGTGCTTTCGTGAAATCAGTTTCGGCTTTACCCGGTGTTGTGCTTTGGAGCATGACAATAAAATCTGTCGCTCCGGCTTTTGCCAAATTATCGATCATGGTCACGATATTGGAAGCGGACTTTTGGGTAGCACCCTCCAAACCCAGTGAATCCGCAGTATAGCTGTCGTTGCCGCCGGTGCTGATCATATAGAGCGCCTTGGGATCGGCTTTGCCATTTACATCTTTAATAAACCGTTCTGTTTGTTCGATACCACCCCAGCCCTTCAACCAGGAGGACCAATTGGACCGGTCGGTGCCGTCTGCTACGCTTCCGGTTAAAATACCGGAGAAGGAACCACCGACAGCATAATTGGTAAGACGGTCAAAATCCCCGGCCAATTCTTTTGCAAGATATTCTGAAAATATACGGCCGTCGGAATAACGACCGTCCCAATAGCGGGCGGATTCCGCCTTCACATATTTCCCGTCAGCCGGATTGAATCCTTCTGCCGGCACTGCGGCATAGCAGACGGACGACCCTATCATTGTGATAATCAATAAAAGCGGTAAAATGAGCATCTTTCTTGTCTTCATATATAACCTCCTTCTATTTTTTACATGTGATAACTAATTTATTTCTACTCATAACGGCAGGAAATGTAATCCGGTATATATTTCCTGAGTCTTCTCGCTGCAGTCACCTGACTGATCCCCAGTGAATTTCCTACGGCTATGCTGGTTTTATAGGTTTTGAATGCATTGATAAATATGGCTTTTTCATATTCTTCCATCATGTCATCCAGCCGGCCTTCCATAATCGTCTTTTTTCTATGTCCGTTCAAGTCGATATCATCCGGCAAATTTTCCAGATCGATCTGGTCATCCTTTGCCATAATGACAAGACGTTCCACCAGATTTTCCACCTGACGGATATTCCCCGGCCAGCTCTGCTCTTCCAAAATATCGAATACCTCGGGGGAAAGAGAGATTTTTCGGTCATATTTCTTGTTAAACTGCTCCAGAAAGCTTAACACCAACGGAACGATATCTTCCGGTCTTTCTCTTAGGGGCAGTATATGGATTGGAATCACGTTCAGCCTGTAATATAAATCCTCGCGGAAAAGATTTGCTTTGATATTCTTTTTTATATCAAGATTTGTTGCCGTTATCAGCCTGAAATCTACTTCTATTTTTTTAAGACCGCCAATTCTCGTTATGACTTTTTCCTGTATTACCTGCAGCAGCTTAATTTGCAGATTCAGAGGCAGTTCTCCTATTTCGTCGAGGAACAGCGTGCCGCCATTGGCAAGCTCGATTTTACCGAGCTTCCCCTTATTGCTTGCTCCTGTGAACGAACCCTTTTCGTATCCGAACAACTCCGACTCGATCAAATTTGCAGGTATTGTCCCGCAATTGATCTCGACAAATGGTCCGTCAGAACGCCCGCTCTTTTGATGAATGATCTTTGCGATCATGCTTTTGCCTACGCCCGTTTCCCCGGTGAGAAGCACATTTGCATTGGTGTCTGCAATTTGAGAAACCAATTCACTGATATTTGCCATATGCTTGCTCTTTGTCACAAGCACTTTCTCATTGATATCCCTCATATGAAACTGATTGATCTCCGCATTGTACTCACTCATTAATTCTGTAAGCTTTATGTATTTTTCATGCAAGGTAGTCATATTTGCAATGTCGATGGAATTAAAGCTTATGACATATTGTATTTTACCGGCTTCATCAAAGATCGGAACTCCGGTGGTCAAAATACTGTCTCCAAGCTTGTTCTTCTGCAATATCGTTGCCTTGCATTTCTTTTCCAATACAACTGCTGTTACGGAAGGTTTGAATATTCCCTGCGCTTCCAGGCTGAAAATTGATTTTCCAATAATATCTTCCTTTGTAACACCATAATGCTTTTCATAGGAATCGCTGATTCTGATTACAATTCCTTCCCCGTCCGTCAGGGTAACGTCATTCTCGTTGTCCATGACTTTAAATAGGATGTCCATTTTCTCCTGCTCGTAAATATCGCACTCGCTGCATCGCTTTTTTTTACAATCCACTCTTCCGTCATTCCTTTCCACTCAGATTACGGTTCTCTTTCCTCCTCCAGTATGTTGATAATTTTGTTCTTTGTCAACGAGCTTTCTAAAAGCGATACGATACTGCCTCTGTTATTTTCCCGATTCAGCCTCGGCTTCTTCCGCGGCTTCAACGATGCTTCTGAGCTTTTCTGCAATTTCAGGCGCCACCGGATCGGTTTTTTGATTTTCATAGAGGATGAGTGCCTTCTCTCTTGCCCTCTGGGCCGCATCCTTAGCGCCGTCTCTGGCCCATGCATCATTATTTCTTCGATCAAATAAAGCGGATGTTGAAAGTTCTGCTCTCATATGTGTCCTGGTGTGCTTCTGTCCAAGGAAGTTTCCGACAGGTCCTACTGCCTTGATCACTTCTTTGGCTAAAGTCTCCTCATTTACTGCCATGCCTTTCAATATCCTTCGAACCATGTGCACGATTTCACTGTCTACCACCAATTGCTCATAGCTCATTGCGATCCCGCTGTCGATCATACCCATACCATACAGCAGACTTGCTCCTGACAAGGCAGGAAGCATGGCGGTAATCGTTTTTTCGTGACCGATCTGTGCGTCACATAATTTGCTGTCTGCCTAAGTTCCGCCCGTATCAGCAGGGATACCGTAGAATTTCCCCATGGCGGCAACCGCGGCGCCGACGATAGCGTGTTCCGTAGAGCCGACCGGGGTTGTAGCCCACTGCATATCCATGATCGTTGTGGAGCTGTCGTATATCATTTTCTTTCCCTTATTGATCAATTGTTCCAATACCATTCCAGCACTGAATTCGGCATTTCTGATTTACCGCGTTCCCGGAG
>CAZTEH010000099.1:0-14249 GCA_964612345.1 uncultured Oscillospiraceae bacterium | reverse complement strand
TTGGATTAACAGAAGAACAAAAGATGGTTCAAGATATGGCCCGCAATTTTGCTGAGAAGGAAATTGCACCTTATGTTGAGGAAGATGAAGAAAATCACTACTATCGTAGAGAGATACTGACGAAAATGGGAGAGCTGGGCCTTTTAGGCTGGAGCATTCCGGAAGAATACGGCGGAAACGGCATGGGCTGGATGGAAGCGGTAACGGCACTGTATGAAATCTCCAAGGTGCATACTGCATGGAGATTAAGTATCAGCGGTAACTGCTGGGGCCCGGCAATGACGATCAATGAATGGGGAACAGAAGAACAGAAGCAGAAATATATTCCGGATCTGGTAAGCGGAAAAGCGGTTGGAAGCTTTGCGATGACGGAAGCCAACTCCGGTTCCGATGTAGGCAGCATGAAGACCTTTGCGGCGGACAAGGGAGACCACTGGGTGCTGAACGGATCAAAGATGTGGATATCCGGCGGACATTCCAGTGACACCGGGCTTGTGTACGCCGTGACCACAGAAGGCGGCGGTCCAAAGGGATTATCCTGCTTTATCATTGACTACAACAATACGCCCGGTATTACTCGAATCCCGATTACCAAGAAAGTCGGTATGTGGACCGCTCCGACATCAGAGATCGTATTTGAGAACGCAGTGGTTCCGAAGGAAAACCTGCTGGGCGAAGTCAACAGAGGCTTCCAGATCTGCATGTGGATGTTGAATAACACACGAATGGGCTGTGCGACCGGTGCGGCAGCGTTGTCGGCAGCGTGTCTTGAGGGTGCTGTGAACTATGCCAATGAGCGTACTCAATTCGGGCAGCAGATCGGCAAGTTCCAGATGATCCAGCAGCAGATCGCGGAAATGAAGCTGGAAGACGAAGCAGCGAAATATCTCGTCTTCCGGGCGGCCTGGCTTAAGGAAAACAAGCTGCCGAGCCAACAGGCCACTTCCATGGCGAAACTGTCCGGCTGCAATGCTGCGGTGCATGGTGCGAATATGGCAATGAAAATCTACGGTTCCTACGGCTATTCGACGGAATATCCTTGCGGCAGGTGGCTGCGGGATGCAAAACAGTTTGAAACTCTGGAGGGAACCTCCAATATACATATGGGAATTGTTGCTGGGATCGAGCTGGGCTATCAGCCGAACAGATAAGGAACACAGTTATCCCGGACTGAAAGGAGAATGAAAATGATAGATTATGGTTATCCTTTACATCCCTATTTTACGGAGATGCCGAGTATTGGCAATGAATTGGCCCGTACTCTCAAAAAAAACATAGAGGAATTACAGGAACAGGAAGCCATCATTGCCCAGGAAGTTGAGCGGGTGAAAAACAATGGCAAAGCAACCGAGGCGATGAACGAAAAGGGAGAATGGACCGCGTGGCAGCGTCTGGAATACCTGATCGATCCGGGTACCTGGTGCCCGCTGCATACGATCTATGATCCGCTTTCGAATGAAGAAGGTAATACCGGAGTAATTGATGGGCTGGGCAAAATCGCCGGCAAATGGGCGATCATAATTGCTTCAAATAATAAGGTGATGGCAGGTGCATGGCTTTCCGGCCAGGCAGATAACGTTCTGCGCGTTACCGATATTGCCAAAAGACTTCATCTGCCTTTGGTTTGGGTATTGAATTGCAGCGGCGCCAAGCTGATGGAGCAGGAGAGACTTTACCCGAACCGCAGAGGAAGCGGCACACCGTTCTTCCGGCATGCAGAGCTGCAGAAGCTGGGCGTTCCGATCATCGTCGGCATTTATGGAACCAATCCGGCCGGCGGCGGATATCATTCCATCAGCCCTACTGTTTTGATCGGGCATAAAAAGTGCAATATGGCGGTTGGAGGAGCAGGTATCGTCAGCGGTATGGCTCCGAAAGGATATATCGATGAGGAAGTTGCCGAGGCTTTGATCGAAGCAACCAAGAAATTCAAAGCAACCCCTCCGGGCCGTGTTGAGATCCATCACAACGGAACGGGCTTTATCAGAGACGTCTGTGATACGGAAGAGGAAGTCCTTGACGATATCAAACGCTATATGAATACATTACCTGCATATGATCCTCAATTCTACAGAGTGGCGGAGCCGGCAGAGCCAAAATTCCCTGCTTCTGATCTCTATAGTTTGATCCCGTTAAATCCGAAAAGGGTTTATTCTATGCATGAGGTACTGGCTCGCCTGTTCGATCATAGTGAGCATATGGAGTTCAGACCGGACTACGGGCCGGAAATGTATTGCGGATTAGCCAAAATCGACGGTTTCCTGTGCGGTTTTATCGCCAACAATCAGGGAGGGCTGGGAGCTGATTATCCGAACTATGCAGAGTATGAGGGAATCGGTGGAAAGCTGTATCGTGAAGGGCTCATTAAAATGAATGAATTCGTCACGCTGTGCGGCCGTGACCGTATCCCTCTAATTTGGGTTCAGGACACCACGGGCATTGATGTCGGCGACACGGCAGAAAAAGCGGAGATGCTGGGTCTTGGAATGGCTTTGATCTATTCCATTGAACAGTCGGATAATCCTATGATGACCATTGTTCTGCGAAAAGGGACCGCTGCAGCGCATTACGTGTTAGGCGGACCGCAGGCGAATAATAATAATGCTTTCACCCTTGGAACCGCTGCCACGGAAATCTATGTAATGCATGGAGAGACAGCAGCTGCGGCTTCCTACGCCCGTCGCCTTGTAAAAGATCAGGAGGACGGAAAGCCTTTGGATGGGACGATCGCTAAGATGAATGAGATCATTCAGCAGTACAACGATAAATCCAGACCGGATTTTTGTGCGAAAAAGGGATTTGTCGATGAGATTGTAGATCTTCCGAATCTGAGAAATTACTGCAAGGCTTTTGTAGGTTCCTATTATCAGAATCCAACATCGATTTGCGCGGTTCATCAAATGCTTACTCCAAGAGTGATCAAAGGTTAATTTAAGCCTTCATGCAAGGCCTAATTAAAACATACTTACAAGCATCTTATCAATTATTTAAAACGCGAAAGTCCTTGGCGCAAGGAGACCTAGATTCACATCGGATGCTCGTAAGATGAATAAAGGGGCTGACTAAATGCTCTTGGTCAGCCTCTTTGTGTTCTCCTTCGCCTTGACGAAGGGGGCTTTTTCATTCTATACTATGTATAACCGGATATAGGGACGATTCTATTAGAATCAATGAAAGGGAAAAAAATGGATAGCTCCAATTCTTTGAATCCGACAACATGGTTAACGGTAGAACAGATGATGAATAAAAATTTTAAGGTTCTTCATGTGGGAGACACTTTACGGACCGTTGTTGAGTACTACCAGGAATACAAGATCAATACACTTCCTGTCGTTGATGAAAACGAGAACCTAATTGGCGTGTTCCCTAAAAAAAGACTATTTAAAGCGTTATTAGAAGGTGCAGGCTTAGATGCCCCATGCGCACCATATATGGTCGATCATCCTGTCTTTGTAACCGTTGACCGGACTTATGATGAATATTCACTGGTTGTGAGGGTGACGAAAAGCCAGGTTGACAACGTGGTTGTCCTTGATCATACCAATAAAGTGGTTGGAATGATCGGAACGGCAGAATATCTCCGTGAAAGCCTAAATGTGATCACGGCATCCTCTGCCCAGCTCGAATCCTTATTCAGGGTCAATTATGAGGGCATTATCATTATTGACAGCGAAGGTTACATATTGCGGATAAACCCTGCCGCCGAAAGAATGTTTCAATTGAATTTTTCCGATATGAAAGGGAAAAATCTAAAGGAGATCCTCCCGGAGATTACCATTTCAGAGCAACTACAGTTAGGATTAAAGCGAACGGTGAAATCCTTACCCGTTATTATTAACCAGGTACCAATTGTTGAAAATGACGAACAAATCGGTTCAAGCTTTGCTTTCCTTGATATTTCAGATATGGAAAAAATCGCTCAGGAATTAGAAATGGTGAAAGCGCTTCAGACAACCATCGATGGAGTACTGAGTGCATCTTCCGATGGTGTTTTCGTATCGGAGGTTTCAGGTACCATAAAATACGTCAATGAAAGGGCTTGCCAGCTGGTTTCTCAAACATCGGATCAAATTATAGGCAAACCGATACAAGCATTACTTCAAACAAACCGACCGATCAAAATAGCCAAATCCGGTTCTGCCGAGGTTGATTCATGTGATATCTATGGGAAAAAATGCATCGTTTCTCACATTCCATTCAGGCAAAGCAATGAGGAAGCTGCAGAGATTACCGGCATTGTAAGCACGGTATACCTGAATGATAATGCAGTTACTGAGGAAATCGCCCGAAAATGGTTCTATTTAAACCAACAAGTACAGTATTATCGGGATGAGCTTGAAAAACGGGTTGGCAGCGGCAGCCGCTTTGATCAAATTATTACAAACAATCCGGAATTCAAAAAGATAAAGAAAGAAGCAATGTTCATTTCGCGAAGCAGCTCCACCGTTCTATTGACCGGAGAAAGCGGAGTAGGGAAAGATATGTTCGCCCGCGGTATCCATGAAGCAAGTCCCCGGGCAAAACGTCCCTTTGTAAAAGTAAATTGTGTATCGATTCCGGAAACACTATTTGAATCGGAACTCTTCGGGTATGCCCCGGGTTCCTTTACCGGTGCGTTAAAGAATGGAAAACCCGGCTATTTTGAGAGAGCTGACACGGGGACGATCTTTCTGGATGAAATTGGCGACATGCCATTATCGATACAGGCTAAGCTGCTTCAAGTACTGCAGGAAAAAGAATTTATGCGGGTGGGAGGAACCAGTAAGCAAACCGTAGATATTCGGATTATCGCGGCTACCAATCGGGATTTACGAGACGCAATCGCGAAAAAGACCTTCCGGGAGGATCTTTTTTATCGGCTCAATGTGATTGAGTTCCACTTGCCGCCGCTGAGAGACCGGTCCGAGGATATCATCGCCTTATCGGAATCGTTCATTGAAAAATATAATAATATCCTGGGATCAAAAGTAACAGGAATCAACGAACAGGCACAAAAAGCCTTAACGGATTATTCCTGGCCCGGGAACATTCGCGAGCTTGAAAACGCCATCGAACGTGCGGCAAATTATGTTTGGGAAGGCGAAATCGGGATAGAAAACCTGCCTGGACAAGTGATACAATTAGAACATAAACCATCGGCAGCCAACTCGTCCTATCGCAGTTCCCTGATTGATTTCGAGAAGGAAATGCTGTTGGATGTTCTGAAAAAAACAAATGGAAACAGGAGTGCGGCTGCGCGAATGCTTAATTTAAGCAGATCGGCTTTTTATGACAGGCTGGCCAAATACGATTTAAAATAAGGAGGGAACCACAACGAGCTCTGCCTTAACTTCGATTTTTTTCCTTAGCTGTTCCACCATATTGGATTTCATTTCAGCTTCGCCGGATTCACCTACGATAACGTGGGTGATTTTGTTTTTCGTTACCAAATCGGAAAGGGTTTCCAACACATCTTTGGAACGTACCACCGTCAGGTTGGCTCCGTATTCCAAAGCCTTTTCATAGAGATACTCAAGAGCTTCTCCCTCTTTGGAGTTTCCTAAAAATTTGATTGAATAATGAGCAACATGTATGATAAAAAGTTCTCCTTTTTGATTTCCAAGAAATTCATGTCCATATTGTATCAAGCGGTCACAGGTTTTCTGTTGAGTAACGCATACCATTACATTTTTCATTTTTTTCCATCCCTTTATACTTTCGACTGCCACCGGCGAATGAGGAAAACTGACTTAATAATATTATACACTAGCGGAGGTCTCATAGCTAGTGTAAAATAAAACGAGGCGGGGGATATTCCCACCGCCTCGTTTTAGCTGGGAGGGTGTACCATGGACAGAACCATACTGCATTGCGATATGAACGGCTTTTATGCCTCCGTCGAGCTGCTTGCACTGCCGGAGCTGAAAGGCAAACCCATGGCTGTCTGCGGGAATCCGGAAAACAGGCATGGTATCATATTGGCAAAAAGCGAAGAAGCCAAGGCTTATGGTATTGTTACTGCGGAAACCGTCTGGCAGGCGAAAAAGAAGTGCCCGGGACTGATCCTTGTAAGACCGCACCATGAAAAATACAGCAGCTACTCGAAAAAAATAAATCAGATCTATGAGAGATTTACCGACCGAATCGAACCCTTCAGCATTGATGAGTCATGGCTGGACGTGACCGGCAGCCTTCGTCTTTTCGGGACCGGAAAGGAAATCGGGGACAGGATCCGGTCAATCGTCAGAGAAGAGCTGGGACTGACTCTTTCCGTTGGCGTATCCTATAATAAGGTGTTTGCGAAAATGGGAAGTGAATATAAAAAGCCCGATGCAACCACCGTGATCACGAGAGATAACTATAAGGATATTCTCTGGCCTTTGCCGCTGCGAGAGCTGTTTTTTGTCGGCAAAGTCACTGCTGAGAAGCTGGAAAAGACAGGGATGAGAACCATAGGCGACCTTGCGGGTTATAACCGCAAGCTTGTATGTTCCATGCTTGGGAAACAGGGAGCCGTCATTCATGATTATGCAAACGGGAACGACGACAGCCCGGTCAGCCTGTCCTATGAAAGACAGAAAATCAAGTCCGTCGGAAACGGGATGACCTTTAAAAGAGATCTCAGCGGCATCGATGATATAAAAACGGCAATTCTTGCGCTGTCGGACACGGTTGCAGGAAGGCTGAGGAAATACGAAATGAAGTGTCAGGGAGTCAAGGTAGACATCAAAGACCCATTGTTCAAGACGATCTCGCGTCAGAAACAGCTTCCTCTGGCTACGAATTTAGCGGAGGATATCGGTAATGAAGTTTTAGAGCTGATCCGAAAATCCTGGAACCTGAAGGATCCCATCCGAATGCTGACCATCACGGGGATCGGACTCACCGATGAGCAGGAAGCGGAACAGCTCAGCCTGTTTGCAACGAATCAGAAGGATCGAGGAAAAACAGAGACCATCGAAAGAACGCTGGATAATATTCGGAGAAAATATGGGGGAAGCGCCATAACGTTCGGTGGAATCATCAACAATGATATCGGCATTGACCTTTATGATCAGGAAGAGGATGTTACTTTTGATTGATTTATCCCTGTAAGCAGGTTGACGATAAGTCTTCGGGATACTATAATAAATTACGGCGAATTATTCGACAAAAAACGATTAGGAGGTAAGTGGTGAGAGTTTTTAAAATTGCAGCAGGTGTCATACTAATTCTTACAGGAATATTTTGTTTTGCCAACCCGGGAGCGACGTTTCTTTCCATTGCGTTTTTATTGGGATGCGCAATGCTGCTTTCCGGAATCAGTGGGACTTTGGCATATATTTGGATCAGCAGAAAAAGAAAAATTTCAAATTCACTGATGATCGAGGGATTGATGGGCGTGATTCTAGGATTTTTGGTTCTTTCCAATCAGCTGCTCGCGGATGCTGCGATCCCGGTTTTCTTTGGTCTGTGGGTCATGTTCACCGGAATCATACGCGTCGTGGAAGGCTATACAAATCGGGAATCAGGAATCATGTCACTGATCTGGCTTTTATCTATGGGCGTGCTGGGTATCGCAGCCGGACTTTATGCCTTCTACAATACCGTCCTATTTGCTTTTTCGGCCATCGTACTGGTGGGAATCCTGTTTATCGTTCAGGGGTTCAATGTCCTCCTGATCGGAATCAACCTGTCCTTCCATCACAGGCGGCAAAAGTAAAAAAAACCGAACGCTTAATATAGAAATAAGAAAGCCCTGCTTGTTATGGCAGGGCATTATTTTATTATCTTTCATGTCTTACAGTAGTGTTGTCTTGACAATGTCAAGAATTATCGGATCGTTATTATCTTAACAGCAACCATTTGTCTGGCAGGTAGCAATTGCGCCAAGTGTTGCATTGTTTATAGCCAGAACACCTACTGTAATAGCATTTACAGTTATAACCACTGTATAGGTACAGCAGTCATTAAAGCAAGAATCACAGTCACAGATGAAGAATGTGAATGTATCAGAATCAGTAGCTGCAACTGCCCTTGAATAAGTGAACGCAGGTCCTACAGGAACCGGAGTAAATTGATTGACACATTGTTTGAAGACTTGGAAACTTAGAGAACCGGTAAAACCTGTAGCAACGATGTTGCTTGCAAATTCAATCTTGGCGCATGGATTACATAAGCAAGAAGTATTAAGTGTTAAAGAAGTAGGTGTAAACGTAGTTCCTACGATGGTAGCAAGGGGTATTGTAACCGCACCGGGATTGCTGCATTTAATAATAGTAGGGCATGCTTCCTTCTTTTCTTTCCTAAATTCTTTTTTCTCTTTTCCACAAGGATCACATTCATCATCGTGATAATATCTTGAATTGGAATTCATAATGAAAACCTCCTTAAAATTTGATTTAAATTACCTCATAGAGATAATCTAAGTACTGGGTTGCTTATAAAGTGTGTCTACTATAACATATGCAATTCAAGGGAAAAGGTGATTGCGGAAGCGAATACGTTAAACAGTCACATCCTCATTACTGAGTTCTTCGTCAAATTCTTTTTCATCAAATTCCTCTTCAATATATCCATCCCGATTGTACCGATCTTTTTCGATATAGTCAGGGAACAATGGTCGCAAGTTTTGATCCGGATAGAATTTAGGAATTGGGGCATTGTTGAATCTGTCGCATGGATTTTCATCAGGTTCTTCTCCTCTGCAACATTCTTCAGGAACCGGACAATAGCCATAAGATGGCACCAGGAGCTGAACAACCAGTTCACTTTTTACGATGAGGAAATAACCCAAGGTTATATCCAGGAAACAGCAATCATCTTCTTGAACCAAATCGCCGTCCAGAGCTTCTGCAATCATTTCAATTTTTATAATATTTCCACCCGAATCTTTCGAGTTCTTATTCGTTACAAAGTTACCTGAAAATTGAGCGACTGAGTCAGGACAATAGAACTTTCCAATTACATCTGTCCGATCTATTTCATAGAACTCGCTCTGATTTACACCATCATCGTCAATATAATCAGCATAGAATGATATCCTGTAATGAAGAATTACTTTTTTGAAATTGGGTTTTCTTTTCAGTGCAATTTTATCCATTGAAAGCAGTGTTACATCAAAGTCTCTGCTACGGATGTATCGCCTTGGATTAGCAAGCGGTTCACTTCTTAATTCACAATCTGTTGTAATTGTGTCCGGCCCTTTACAATATACAAGACATCTTTTGATTAAGCATTGATCAAATATTTTAGGAACTTCAATACAAACCAATTCATATGGATCAGGTAAAAGTCCCTGTTTATTTACCAGGCCGGGACGTGGTATAAATTTTTTGAAATCAATAGACATAAATGTTCCTCCTTTTAAAAGGTTATTTTATGGAATTTTCAAATACAAATCATTGTATTATTAATCATTTTTAGTAGCTTATCATGAACTTAGGGAGTTAATCCCAAATGAATCGCTACTGAGTTTTTTGTTATACTCTATGATATGTGAGAGCATAAAAGAGGTGACAATATATGGTTTGATTCAGTGCTTTTTATTTCCGGAAAAGGCAGCCTGTCGGCTGGACGGCAACTAAAAAGTGAATAATGAGCATTTATTAAGAATATAATTGCAGGAAGGAGGGCGTGTATATGAGTAATCTATATTCTTGGATATATGTTGATTATGAAAATAATATATGGAAGTTTTCGCAGAATAACAATAACGAATTAAGTTATAAAATTATGTATGGGGCAGGAAAATGGACAAAAGAAAGCATGATCGATAAGGATGTTCTTGGATTTACTGTTTATGTTGAGGAAGATGGAAAAATCCATGCTGTATACAGCTGTACCAATGGACAAATCAAATATTGCACTTTGAAAGACAGCCAGTGGATTGGCCGGATACTTTATCTGATGGATAGCAGCAAGTACGAGATACGCAATTTAAAAGTTAACATCATTGGCGATGAGATGCATCTGTTCTATTTGCTGATTGAGATAAACGCAAGTAATCGAGGAGTGTTGATACATAGTATTTGGAATGGGAAAGAAACGAAAACCACTAAGCTGCTTGATATCACTTTAATACCCGATGTGAAGGACAATTATACAGTAAATGTTGACAAGGAAAGTAATATCGATGTGCTCTTTATAACAGATGAGGAAAATGAGATCACATTAAACTATTGCCGATATAGAAATCGTAGATGGACTCTTGTGAAAAGGCTATACTGTATTCAAGGGAATGATATCGGTTTTGAGATGCTGAATGATCAGCAAAATATACATATCTTAAACAAGTACAAAGAAGGCTCGAGTTATTATCTGGATCATGTTCGCGAAGAGATGAATGGAGAAATCCAAAAGTTCCGGGTTCATGAAAGCAGACTGGAATTAACGGAACCGATATTATTTAAATCGAATGACAAATTATACTCATGCTGGCTGGAAGCGAATCGGATTTACTATTCCGTTTTTGATGGTGAGAATTGGAGCGGGCCGACCTACTATGATCGAGGGAATGAATATAAAGTGAAGCGATATCATTTTTATATCGTCTGCGATAAAGAAGCACCAATCAACGAGAGAGAAATTTATGGAACCGGTGATATCGACTTAGATTTGCTGTTTCCAAGTGAATTTGCAACAGAGGGAAAGGAATTACGGAAGGATGAGGAAAATCAAGGTGACGGGATTCAGCATTATGCAAATCAGGTGGAGGTACCTCAAAAAGTTGAAGTACTTCAAAATATAAAACTGCGAGTATACAGGGAGAGATCGGAGAATAAACAATTAAAGGCTGAAATTGATGGATTAAGCGCGCAAGTACAAAAGATGCAAAGCTTAATTGACATCCAAAAAGAGAAGATTTCTAAAATTTTAGAGCAAAAACAGAATACGGAGGAGAATTGTGACATGTTCATCGAATTGCAGCAGAAAATGCAAAAGAAGCTGGATTATGTTAACCGCCGATTGGTAGAAGAAAAAAATCACAAAATAAATATGGAAAGTAAATTGAAAGAATGTGAAGAAGAAAGTGCAGCCCTCAGACAGCAGCTCGAGAAGATAACGGAAGAAAGGAATAAACTAAAAAAAGATCTTGAATCAGAAAAAGGTAAATCGATTGTGGAGCGGTTTTTAAAAGGCTGATAAGAATCCACACGAATAAGAATCCAAAACGGTATTCACTCTGCGTGATACCGTTTTTCTTTTTGGGAGAGTCTCCGACGACGGCGAATAATTTTACAATTATATATAAAATAGTTATATAATCATGCAAAAAAAATAAGGAAACACCAACAAATGAGCGGGATAAAGCCAAAAATTATACAAAAACTACTAGAAGAAATGATATCAAAAAAGTGCCCCATTCAGTTATGATAGTAGTGAAGAGATATCTTTATATCATTTTTCGGGAGGTAAGTTCATGATTATTATAGGAGAAAAACTTAACAGTACACTAAAGTCCATCAGACCCGCTATCGAAAGCTATGACACAGAGGCAGTGCAAGATCTTGCCAGAAGACAATACGAAGCCGGAGCAACATTCATCGATATCAACGCCGGTATGTTTGTTGAGGATGAACCGGAAAGACTGGCATGGCTGGCAACGACAGTGCAGGAAGCCATCGATGCGCCCCTTGCCATTGACTCACCTGATGCAAAGGCAATCAAAAAAGCCCTTGAAGTAAACAAGAATCCAAAGGTTCTGATCAATTCGATCTCCGATGAGACGAAACGATTCCAGGAAGTATTGCCATTGGTCGTTGAGTACAAGACAAGCGTTGTAGCACTTTGCATGGATTCAACAGGAATGCCAGAAACGGTTAAGGACAGACTTTCCATCGCTGAGAGACTTGTTACCAACTTGACAAAAGAAGGCGTAGCAATGAATGATATTTATATCGACCCCATCGTAAGACCGATCAGCACAGGGATCCATTACGGAAATGTTGCCATTGAAACCATCCGTCAGGTCAAAGCTGAATTTCCGGAGGTCCACATTGCTTGCGGTTTAAGCAACGTATCCTACAGCCTTCCTGCAAGAAAGCTCATCAATCAGGCGTTTCTTGTAGCTGCGATCGGTGCCGGAATGGACGGAGCCATCATCGATCCGCTGGATAAGAAGCTGATGTCTATGATTTATGCCAGCGAAGCGTTATTCGGACGCGATGATTATTGCAAAAACTATCTGAAGAAATTCAGAAGCGGTGATCTGGACGTATAAGCGATATTAGGAAACACGGAGGTTCATATGCAGCCGGAATCCAACTTGACAAATGCATATCTTGAGGCATATCAGCAGGCATGTAAGAAGCTTTTCGACTGCAGTGCCGAAGAAATATGCCAAAACAGCAAAGCTGCTTATGAAAAGGAAACGGAAACCTATGTGATTCGTTACTTCGATCATCAATATCGAATCAAATGTGCGGACGGGTCCGTTTCTTTCAAAGAGAATGCTGCTGAACCGACAACTACGGAAAAAGTTCTTATACTGCACTATTTGATCAATGCACAGCCAAAACCCTTATCAGGGAAACATATTTCATTTAAAGAGGTTCCAAACGGCGGATCCATCTATTACTCAACGTTTAAGAAGAGAGCGATCGATCCGCTGGTTAAAACCTTTTCCGAAGATTTGTCAGGATTTGCGGAAGCAGCGACCGCCTTATGCGGAATCGCTGAGAACTTCGGGGACGCAAGCACAACGATTTTTGCATTTCCTTTTGTACCGGTCACATACGTGCTTTGGCAGGGAGACGAAGAGGTACCATCCTCTGGTACCATTTTGTTTGATTCATCCGTATCTTATTTCCTGCCTGTGGAAGACATCGTTCTGGCTGCAAGCTTCGGAGCTTATAAACTGATCGGTGCAAAGAAGAAATAGAAGAAAATCTGCCAGCGGCGCTAACGTTCCGTAAACGGAACTCCGCGCTGTAGCGCTGCTGTCCATTTTGCCACTGCGGCTAAAGCCGCGGCAAAAGAGCAAAGCGACGGGCAGAATGTTAAGAAAGGATACAATCATGAAAATAGCCGTATCGGGCAAGGGCGGGGTTGGAAAAACAACGATTTCTTCCATTCTGGCAAAGCTTTTTAAGAAGGAAGGCTTTCACGTATATGCGGTTGATGCGGATGCTGACAGCAGCCTGGGCTTGGCTCTGGGAATCGACGAAAATGAATTGGAAAAGATGAAGCCCATGATAGAAATGAAGGATTTGATCGGAGAGATCGCCGGTGAAGGCGCGCTTTATATGTTGAATCCGAAGGTGGATTCTATCATTCGTCAATACAGCATCAATTTTGAAGGTATTCAATTTCTCCGCATGGGAGGAATAAAAAAAGGCGGATCTTCGTGCTACTGCCGCGAAAACACTTTTTTAAAAGCCTTGATGAATTCTTTAATAATGGATACACAGGATATCGTAATTCTTGATATGGGTGCCGGAATCGAGCATCTGACACGAGGCACATCAGGCAATGTAGATTTGATGCTGGTGGTTACCGAACCCGGAAAATCAAGTGTCCAAACAGCTCGGATTGTCGAGAAGCTTGCCATAGAACTTGGCGTCAAGGATGTTAAGTTTATTGCAAATAAAGTCAGAAATGAAAGAGAAAGAGAATTTATAAATCTTAATTTTAAGCAGTCGGAACTGCTGGGCGTTTTAGACTATGATGAAGCGATTGCAGAGAGATCAATGGGATATGGACAGCAATCGGCAATGATTGAGAATCAGGAATTAGAAGACCTATTATATAAAATTGTCAACAGAGCAAAAGAAACACAATAACTAAGAATGTATCATGGAGGTATTGAATATGTCAACAGTGGAAATGGATAAAAGGACAGTTGACCCAGCAGCGGCTGAAATGCTTACGGCTGCAGAAGAAGCACAAATTTTGACCTCTTGGGATCGGTATAAGGCTCAGCAGCCCCAGTGCAAGTTTGGACTGACTGGAATTTGCTGCCGTATCTGTATCCAGGGGCCATGTAGGATCATTCCGTCAAGGCCGGGTCAAGACAAAGGGATTTGCGGAGCTTCTGCATTTACCATCGTTGCAAGAAATTTAGTAAGGTATATCGCCGGAGGTGCTTCGGCACATTCCGATCACGGAAGAGAGATTGCATATACGCTTCTTCATACTGCAGAAGGTCATGCAAAGGATTACAAAATAACCGACACGAAAAAATTGCTTAAAATTGCAGAACGAATCGGTATCGCCACAGAGGGAAGAGACATCCCGGAAATTGCCAAGGATGTTGCAATCAAAGCTTTAGAAGATTTTGGGAAATATAA
>CAZTEH010000098.1:0-14450 GCA_964612345.1 uncultured Oscillospiraceae bacterium | reverse complement strand
TATGAATGGATCGGGAGCGTCAGCGATAGTGGAGCAGGACGAAAAATTGCCGTTTTTTCCGTTTCCGGTGGTGGAGAAATGTGGCCTAACAAAGGGTGCAGGAACGGCTGCTGCAAAGCTTTGGAAGATAAGGGCTTCCGGGTCGTTTATGACAGGATGATGTGCATGCCAGCCAATGTGCTAATGGAATACAATGATCATTTAGTCATGCGGCTGATCAGCGTGATCCCGAAAAAAGTAACCCAAATCGTTGATGATCTTCTCAAAGGCAAAGTGAATCGCACGCATTTCAGAAAGGGATTTATTATGGATTGGGTGTCCAGATCGGAACGCGAAAATTCAGGAAAATTCGCGCAGGGATTTGAAACCACCGATGAATGCACAAGCTGCGGCTGGTGTGTACGCAACTGCCCTATGCAGAACGTTGAGATTTCAGAACCATCTTCAAAACCGAAATTTTCAGACCGCTGTATCATTTGCACACGATGCATCTACGGCTGCCCTGTTCATGCGATCAAGACAAAGGGCCCTCTGGCCTTAAAAAAAGGCTTTGACCTGGAAGCGGTAGAACGACGCATGGAAGGATTAGAGCTTGAACCGCTTGAAAAATGCTGCAAGGGATGGCTATACAAAGGAGTAAAAGATTACTTGCTGGATAAATATTGAGGATACGCCATGATATTTACTTTATGGTATTAATGACAATATGGATGATTTAGAACTATGAGACTTTCGCCTTATAGTTCTATTTTTATGCCGAGCAGGAGTGCCTGGAATGAAAGTATGGATCAATGTCTGGCTGGGAATGATAGGATAAAGGACGAAAATTTAAGCTTTTTAAATTCAGGTGCAAATTTTTTTGCTGCTTTTAATTAAACTTTGCACCTGAATAAAGAAAAAATGTGGCTTAATCAAGCAATTGCAACATGTTTTCTTTATTCAGTAAGGCATAATTATTGCTTTTGGTATATTTTTGAACTATACTAATTAAGGAATTAAAGATAGGAAACAATGGAAATATAAACTGATTGAAAGAATAAATCGTTGGTATCAAGTGAATAGGAGCGTGGAATCGTGGACAGGAAACAGCTAAAAGGAAATCTCTTATTATTGACTACGGCTACAATTTGGGGCTCGGCTTTTGTTGCGCAAAGAGTCGGAATGGATTTTGTCGGCCCTCTTACATTTAGCTGGACTAGATTTGTATTGGCAGCACTTGTTTTGATCCCTGTTATCCATTTTATGAATCGGTCATCGAAAAGGGATCCGCAGGCAGACGGCATAGAAAAGAAAGAACTTACTCCCGCGGAGCGGAAGCAGGAGAGGAAGCAATTGCTGAAAGCAAGTCTTGTGTGCGGCTGCGTACTATGCACGGCAACCATCTTTCAGCAGGTCGGACTGGTTTCCACATCTGCAGGTAAAACGGGCTTTATTACGGCCTTGTACATAGTTTTGGTTCCGCTTTTCAGCGTGGTTCTGAAGCACAGACCGAAACTCAAAAGCTGGATCGGTGTTGCACTTGGTACCGTCGGACTCTATTTTTTGTGCATAACAAGCGCCTTTACCATCGCTCCTGGCGACTTGATCGTACTCATCGGGGCAGGATTCTGGGCCACCCATATTCTGGTGATCGACTATTTTTTGCCAAAGATATCGGATCCGGTCAAGCTGTCCATGTACCAGTTCGTTGTTGTGGCGGTGATCTGTTTTATCGGTTCATTGATCTTTGAAGACATTTCGATTCCGGCTATTATTGACGGTGCGATCCCAATCATGTATGCGGGAATCTTATCGGGAGGTGTCGGATTTACCTTCCAGATCCTGGGTCAAAGGCATACGAATCCAACGGTGGCGTCCCTGATCCTGAGCCTGGAGGCTGTTTTTGCAGCCATTTTCGGTTTCCTGCTGCTGAATGAATTGATGACTCCGCGGGAAATTGCCGGCTGTCTCCTGATGTTCTTCGCGATCATTATTTCGCAGATGCCGGATCGGAAGAAGATAAAACAGGAGGTGCTTTTATGAAAATTTCAAACAACTTAACGGAATTGGTTGGAAATACTCCATTACTTTATCTTGCACAGTACAGCAGGAAGGTCGGAGCAGAAAATGCCAAATTGATTGCGAAGCTGGAATATTTCAATCCTTTGGGAAGCGTGAAGGACAGAGCAGCATTGGCAATGATCGAGGATGCGGAGAAAAACGGAAAATTAAAGGCGAACAGTGTTATCATAGAACCAACCAGCGGAAATACCGGCATCGGACTCGCCTTTGTTGCGACGGCAAGGGGCTATCGCACCATCCTGACCATGCCGGAAAGCATGAGCCTGGAGCGAAGAAAACTATTGATGGCTCTCGGTGCAGAGTTGGTTCTTACCCCCGCGGTGAACGGCATGAAGGGCGCTATTGAAGAAGCGGAAAAACTGGCGGCCGAGACTCCAAATTCATTTATTCCCGGTCAGTTTACCAATCCTGCAAATCCAAGGATCCATAAGGAAACCACAGCGGAGGAGATCTGGAGAGATACGGATGGACAGGTTGACATCTTTGTCGCCGGCGTCGGCACGGGCGGAACGGTAACAGGAGTTGGAGAAGGATTAAAAGCAAAGAGCAGATTTGTTAAAATTGTCGCTGTTGAACCGTTTGATTCTCCGGTTTTATCCGGGGGAGAAGCGGGTCCGCATAAACTTCAGGGTATTGGCGCCGGCTTTGTTCCCACGGTGCTGAATGTCAATATACTGGATGAAATTATTAAAGTGAAGGCAGAGGATGCCTTCCAGACCGCAAGAACGCTTGCTCATGCTGAGGGGCTTCTTGTCGGTATCTCTTCCGGAGCGGCTCTGTTTGCAGGAACTCTTCTCGCCAGACGACCCGAAAATGCCGGGAAGAATATTGTGGTACTTCTGCCTGATTCCGGGGAACGCTATTTATCATCGGATCTATTTATTTAATCTTGACCAAACTTAATCGAATGCTTATTTAATTAAAGGAGTGTGTAATTTATGGAGCAGCAAAGGCGTGGATATGGTTTATTCACTACTATTGCAATGATCGTAGGAATCGTAATCGGTTCCGGTATTTTTTTCAAGTCCGACGATATGTTGGGCTACACCGGCGGCAATGTGGGACTTGCTGTACTGGTATTCTGTATCGCTGCGTTTACCATCGTATTCGGGTGCCTGACCTTCAGCCAGCTTGCTGCGCTGACGGACAAGCCGGGCGGAGTCATCACCTATGCCAACGAGTTCATGGGAAAAAGATGGGCGAGCATGTTCGGATGGTTCCAGGTATTCATCTATTATCCGACCCTGACCGTCCTGATCTCCTGGGTGGTCGGCATCTATGTCAGCCTGACCATGGGCTGGGAAATGGATTTCTGGAGATTCTGCGTGATCGGTTTGATTTGGTTCTTCATCTGTTTCGGGTATAACATCCTCTCAGCGAAAATTGGTGGCTTGTTCCAGGAAGCTGCCGTCATCATCAAGCTGATCCCGCTGTTTGCCATCGCAATCGGGGGTCTGATCTTTGGTGACCCGATCGCTGCGATCCAGAATCCTTCCCCGGAAGCCATTGAAGCCACGAAAACTCTCGGCTGGGTTGCGGCAATCGGACCGATCGCCTTCTCATTCGATGGCTGGGTCGTTTCCATGGCCGTTGCCCATGAGGTAAAGAATTCAAGGCGAAACGTGCCGAGAGCTCTTATTGCGGCGCCGTTGTTCGTACTGGCGGCGTATCTGATGTACTTCCTGGGAATTACAGGATACCTCGGACCGGAGCAGGTTATGGCATTGGGCGATGAATCGGTTGCAACAGCGGCGACCAACCTGATCGGACCTACTTTTGCAAGTATTATTTACGTATTTGTAACCATCTCCGTTATGGGCACCGTAAACGGAGTTATTCTGGGATACATTCGTCTGCCTTATTCCCTGGCCCTCAGAAATGCCATCCCATTCTCCAATTCTTTGAAGAAGATCAATCCTAAGCTTAATATGCCTGTGAATTCCGCTTTCTTTGCCATCGCAGTCAGCGGAGTTTGGTGGATCATCCATTGGGCGCAGAACGAATATGCCCTGCTGATCAACGGAGATATCGCTGAAATAGCGATTTCGATGAGCTATCTGCTGTATATCGTCCTTTATTACCAGGTATTCAAACTCTGGAGACAGGGTAAAGTCAAAGGGATCTGGTACGGGTTAGTTTGCCCTGTATTTGCCACTTTAGGGTCCCTGTTCGTACTGATCGGCGGCTTGACAAATCCACAGTTTATCATCTTCGTAATCATTTGCATGATCGCCATTGTCGGCGGCTTCCTCTATGGAAAGAATGCATATGAGGATGTGAAACTTTAGAAGTTCGTAGAATCGAAAATGCTATGTGGTGAATAAATCACATAGCATTTTTTTTATTATAGATGTGGTGTTGATCTCATTACTTCTTTTCCAGTATAGAATTAAGTCCGTTTCCGATTAACAAGCTTAACAATTTTGATAATTGTTCCAACGAAATGTTTCGTTCAGACCGAAACCATTCTTTATAGACAGAGGTTATACCTGATGAAATAAAATCAATTACATAAGAAAGAAGTTCTTTGTCTAATTTTACTGTTTCTTTTGACAATTCCAAAAATCTTTCTTTAAAAATACCTTGTATTTTATTTAAAAGATTATTATAACTCTTGGATTGAACTAATAATTTGTAGAATTCAAAATCCTTGTTGATTTCACTGGTAAGTTCTTTGAATAGAGGATAGGGGTCATACATACTCTTCAGAATGTCTGCACTATCTAAGATATGAAATAACTTTTCAATCAAATTGTTTTCAATCTCATCCAGAATGTCATATAAATCCCTATAATGAGCATAAAAAGTTTTCCGATTAATATCTGCCTCTTCGGCGATCTCAGTTATCGTTATATCTGAAATATCTTTTTCACACATTAACTTTATCAGTGATGTCTTTATTGCCTTTCTTGTTTTTCTGCAGCGTTTATCAAGAATGTCTTCACTCATTACATCATTCATAATTTTTTACCTCCAAATAAACATAAACTTTGATTTTTGTAGCATAAGCAACATTAATGATTATTTTTACCCATTGCAATAAGTCTACAATAGTATAATAATATACATGTGAGGCAAAGGCAACAATCTTTACATAAATATTAATTAGAATATGCTTAATAGAGGAGATATGGAATTTGGATAACAAGGAATCAACAATATTGATTGATTGTATAGAAAATCTATCTCTGAATGACTCTTTTACAAATATGCGAAAGTATATTCAACATGGGCATGCCGACTGTCTCCTTCACAGTATTGCGGTTGCTTACTTCAGTTATACAGCTGCAAAATTCTTTCATTTAAACTTAAAGGAAAAGAGTCTTATAAGAGGAGCCTTGTTGCATGACTTTTTTCTTTATGATTGGCACGAACCGGATATTTCTCACAAATTTCACGGTTTTACCCATCCCAAAACCGCTTTGCAAAACGCTCTTAGCGAGTGGGAATTAGACAAAACAGAAATAGATATCATCACGAAGCATATGTTTCCGCTTATTCCTGCCTTGCCAAACTGTAAGGAAAGTATTCTTGTTTGTATCGTCGATAAAATTTGCTCTATTACAGAAATACTTTCCTTGCCATCCTATAAAAAAGTCAGATATCTATATGATTATGCAATAAAATGCAAAAAATAATATCAAACACTATAAAAAGGAGTTCAAAAATGGGAAAGACGATTAAAGAAAATATCAAAAGCGCAGCCGTAAAAGCAGCGTTGTCTTATCTGGACAGCAATCCGGAAGAAAATATACCAAAGCTGATCAATGCGGTGGAAAAACTGGATAGGAACCGTTATCTTGAATCTCAAATCAAGACGATCAGAGAAAGCTTTATCGACGAAAAAAGCAATTGGCACGAATTGTATAAAAGTCTATTCGCCGATATTAACGACGAGGTCAGGAAAAAGGTCTTTGAAAACTTTGTAATCAATGCAACCGTTATCGGGCTGGAACGTCAGAGTACTGTTAAAGATAAAAATGGCTGCAATGTACCCTGGGCTATCCTTATGGATCCAACAAGTGCCTGCAATCTGAGCTGCAAGGGATGCTGGGCGGCAGAATATGAAAAAAATATCAATCTTCCGATTGAATCGTGGAATTCCATTATCAGGCAGGGAAAGGTCCACGGTACTTTTGTATACTTCTATTCCGGGGGAGAACCTCTTGTTCGTAAAAAAGATATCATTCAAATGTGCGAGGAACATAGCGAGTGTATTTTCGCTGCTTTTACAAACGCAACTTTGATCGATGAAGAATTTGCAGATGAGATCTTAAGAGTAAAAAATTTTATACCGGTTATAAGCATTGAAGGATTCCAAGAAGAAACAGATTTCAGGCGAGGGGAAGGAGTGTATGCCTCCACAATGAAAGCTATGGAAATCTTAAAACGTAAAAAGCTGTTATTTGGCGTATCATGCTGCTATACCAGCAAGAATGCGGAAGTAATAGGCAGTGAAGAATATTTCGATGATATCATTACAAAAGGCGCGAAGTTTGCCTGGTTCTTTACCTATATGCCGGTTGGGATTCATGCGGATCCCGAATTGATGGCAACCGCATCACAACGTGAATTCATGTACCGCCAGATCCGCTTATTCCGCCAGACAAAGCCATTGTTTACGATGGATTTCTGGAATGACGGAGAATATGTCCAGGGGTGTATTGCCGGAGGCCGATCATATTTACATATCAATGCAAACGGGGATATTGAACCTTGTGCTTTTATCCACTATTCGGATTCCAATATTAGAGATAAGACTTTGCTGGAAGCCTATAAATCACCGCTTTTTATGCAATATCACGACAACCAGCCATTTAACGAAAATCATCTGCGGCCCTGTCCGCTATTAGATAATCAAGGACGTCTAAGCGAGATGATAAAAAGCTCCGGAGCAAATTCAACCGATTTGCAGAACCCTGAAGATGTAACCGAGTTAAGCAGGAAATGTGAGCATGCCGCAGAAAAATGGTCCGTGGTTGCAGACAGACTATGGGCTGCGAGAGACAGTTCAATCAAATGCGAATCCTGCCCGGATAATAAGGGTTTAACATGAGTGATATGGTGATTTATGAGTATATTTGTTGGATTTTATTATACAGCGTAATCGGCTGGATCTATGAGTCAATTTTATGTTCTATAAGCGAGAAGCGGTGGGTTAACCGGGGCTTTCTGAATGGACCATACTGTCCGATATATGGTTTCGGGGCAATTTTAAACATTCTGGTCCTGGATGGAACAAAAAATATTTTAATTTTATTCTATCTGGGTGCGGTGACTGCGTGTACCTTAGAGTATATTACATCATGGCTGCTGGAAAAATTATTTCAGGCCAGGTGGTGGGATTACTCAGGACACAGAAACAATTTGAATGGTAGAATCAGCTTGGCTGGCTTCATTGTTTTCGGCACATTTTCGGTTTTGCTTGTTCACTTGATCCACCCCGAAGTGGTGCAGCTTACAAAAACTCTCTCTGAAAGCGAGATATTGGCGATTGCACTCGGTATACTGCTCATTTTTATATTGGATTGCAGCATTACAGTTGTAAATGTTCTTGGTTTTAACAAGAAGCTCAGGCTCGCTGAAATCAAGATTCAAATTACTGAATTTCGACTTCAGCTTGCTGAAATCAAATCGATGATATTAAAGCTGAACCTGCAGGAGAGACGACTATTAAGAGCCTTTCCAAAACTAAAATCAATGTTATATGATGATGCGCTTCAATTGATCAAGGAGGCATTTAAAAACACAATCTGGAAAAACCGATGAAATAAATCAAGGAAATGATCCGGACATACAAGCACTATGAAAAGCAGTCGAATAATCTATGAGCAAATAAAAAAGCATTACGCAAATAAACTATTTTATAAGGTATCTGAATTCTGATAGATTTTGTGCAGGCGGACGAAAAGATACAGCTGGGCCAAAGAATCGGCATCGTCTTCCAGATTCAGCAGCTTTCTGATCTTATCGATGCGGTAACGAATGGTATTGCTGTGCTGGAACAGCTTCTGTGCAGTCTTCTTCATATCGCCGTTGCTCCCCACATATTCGAGCAGTGTCTCCATCAGCTTTGCTCCATGAAGTGCATCATAATTTGTGATTTTAAGCAGAAGATCGTTGTAATATTTTTTCGCCCAGGGGCCGTCTCCCATGGGCAGCAAAATCCGATCCAATCCGGAATCCCGGAACCGAATACGTTCCGCTTGATCCATCCGGCAGGTGGAATTGGCGTAAAGACTCTCTTGAATTGCAGTTCCCAGACTTTCAAGACCCTTCCCGGTATCGCTGAATCCGATGCCGCGCAAATTCTTATTTAATCCGGACTTTTCCAGGAAATTAAGCAACTTCCCTTCGAGGTCATAGGCAACGGGAGTATCCTTAGCTGTATAGATCACCAGAATGCCCTGCTGATAATTGATGACGGAATAAACCGTTTCCTCCGGATTCAGCGGTAGGGCCTTCAGTTCCTTCTGCCACTGGGCGTTCTTTTTTAAAGAGGCAAAACAGCAGATGATGTTGGTGTGAAAGAACGGATTGATTTCCTTGGCCTTTCTTTTATATTGCTCCGCAGAATGGGTGGTATCCAAAAGGAATTCAACCTGCTCATCGTGGTCGAAGTCCCTGTTGTGAGTCAAAAGTGTATTTTTGATCGTATAGATGATGTCGTCGAAAAAGGTATCTGAGAAAAAGAAAACCGAAATGTGGTGAGCGTCGGAATACGCCTTCAGCTCCTCCGATATTTCATGAAAGTAAATATCTTTCACTGCGATGGCACTGACCTTTTTATCGATAAGCATACGGATGCTGCTTTCCGCCAGAGCGGTGTCGCTCCTGGCCAGAGACAATGTTGTTACTACAAATTCACCCTGTTCGAAATTTTTCTCTACTTCATAGGATGATTCCCATTCAAAGATTCCCGTCCCGGACACCTGATTGTAAAGGCCGCCGTAACCGGATACGAGTCTGAAATTGTGGAATAATGGAAATGAGATGAGCTCCATTACCGTTAACATCGCTGCACCATCCCTTCGTTAAAATTCACAGATCTCCGCTTAAAAATCTGCAAGACAAGCAGATTGTTGCTAAAACAATTATATGGAATGCCGCAGGACTTGTCTATACGGGAAAGGCAGGGTTTTTGTAAAAATTACAAAAACCCTGCCTGATTTTTTTAACCGCCACAATTGAAACACTCCGTTGCCGGTGATAAACTGATAAAAATAAGCATGCTATCATACTCAAAGGCGGAAACAATTTATTGTAAAGGAGTGTTGAAAAATGAAGAACTTCAAGTTCAATATCGATTACGTAAGAGAACAGTTCCCTTGCTTATGCAAAACGGTGAATGGAAATCCTGCCGCATTTCTTGACGGGCCCGGAGGCTCACAGGTGCCCAGATGTGTGGTGGATCGGATCACGGATTATATGTTTTATCGGAATGCAAATGGCCACGGCTGTTTTGTAACATCAGAAGAAACAATGAAATTGCAGGAAGCAGGGAGAGAAACTTTAGCTGCGTTCTTTAACTGCAAGCCAAATGAAGTAATCTTCGGTGAAAGTTCATCGAATAATAACTTTAAATTAGCGCTGGCATTAGTGAGAGATATGAAACCCGGTGATGAAGTGATTATCACTGATATTGACCATGAATCAAACAGATCCCCGTTAAGGACACTGGAAGAGCATGGAATTATTGTCAAGAGCGTTAAGATTGACTTAAATACCTATACTTTAGATTTAAATGATTACAAGTCTAAGCTGTCAAATAAAACAAAGGTAGTTGCAATCAACTGGGCGTCCAACGCAACGGGTACGGTAACCGATGTCAAGACCATGATAAAAATGGCCCACGAAGTTGGAGCGCTTACAATTATTGATGCGGTTCACTATGCCCCTCATAAAGTAATTGATGTGAAAGACATCGATACGGACTTCCTTGTATGCTCAGCCTATAAGTTCTTTGGACCGCACATGGGTGTCATGTATGCGAAAGCTGAAGTTTTAGACAAAGTCAGAACCATTCGTGTTTTAGCAGACGATAACACTGAGGTGCCGGAAAAGTTTGAAACAGGAACTCCGAATTATGAACATATCTGTGGTTGTGCCGGAGCGATTGATTTCATTGCCGATGTAGGGGCTAAGCACGAAGAATTCTTTGAAGAGGAATTAAAGGGGTTAACGGGAAAAAGAAGACAGATCGTAGCAGGTATGCTGGCAATCGATGCATATGAAGAGCCTTTAAACAAGAAACTCCGGCATGAGCTCGCAAAGATAGAGGGCGTTACACTTTATGGACCACCGGAAGATCATCCAAGAACTTCTACCGTATCATTTACGATAGCAGGCAGGAACTCGCATGATGTTGCCGTATTCTTAGCGGAAAGAGGACTGTTTGTTTGGGACGGTGACTTCTATGCAATCGAGATCATCATGAATGTTCTAAAGCTTGGGGATCAGGGCGGTTTCGTAAGAGTAGGCCTTGCTCCATACAACACGATGGAAGATATTGAAAGAACAATTCAGGCCGTAAAGGATTTTGTTAATGGCAAGTAAAATGAGAGAATTGAAGATAGCAATGCTCGGCTTCGGTAATGCGGGTCAGGCCTTTGCGAGATTGATACTGGAGAAAAGGGAAGAACTCTGCGAGGTTTACAACTGTGACGTAAAGGTCGTTGCGATCGCCACCGGCAGCAGGGGCAGTCTTGTGAATGAAGCAGGCATCGATCTGGAAAAGACATGCCGTGACATGGAGAACCTGCGCCGCTTTGATCCGGAAAGCGCCGACTTCTCCGGCATGGTTTCCATGGAAATCGCCAATGAGGTCGATTATGATGTGCTCATCGAGCTGACGCCCCTTGCCATCTTTTCGGGGCAGCCGGCCATCGACCATATCAAAGCAGCGCTTGGCCGCAAGAAGCACGCGATCACCGCCAATAAAGGCCCCATCGCCTGGGCTTTTGAGGACTTGCGCAGACTGGCCTGGGAGCAGGGAGTCCTGTTTTATTATGAAACCACAGTAATGGACGGCACACCGGTTTTCAACCTGGTGGATGAGACCTTGCGGTTGTGCAAGGTGACCGAAGTAAAGGGCATTTTAAACTCCACTACAAACTTCATCCTTGAAGAACTGGCCAAGGGCAAGGACTACGATGAAGTGATCCGGGAAGGGAAAAAAAGAGGCTTCGTGGAAGCAGATCCTTCCATGGATGTGGAAGGCTGGGATGCGGCGGCGAAAACCACAGCGCTGCTCAACGTACTGATGGGAGCCAACATAACCCCTTATCAGATCGAACGAAAGGGTATCGAGGATATCACGGTAGAACAGATCAGGGATGCGGAGGCAAGAGGAAAGGTGATCAAGCTTCTCTGCCGCGGAACCATAGAAAACGGGAAGGTGATCGGAAGGGTTGCGCCGGAGGAAATTGACAAAACGGAACTGCTGGCCACCATAACGGGAACATCCTCCGTCGTGTCCATCACCACGGATCTTATGAGGACCGTTTCTATTGTGGAGCACGACCCGGAAATAGGACAAACCGGATACGGGGTCCTCAGCGACCTGATCCGAGTGATACAAACCACCAAATAGCGAAAGCGGCCGGCAAGGCCGCTTTTCATTCTTATAGTGTTGATTCTGCCTCTACAAAATGGTAAAATAGTTTATCTAAGGAAGTGGGGGGTAAATCATATGAACAGCTCCAAATTTAAAGATGAAGAGTATGTCCACAGGCCAATTAAGGACCTGAAGGATATGATAGATACCAGCGCGGTGCTTTATGCCGATAAGAATGCTTTTCTGGTAAAAAATGCGCCGGGCGGAACATATATACCGATCAAATTCAGCCAGTTAAAAAAGGATATTGACGAGATGGGAACTGCCCTGATGGATTTGGGTCTGACAGGCAAGAAAATTGCAGTGATCGGTGAAAACCGCTACGAATGGGTGGTAACTTATTTTGCCGTTGTCAACGGAGTCGGTGTTATCGTGCCGCTGGACAGAGAACTGCCGGCCCAGGAGGTCCATAACCTGCTGGAACGGTCGGAGGTCAGCGCCATCATATACTCGAGCAAGGTGGGCTCCGTCGTGGAGGAAGCGATCCAAGGGGTCGAGAGTATTGAATTTGTCATCAGCATGGATACCCTTGACCATATGGATAACAAGCTTTCGCTGAAAAAGCTTCAGCGGACAGGGAAACGGCTGCTGCTGGAAGAACAGCGGCACTTTATCGATGCGGAAGTGGACCGTGAAGCAATGTGTTCACTTTTATTTACCTCGGGGACAACCGGCCTTGCAAAAGGCGTCATGCTATCCCATAAAAATATCACCGCCAATGTGTATAACATGTCCAAATATGTGGATGTATCCCACGAATTCACCGGCCTTTCCGTACTGCCGATGCACCATACCTATGAGCTGACCTGCCATGTTTTTACCTCCATGTATCAGGGCTGCTGCGTTGCAATTTGCGAAGGTCTGAAATATATCGTAAAAAATATGGCGGAATCCCAGGCGACCCTCATGCTTGGCGTGCCGCTCATTTTTGAATCGATGCATAAAAAAGTGTGGAAGAAAGCGGAGGAAAGCGGAAAAGCCGATAAGATGAGAGCCGCGGTACAGCTTTCGAAAAAGCTTGGGAAATTTAACATCAAGTCGACAAAGAGATTGTTTAAATCGGTTCATCAGGCAATGGGAGGTCATATGCAGGTGTTTATTTCCGGCGCGGCTGCCATCGACCCTGCGGTGATTGAGGACTTTAATGCCATGGGGATCACCATGTTCCAGGGTTATGGCATGACGGAGAATTCTCCGATCATAGCGGTGAACAAGGACCGATATTTTAAACCTGCTTCCGTAGGCCTGCCGATGCCTGGCACAGAGATTCAAATCATCGATCAGGACGAAAACGGTGTGGGCGAGATTATCTGCAAGGGCGATTCGGTCATGCTCGGTTATTACAACAATCCGGAAGAGACGGCCAAGGTACTCATCGACGGCTGGCTTCAGACAGGAGACTACGGATATTTTGACAAGGATGGTTTCCTTTATATTTCCGGAAGAAAAAAGAATGTCATTATAACAAAAAACGGCAAAAACATCTTTCCTGAAGAAGTAGAATATTATTTGAATAAAAGCGAGTATATCAGCGAAGTCGTCGTATGGGGCGTGGAGGATGAAAAAACCGGGGATACAGTTGTACATGCAGAAATTTTTCCTGACTATCCTGCCATAGAGCAGAAATTCGGAAAGGCTTACGAAGACGAACTGAAACGAATCCTGAAAAAAGAAATTGACGAGATCAATGAACACATGCCGCTTTACAAGAGAGTAAAACGATTTGAAATACGCGAAGAAGAATTCGAGAAAACGACGACAAAAAAAATAAAGCGATATACTACAAATCGCGGTTAAGTTGTGAAGGAGGAAAGAAAATGGATGCTAGCCAGTATAAGGCAATAAAGGAAAAAGAAATGGAATATGCTCTGAAAAGGGTGGAGGATGTCAAGAACAGCAAGGATAAATACATCATGTACCGGGACATCAGACCGATTATCGACCTGAAGCAGATGATGGAATCCAGTGTTGAACTGTTCGGCGACAACATTGCTTTTCATGTGAAGGATAAGGTGGGTGGGCCATACCGCGGAATTACCTACAAGGAAGCAAAGATCGACATGGATGCGCTGGGAACTGCTTTGATTTCCATGGGTCTGAAAGGGAAAAGCATATCCATTATCGGAGACAACCGATATGAATGGGCCATATCCTATTTAGCAGCTGTTTGCGGAACCGGTGTCGTAGTCCCGCTGGATAAGGAGCTGGGAGCTTCCGAGCTGGAGCAGCTGATCAAAGAAGCAGAAGTTGAGTGTATCATTTACACCAAGAAATATGAAGCAATCTTTCAGAATATGAAAGCACGGGGAGAAACAAATCTAAAATTCCTCATCAGCATGGACACGGAGATCAGCGACGAGCAGAGCTTATCCCTGAGCGAGATCATAGAAGCGGGCAAGGTGCTCATCGAAAACGGAAACAGAGAGTTTCTGGATGCACAGATTGAACGGGACACCATGAGCATCATCCTCTTTACCTCCGGAACCACAGGATTTGCAAAGGGTGTAATGCTTTCCCACGGAAATATCGTGGAGGATCTGATGGCTTCGCCGACGCTGCTGGAGGTGCTTCCGACGGATGTGTTTTTCTCAGTGCTGCCGATCCATCACACCTATGAGTGTACCTGCGGTTTCCTGATGCCGCTGTATCGTGGTGCCTCCGTCGCATACTGCGAAGGACTGAAGTACATCGTGAAAAATCTATCCGAGGCGAGGCCGACCATCTTCCTGGGGGTGCCTCTGATCATCGAAAGTTTGTATAAAAAAATCTGGCA
>CAZTEH010000097.1:0-14741 GCA_964612345.1 uncultured Oscillospiraceae bacterium | reverse complement strand
ATGTCAGGGCAATCACCGTTTTCTTGGTGGTCACCCCAACATTTATTGTAGAGCCTAAATGAAAAGGGAACCTCAATGCAGGTTCTCTTTCCTTTTCCTCAAAAATATTTACTTTTTATCTTCATTTTCCATCAGCTGCTGCTCAGCCATTTCAACAAGTCTTTTCGTCATGGTTCCGCCGAGATAACCGCCCACGTAACCATTTTGCCTTGAGGTCAGGCTGGCTTTATTCAGATTATTATATTGTGAGATATCAATTCCGGTTTCATTTGCAAATTCCGTTTTCAATTTATTTAATTTACGGTTGGTTTCCTTATTTGATTGCTTATTCATATATCATCACCGCCTTAATTATAACTTAACCGAAGCGGCATGTTATATAACAGGCAATATTTACGTTGTCATCCAGCAGTAAAATTGTCAAAAAAATACTACTAGGACACACTAGTAGCAGATTTGTTGGATAGCCTTACGTGGCCGTCGGCTTATCTTAAGCTGTCTGAGACTATATCAGTATGAGGCATTCGTTGATGACATCCTCAGAGAGCTCAAAAATTCTTTCATGGTCTTCCAATCAAACCACTTCCTTCCTTATTGTTTGTTGCAGCCAATTTTTTTCAGGACGCTTGCGGCGGCAACCAATCATTAATATATGCTGATTCTATAGGAAGTATTCTAAAAAAATTGTAGAAACATAATATGTTGAAAAAAAATCTTGACTATTCCCTAAGGTTATATTTTATAGTTAAGATAAAGGAGATGATAGGATGAAAATAAATGAGGTAATGAAAGAAACAGGGCTCACCAAAAAGGCTATTTATTATTATGAAAATGAAGGATTGATCAAACCCCGAAAAGATCCTGACAACAATTATCGGCATTACACCGACGAGGAAGTTAGAAAGCTGATCATAATTAATATTCTCAGAAGACTGGATTTGCCGATAAAGGCAATCAGCGATATCATCGTAAATTCGGTTCCCATGAAGGATGTATTGAAAGAGCAATTAGTTTTAATAAACCAAAAAATAAATATATTGTTTCAGAATAAAAAGATAATGAATGATTTGATATCGGAAGACATTGAGGAAAGAGACTTTTCCTTCATCACGCTGAAAAAATTCAATCACGGGCTGGATATGCTGTCGGAGGGCTCGGGGCAAGTGGGAAGGGAGCTGGAACGAATCTTTCCGGGCACTTTGGGAAAAACCTTTGCAATATTCTATGGTAATTATTTGAATGTTCCTCTTGATACCGATAAAAAAGTATCCGCGTGGAATGAACTGATCAGAAGACTGGATGAAATGAAGGAAATCGAATTCCCGGAGGACATTGGAAAAATCGTTGACGAATTGTATGGCAATATCGATGACGATGGGCTTGCACACTTGGTAAGAATTGGTGGACGGATCATCAATGAACAGATCGAAAGACAGACGCCACCTGATCAGACGAGCATGCTTTTGACAAAAGAAGCACTTGTGGGATATTATTCCAATCCGGAAAACCAGAAGATGATAGAGGGATATTATAAACTCCAAAGCTTTATTATCAGCAATCTCGATATGTTCAAGGAAATCGGAAAATTCATCACCATCATAAACGATGATTATAATTGATCGTCTTTGCTGATTCATGCGGCCCACCTCCTGGTTTGCTTAAACTCATTTTGCTCTGGCTGCATACAGTTATACGCTGAAAAACAAGAAGCAGTTATAATAACTGCTTCTGTTCATGTTATTCAGTTTATATATATTAATCAGAACCTGCTGAACGATATCTCTCGTCCGGCAGAACCAATTATTAATGTTTAGTATTCATAAACTCCTGAATGTTCCTGAAATTGTCCCGCAGGTCCCGGTTGCTCTGTATCTGAGCATCATCGTCATTTTCCTCAATGTCTTTGAAGTTATCCCGAAGAATTCTGTTGTCTTGGTTATTTTGCTCATTTTTTTTGAAATTATCCAACGTTATCACCTCCCGTAGAAAAGATTTTGTTTTCGATAATCAATGCAGTTCCCTGGCCCCCGCCGATGCACAGGGTGGCAAGGCCATACCGGATACTTCTTTTTTGCATTTCATAGATTAGTGTAATTAGAATTCTTGCACCGGATGCACCGATGGGATGACCTAGTGCGATGGCTCCTCCGTTGACATTCAGTTTTTCAGGGTCAATGCCCAGATCCTTTCCCACAGCAACGCATTGTGAAGCGAAGGCTTCGTTTGCTTCGAACAGATCGATATCTTCCATGGATAATCCTGCATTTTTTAATGCTTTCTGTGAAGCCGGGATGGGACCGATGCCCATAATGCTCGGCTCGACACCTACGGAAGCATAGGATTTAATCGTGCAAAGGTAATTCAATCCCATTTCATCTGCCTTCTCTTTTGCCATAACGATAATTGCCGCACCTCCGTCGTTTATTCCCGAGGCATTCGCTGCAGTCACAAAACCATCTGCCTTGAATACCGGTTTCATTTTGCTGAGATTCTCTGCCAATACGCCGGATTTTGGATATTCATCTGTATCGAAAAGGATGGACTCTCCTTTTTTTTGCGGGATTTCAACAGGAACGATTTCATCCTTGAATTTTCCTGCCTTAATTGCCGCTTCAGCCCGGTTCTGTGAAACTGCGGCGAACGCATCTAATTCTTCACGTGTGAGACTCCATTGCTCCACGATGTTCTCTGCGGTGATCCCCATGTGGCAATTATTGAAGGCACAGGTCAGTCCATCATTGACCACAATATCGATCATCTTCGTATCGCCCATCCGGGCGCCCCATCTTGCGGTAGGAACGATATATCCGGCCTGGCTCATGCTTTCCGTTCCGCCTGCAAGGATACAATCCGCATCTCCCGCCTTGATGATCTGAGCGGCCAGGCTGACTGTTCTCAGCCCCGAGCCGCAGACCTTGTTCACGGTCATTGCAGGGACCTCCTTTGGAATTCCGGCGGCCATTGCCACCTGCCTTGCAACATTTTGACCAAGCCCAGCCTGCAGCACATTTCCAAAAATTACTTCATCGATGATCCCGGGATCGATTCTGCCCCGTTTCATCGCTTCCCTGGCAGCGATAGCTCCTAATGTAACAGCTTGTATGTCCTTGAGTTTACCACCGAAACTTCCGATGGGAGTTCTGGCGGCGCTGACGATCACCACATCTCTCATATGATTCCTCCTATCCAATTTGAAATCTATTTTTTCATACTATAATGTTTCACAATTAATTTTTTTAATACATAACTATGTGAATCATGGTCAAACTAACCATAAGAGGAGGTAGTATTATGGCTGATAACAATATGGACTTAGGAAATCTTAAATCGAGAGACGTAGGAAATTTAATTTCAAAACAACTTGTGGAGATGGGGAAGGATGAGGTGCAGCGGGATACGCCGGATGGCTATGTCGACTATGGTAATTTACCGTCAAAAACTCTTCCAGAACTTGGTAAGCAGGTAGTCGCAAATAAGATCAAGCAGCAAGAGGTCACTTAATATATTTCAAAAGAGAGTGGCCTCTCTTTTTTTTTGATTTCTGCAAATAATTTTGCACCATGATGATCGATTTGTTTATTTGCAAACGGTTGAGATATTAGTATTTTGCGCATAAAGGAACAAACTATTCCCCGGGTATTGCTTTTTCTATATTCAATGGTATAATTTAATTAAATTGACAGAATACTTCGTAAAACCGGTAGGTTTTTAATGAAAGTATCGTTTTTATGTTGAATTTTGAAAAGCAGGTTTGGAGGTGATTGATCCAACACGAATAGAAGAGATTTTATTCTTATTCAGTGTAAACTATTTTTTATTTAAGGTAAGGAGAGATTTATTATGAGTACAGAAAAAGATACTAAACTGCATCGTGGTATTAAATCCAGACAGCTTAGTATGATCGCTATCGGCGGAGCTATTGGAACAGGTTTATGGTTTGCCAGTGGAGGAGCAATTTCTTCGTCAGGTCCTGGTGGTGCAATGATTGCCTTCGGACTAATGGGTATTATAGTATTTTTTATGATGTCATCACTTGGTGAAATGGCAACCCAGCTTCCTTTAGTAGGTTCTTTCGAAGCTTACGCGAACAGATTTATCGATCCAGCTTTCGGCTTTGCTGTAGGTTGGAATTACTGGTTCTCATGGGCTATCACAGTTGCAGCGGAATTCGTTGCTGCCGGCCTGATCGTTAAGTTCTGGCTGCCTGATATGCCTGTTACAGCAGTTGCAATGATGGCATTTGTTTTGTTAATGGGATTAAACTTGATTTCTACAAAATCATTTGCAGAAGCAGAATACTGGTTTGCAGGAATCAAAGTTGTAGCAGTAATCGTCTTCTTGATCGTTGGTGTTGCAATGATCGTAGGTATTATGGGCGGACATGAGATGGGATTCCAGAACTGGACATTAGATGGCGGAGATGCTGGAAAGGCTCCATTTGTAGGCGGATTTGCCGCTATGATGAGCGTATTCCTGATTGCCGGATTCTCGTTCCAGGGAACTGAAATCGTTGGTCTTGCTGCTGCTGAAACAGCAGATCCACAGAAAAACGTACCGAAAGCAATCAAGAGTGTATTCTGGAGAATATTATTATTCTACATCGGATCCATCTTTATTGTTGGTACCTTGATTCCGTTTACTAGTCCTGACATCCTGGGCGGTGGCGTAGGTAATGTTGCAGCATCCCCAATGACATTGGTATTTAAGAATGCAGGCTTTGCTGCTGCTGCTTCCGTTATGAATGCAGTAATTCTTACATCTGTTCTGTCTTGCGGTAACTCTGGACTTTATACAGCTTCCAGAATGCTTCATGCAATGGCTCTTAGAGGAAACGCACCTAAATTCTTCTCAAAAGTATCCAAGAAGGGTGTTCCTGTATATGCAGTATGGGCTACTGGTCTGATTGCAGCACTTTCCTTCTTCGCTTCCATTATTGGCGAAGGTAAGATTTATGCAATCTTCTACAATGCTTCTGGTATTTCCGGATTTATCATCTGGCTCGGTATCGCAATCTGTCATTACAGATTCAGAAAAGCTTGGATTGCACAGGGTCGTAAGATTGAAGAACTGAAGTATAAAGCGTTCTTATATCCATTTGGTCCAATCTTTGCGATGATTACGATTACATTCGTTATCTTCGGAGCAAATGTTTGGGTATTTGATGCATTTACATGGTTTGATTTCATCACCAACTATATCCTGATTCCTGTAACCCCATTGTTATACTTTGGATATAAGATGAAGCACAAGACAAAGATTATTCCTCTAATGGAATGTGATTTCACAATGCCGGCAGAAACAATCGATGATATGCCTGATAAAGCAGATCTTGCAAAATAAGATCGATACTATCAATAATAAATTTATTAAATGAGATAGAAAAGACAGCAGACATTTATGCCTGCTGTCTTTTTGGGTCTTTTTGTCATAATAATCTCTTGATTGTTTCATATTAATATGGTAGACTGAGTTAGGTGACAAGACAGCTAACATTACATATGTAAACACGGAATGATTGTATGTTTTTTATGAAAGAAGGAGAGATTGATATGTATCATATTTCAAATCGTATTGATCGATTACCGTCAACTCCCATGCTGAAAAAGATCCTGTTTATGACAGGTATTGGATGGATGTTTGATGCAATGGATCAGGGAATGGTATCCGGTGTTATGGCCGCTATCGGCGCAGACTGGGAGCTGTCTACGGCACAGATCGGATTATTGGGCAGTGCAGGAATGCTGGGCATGATTTTTGGTGCGGCATTATCGGGTATGGCTGCCGACAAATGGGGCCGGAGAACGGTTGTGATGTGGACATTGGTGATCTATGGCATAGCCAGCGGATTATCCGGCTTCGCATTAAATTATCCAATGCTGCTTGTCCTGAGATTTTGTACGGGATTTGGACTCGGAGGAGAATTGCCTGCTGCTTCGACACTGATCAGCGAATTTTCGCCTAAGATGATCAGGGGACGAAACGTTATTATCCTGGAAAGCTTTTGGGCCTGGGGATGGATTCTGGCGGCATTGGTTGCTTATCTTTTGATTCCGGTTTATGGATGGCGAACAGCATTCTGGGTAGGTGCAGTACCTGCATTGTTTGCAGCTTATCTCAGAAGGGCTGTACCGGAATCACCGCGTTATCTGGAAGCAGCCGGCAGAGGCGAGGAAGCGGACCAATTGGTCCGAATCATGGAAAAACAGGCCAACCTTGAAACATATCCGGTAAAAGAACATTCCGGAGAGAACAGTAAGGAAGCGAAAATGCGCCTATCACTGGGAGAGCTTTGGTCAAAAAAATATATCAGAACCACCTTTGTCCTTTGGGTGATCTGGATCGGTATCAATTTCGGATATTACGGGTTTGTACTATGGACGCCTTCTCTGCTGATGGCGCAAGGCTTTGCTCTGGTCAAGAGCTTCCAATTTACGCTGATCATGTGTCTTGCTCAGCTGCCGGGATATTTCAGCGCTGCTTACCTTGTTGAAAAAATCGGCAGAAAAAAGGTACTTACCATATACTTTGCCGGCACTGCGCTTGCAGCATGGTTGTTTGGTCATGCGGAGTCCACAACACAAGTTCTTCTCTATGGATCTTTGCTCTATTTCTTTAGCCTGGGAGCATGGGGCTGTGTCTATGCCTATACTCCTGAAGTATATCCGACCATAGCCAGAGGAAGCGGAACGGGATGGGCTGCTGCTTTTGGCAGAATTGGTGCTTTTGCCGCTCCGCTTGTCGTTCCGGTCATCTATAACGCTTACGGTGAAAAAGCCGGGTATGGCTATGTTTTTGCTCTTCTCACCGCTGTATTTGCAGTCGTTGCTGTTGTAGTAGCGATATTCGGCAAGGAAACCATGGGAAAATCACTGGAAGAAATCAGTGAATAGAGGAAAATGATGAAAACCCCTAAGCTTGCAATTGCAGTCTTAGGGGTTTTTTTGTTCTGGAGTTCTCAATGATTTTATTGGTTCAGGTTGCTTTCAGTTCCACCTGAAAGGTTTCAATCGTTTCAGCCGTTTTCAGATCCGGATAGGTTTCCAGAAAATAATCAAAGGCCGAAATAAATTCCGGATCGATTTTCTTCGAATCAAACAAGACCAAAGGTCCTTCCATACGGATGAGTTTAAAGCCGGCAGTTTCAAGTACTTCTTTTTCATAGTTGACGCTGCCGGACAGGATGCCGTTCATATTCTTTCACTTCAGCCGGATTCTCGGACTGTTCGATATAACTTTTTAAATCCTTCAAAGGATCGTTCTTATCTATGCCACTGTCGTCGCCATTCCCCGTGTCGGGGCCGCAAGCCGTCAGAACAATCATTACAGTCAAAGCAGAAATTAAGATAATAAATAACTTTTTCATTCAATCAATTCCTCCCTAGTATTATTAGATATTTCCTGATTCTAAGTAATTATTTCAAAGGGGAATTCCGGCAGGAACATTATGCCAGACTTCTTCGTCAAACAGATAAAATCATACGGTGAATGGAAAGACAAAAATAAAAAAAGAAAGGGGATATTGCTATGCGAAAAAAAACATTGCTATATGTAGTTCTGGTTATATTATTTTTATTATCCGGCACGATACTGGCGCTGGCAGCAAATCAAAGCCAGCCGGCTCAAAGTGAGCCCACAGGGGAAGAAATCTACCTGTATACAGGCAGCCCATTGATTTTATCAAACGGAGAGGTCAAGATGCTTGATTCGGCCAACCCGGACCTGGGAGCAACTGTCATTCAATCCAGGACATTGCTTCCTCTGAGAGCCATATCGGAATTCTTTGGTGCCGAGGTGACCTATGACCAGACGAAAAAGGAAGCCGTCATAAAATATGACGGAAAACAGTATTTCTTCCCAATCGGAAGCAAGAAGTATATCGCTTTGAACGGTCAGCAGAAAACCGAATATGCCATGGATTCCCAATCCATGATCATGGATGGACGAACCATGGTGCCGCTTAGGGTGATCTGTGAAAATGTTTTGGGAAAAAAAGTATCCTATTATGACCGTGTGATCGCTGTTTCCGACCAGGAATTGAATCTGAAGTCAAATGCTGGATTGATGGCTGATGTCAAAGCGAAAATAGGGGAAGCTGTGAAAGCGAGAACGATAAAGGAACTGGAGCAAATTCTATCCGTGAGAGAAAGAGAGGTATCCTATACGGTCGATGCTGTGAATGGCTTCGGCCAGGCGACAGATGACGCAGCGGCAGAGGCAGATGGAGGCTTGACTCCTGCAGCCAAGTCACAGTCCGGCTCGGGAGTCAGCGATTATTCCACAACGAATGTCCAGGTCGAGGGCATCGATGAGGCGGATATCGTGAAAACGGACGGCAAGTATATCTATATTGCGGGAAACAATGTAGTCCGAATTGTCGGCGCGGATAACGGCAAGTTGAGCGATGGAACAGCCATCCGGCTTGCCGCAAACAAAAATGTAAGTGAAGCCTATGTGGATGATAACAGGCTGATCATTCTCGGAACCAGATCGGAATATAATCCCGCCGTAATGGACTTGCCGAAGCCTTTTAGTAATGATAGGGGCATGGAAATCATGACTCCGTACGATCCGCCAAAGACCTACAGCTTTGTGGACATATACGATATCTCTGATCCGCTCAAGCCTGTACTTCTGAAAGGACACGAGATGGAAGGGTATTATCAGTCAAGCAGGAAAAACGGTGATATCGTTTACCTGGTCACGAATACTTATCCTTCCGGAGGAATCATTCTGCCCATGATGAGAGATACGACCGTGAGCAATCAAGAGTTCAGCATGAAGCTTGATGATGTGATGATTATGCCGAACCATCCTTGCCCGGGATACCTGGTCGTTTCAGCAGTCAATGTGAATAATGAGGAAAAGACCGAGGTTGAGGCTATCACCGCTTACGGGGCAACCATGTATATGAACGAGTCGGCATTATACCTGGCATTCAATAATTCTTCCGCCGATACCTCGATCATAAAATTTGATCTGGAGGGAATGAAGGTTGGCTATGCGGGTTCAGGCTCAGTTCCCGGATATCTTCTGAATCAGTTTTCCATGGACGAATTTGAAGGAAACCTGAGAGTTGCTACAACAGAATGGGAAAAGAATAGCAACAGTTTATATATTCTCGATCCGTCACTCAATATCGCAGGATCGGTGGAGGATCTGGCTAAGGGAGAATCCATTTATTCCGTACGATTTATGGGGGATAAGGGCTACGTTGTTACATTCAGAACCATAGATCCGCTATTTGTGTTTGACCTTTCTGATCCGAAAAATCCCGTTTTGACCGGAGAACTGAAGGTCCCGGGCTTCAGCAGCTACCTGCATCCTATTGGGGAGGATCTTCTTTTGGGCATAGGGGCTGATACCTATGAAATTTACCGAAAAGACAGCAGCGGCAAAGATGTTGTCATTGGAACCCGCCAGGGCGGCATAAAATTCTCACTCTTTGACATCTCCGATATGGGAAAACCGAAGGAAATTTCAAAGTATGTCGTCGGAGATTCGGGCAGCAGCACGGAGGCGCTCTATAACCATAAAGCGATCATGGTGGATCAATCCAATGAAAATGTTGCCATTGACGCGTATCTGGCCTATGAAAACCAGGATAAAGCTTACAATCAGGGAGCGATTATCATGAATTATGAGGGAAAAGAGCTTGCCTTGAAGGGAATCCTCGAATCCGAGCCTTCCGGTGTTTATGGAAACGACATTCCATATGCAAGGCGGATTCTGTATATCGGTGATGAGCTTTATTATGTTCAGGACGGGCGAATTACCTCCTACAATTACGACAGTCTGAAGAAGATCGAATCGCTGGTCCTTCAATAAAATCTATCTTACCGCAAATTGCGAATAGTTCTTTTGCTGCTGGCAACAATATACTTGATGAACGAAATTATTGAAATCAAAGGAGGTTACCATGGCAAAGGACAGCCAAGTGGACAATAAGACAGCGAGAAAGAAAAAAGCAAACGATCAGATACCTCTGACGCGTGAGAATCAAAATCAGAATAAAAATGCTAAAAAACAGTCCATCAAGAACAATGATGTATAGGAGGTTGGCGAATGGCGAAGGCAGGTATGAGAAGACCGGATCCTGAAGAGCCGCATGGCACGGAGAGCAACCATAAGCAGCACATTCCCAAAAATGATCAAAAGCCTGTGCCTGAAATACAAGGAAAGTCAAAATACGGGCATAAAAAGGCAGATGACAATTGGGATTCGTGATCAGGATCATCCAATCAAGATATTAGCAAAGAAGCACTCGACAATATTTGCCGAGTGTTTTTTTGTGAAATAAGGAACTTTATTCGACAGCAAAACGTCTTATAAGTACAAAAGGTGTATCACTAAGAAAAGTTGGGGAGTAAAATGAGGACAGGAAATACGATAAAAATAATCACAATTACGCTGGTTATACTTGCATTGATGTCGGCAACTGCATTTGCATATGTTGGCAAACCGACGATTGAGTCGGAGGTTTCGGGGCATAATTACTTTTCTGCAGACATATCCTGTAGGTAAGGGAGGTGAAATTATGCCTTGGTATGACATTAGGGCATCGCAATTTGGAACGATTATTGCGACTGGATATGCCTATCCGTTTATCGATCAGGGCACCCTGGAGTCTTGGCTGCCGGATTTGACTTATTACAATTCTTTCAGCTATGGGTTTACTCCGCAAGGAGATCTGATCACATTAAATGATGAAAGAGCACTTGAGATTGTAAGAGCACATAGCGTCCAGCCCCTTATGGTTCTGACGCCAATGAACGAGGAGGGCAATTTCAGCACTGAGCTGGCAAGTCAGGTACTGAATAATCCGGTAGCAAGACAGCGGTTGATCGACAATATCGCGGCAGAGTTAGAACGAAAAGACTACTACGGCATCGATTTTGACTTTGAATTTGTCAACCGTGAGGATCGGGATCTGTATACGGGCCTGATTGCGCAGACTGCAGCCAGAGTAACTCCGGAAGGCTATATCGTGACCGTTCCGCTGGCACCAAAGACTTCGGCAGATCAGCCGGGTCTGCTCTATGGGGGACATGATTATGCCGGCATCGGTGCCGCTGCTAATCTTGTGATGCTCATGACCTATGAATGGGGCTACACCTATGGGCCGCCCATGGCTGTGGCACCGATTGATAAGGTACGGCAGGTACTGGATTATGCAGTAACGGAAATTCCCCGGTCAAAAATTTTAATGGGAATTCCAAATTATGGATATGACTGGACGCTTCCCTATGTTCAAGGTGAGTCGGAAGCGGAAAACCTGTCCATTCCCGAAGCGATGGCAAGAGCACAACAGGTGGGTGCAACGATTCAGTATGATGAAGTTGCTCAGTCTCCTTATTATGAATATACGGATGCGCAGGGACGGAAGCATGTGGTCTGGTTTGAGGATGCAAGGAGCATGAGAGCCAAGTTGGAACTTGTGAATGAATATGAGCTTGCCGGTGTGGGTTTTTGGACGATAATGGATCCTTGGCCTTCCGGGCAGGAGGTTCTGCGAGAATTGTTCACCGTTGCCAAAGTGGAATAACATTTTGCATAGATATTATTCACTCTTCATAAATTCTACACAATAAAAGATTATCCTGTTGATAGGAAAAGGATAGTCTTTTTTAATGGATCAATGGGGGTGTAAATTATATGAAAAAAAGAAGGTATCTCATTACGGCAAAGAGCGCGGTAATTGTATTGGTATTCAGCATTACCGTTTCTTCGGCTTTCGGTTTTGCAGGTGGATTGGCCGTCGCCGGATTCGATGACGCAGCCGGCATAGGCACGGCTGCGCAGCTTTCTTTGAGCACGAAAGCGGATTTGACATCTGAGCTGGGGACGACGTCGACGGAATCCGGTACGGTGCATTCCATAGCGGATATTGCAAGCTTAACAGCAAATTCCGTTGTGGAGATCACAACAGAAACGGTTACCACCGACAGCCGGATGCAGCAGTATGTTACCAATGGTGCAGGAAGCGGTGTAATCATTTCACAGGATGGATATATTGTAACAAACAACCATGTAATTGATGGAGCGAATAAAATAACGGTACGACTAAAGACCGGAACTACGTATTCGGCCTCTCTGATTGGTACCGACAATAAAACCGACGTCGCTTTACTGAAGATCAGTGCAACCGGATTAACATCGGCTGTGCTTGGTGATTCCGGTGAGTTAATGGTTGGGGATACGGCCATAGCAATCGGAAACCCGTTGGGTCAGCTTGGAGGAACGGTAACCGAGGGGATTATCAGCGCCCTGGATCGAGAACTGGTCATTGACGGAAAGACAATGACACTGCTGCAGACCGATGCAGCCATCAACCCGGGAAATTCGGGAGGGGGACTGTTTAACGATCGTGGGGAACTGATCGGTATCGTCGTGGCCAAATCTTCGGGTTCTGACGTGGAAGGGCTGGGCTTTGCCATCCCGATCAACGAAGCGAAGACCGTTGCCAACGAGCTCTTAAACTATGGATATGTCAAAGGGAGAATTGATACGGGAATGACATTCCTTGATCTAACAACAACCCAGAAAGCCTTATTATATGGGGTCAGACAGCTTGGCGTTTATGTTCAGTCCGTCGAGTCTGGATCCAACGCTGCCAGTGCCGGATTTAAGGCTGGAGATATGATTACCTATGTGGATAGTACGAAAATCACCAATGGAACCGTTCTGACGCAAGTCCTCGAAAAATACAGCGTCGGAGATACGTTAAAGATCACCGTTGTACGAAACGGCTCATCAGGACAGATCTCCTTGAAGCTGGGGGAATACGCGCCGGATTAATTGGAATACAGTTCGAATATTGAATATAAAAAAAGACGATTGATTCGTCTTTTTTTATGATTACTCATCATTCATTTTTTCTGATTTGCTTTTAACTTCTTCATTATCAGGCTTTATCTTTATGGCCCCGACGGTAATGGCGCCCACAGCGACAACCTTAACGAGGGTTTTTGCACCCCGCATAATTTTCCTGCTGTCCTTTTCCTTTACGCCTTCCAATATTTCGCCGCTGTTATCAACAACAGTTTGAACATTATTGACAAAATTCTGAACGACCTGATTGCCGGCCGACTTCAGCTCGTCTTTCCCTTCTTCGACCTTACGGTTGCTTTTCTTTATTTTCCCGGAGATCACATTGGTTGTACCACTAGCGATGTCTCCGGCAATTCCTCCGGTCAGAATGGTGGAATCAATCACGCTTTCTCCTAATTCATCAATAAACTTCTGATTGGTCATCTTGCCGACAAAGGAAATGGTTCCTCCGATGGCTCCACCGACAACTGCCCCTGTAATAATGCCTGCTTTTTTGATATTATTCATCGATCTCATCTCCCCCTGTAGAAACACGTTGAAAAAAGCTGTTACTCTTAGTATACTATAAATCAAGACATTTGGCATAAAAATTCACAAGAACAAGAGAGTACATAGAAAATGAAGCAAGCAATCAAGGCTGCTTTTCCGGTGACAATACCCGTTCTGCTCGGTTACCTTTCGATAGGAATCGCCTTTGGTCTGTTATTTGAAAACGCAGGATACAATTTTATATGGGCATTCTTTACGAGCTTGACCGTATACGCAGGCGCTATGCAGTTTATAGCCGTCAGTTTTTTTTACGGTGGAATCGGCTTGATTCAAATCGCGGTCATGACCCTTGTCGTAAATTTCAGGCATATTTTTTACGGGCTTTCCTTCCTGGACCGCTTTAGCGGTATGGGGAAGAGAAAATGGTATATGGCTTTTGCTCTTACGGACGAGACCTACTCGCTGTTATGCAGTAAGAAGGCTCCTGCCAATGTAGATGAAAAGAAGTTCCTTTTCTGCGTGGCGTTCCTGAATCAATCCTATTGGGTTCTGGGATCTGTGATCGGATCCCTTGCCGGAGCAATGATCACCTTTGATACCACGGGGATGGACTTCGCCATGACGGCATTGTTTATTGTGATCTTTATTGACCAGTGGAAATCATATTCCTCTCATATTCCGGCTTTAATCGGGCTTGGCAGTACAATTGCCGTGCTAGTGGTCATCGGACCGGGGAATCTTGTCATCCCGTCCATGATTTTGATTGTAATTGCTATTATGCTGGCGAGAAAACAAATTGAGGGAAAAATGACGATAAAAACAGAAGAGGGGGATCAAATGCCATGATATTAAGCTTTGGTGAATCCCTCCTGATTATTCTGGTCATTGCCGTCATAACCTTTGGCCTACGGGCTGCTCCGTTTATCTTGTTCAGCAGGACAGGGGAAACTCCGAAAGTGATCACCTATCTTGGAAATACACTTCCTCCTGCAGTGATGGGTATGCTGATCGTCTATTGCCTGAGAAATGTATCCGTTATGGATGCGCCTTTTGGCATTCCGGAGCTCATTGCAGTAGTGACGGTTGCCGGCTTGCATTTGTGGCGAAAGAACAATCTGCTCAGCATCCTTGGGGGAACGGTATTTTATATGGTGATGATTCAGTTTGTGTTTGTATAAAAATTTTTGTTTTGAATCGAATGAATATTTACATAAATTATAAACAATTTTACTTTGACAACCAACCCTGGAATGTTATATAATTTACACCGTACCTATGCGAGCAAACATATGGATGCGCGCCCATAGCTCAGCTGGATAGAGTAGCGCACTACGAATGCGAAGGTCGGGGGTTCGAATCCCTCTGGGCGCACCACAAAGTGTCTGAAAAGGCAAAATAAGAACGCTGAAATGTTGAAATTTCAG
>CAZTEH010000096.1:8797-14747 GCA_964612345.1 uncultured Oscillospiraceae bacterium | reverse complement strand
CAAGCTGGCTTAAGGTGGAGTAAGCGAGGATCCTCTTTACGTCTCTCTGCACAAGAGCAATGGAAGCGGCAAATATGGATGTGAAGCCGCCGACATAAGCGATAACCGTCATAACCGTTTCAGAGGTTTCAAACAGGATAAAGCTCCGCGCAATCAGGAATACGCCCGCCGCAACCATGGTAGCCGCGTGGATGAAGGCGCTGACGGGAGTGGGGCCTTCCATGGCGTCCGGCAGCCACACGTGCAGGGGGAACTGGGCAGATTTGCCCACAGGCCCCGCAAAGATCAGAAGGCCGATCAGCGTGATAAAGCCGATATCCCCGGACAGCGGGATCATGCGCTCCAGCTCCGCGAAATTGAAGGTTCCGAAATGTACAAACATCAATATTACGCCGAGCATAAATGCGAAGTCCGCCCACCTGTTGGTTACAAAGGCCTTCAGGGCGGCATCCGCCGCGCTGGGCTTGTGGAACCAGAATCCGATCAGGAGGTATGACGACAAACCCACCAATTCCCAGAAAACAAACATCTGGAAAAAGTTATTGGAAACGACAAGTCCAAGCATCGAGAACGCAAAAAGGGAAAGATAGGCAAAATACCTGGAAAATCCTTCGTCCCCCTTCATATAGCCCATCGAGAAAAGCGCCACAAGGACTGCCACAAAGGTGACGACAAAAAGCATCACGGACGACAGGGGGTCGATCAGTATGCCCATCTGCACGTCAAGTCCCCTGAAGCTGCCCACAGGGGATAGCTTCAGCCAATCGACGGCCAGGTCATATGCCGCCGGGTCTTTTATCTTTTCAACAAGAATTCCCTGTGAAATGATGAAGGACGCAGCCATTGAAGCAAGCGCGGTAAGAGCGCTGAGCATTTTGTACCTCTTAAAGAGGAATACAATCATAATAAATGCCGTAAATGGAAGCGCCGGTATTAACCATCCATACTGAACCATTTTAATTCTTCACCTGCTTTCCATAAAATTCAAATCGATTTGTTCGTCGTTTACCACTTCAACAGATTCAGATCATCGACTGTGGCAGACTTCCGATGACGGTAAATCGATACGATAAGCGCGAGTCCCACGGCAACCTCGGCCGCGGCAACCACCATCACGAATATGGCGAACACATGTCCGTCGAGTTTATCCGGGGACATGAACCGGTTGAAAGCAACCAGATTGATGTTGACGGAATTCAACATAAGCTCAATTCCCATGAATACGGCAATTGCGTTCTTTTTAACAACCGCGCAGTAGAAGCCGATACAAAACAGCGCCGCCGCAAGTATCAGAAAATGCTGTAATCCAATCATTCTGTAAAATCAGCTCCTTTCGCGAGAATAATGGCGCCCGCCATAGCAACCAGCAGCAAAACCGCCGCTGCTTCAAAGGGAACCACGTATTTGCCCAGAAGCAGGTCCGCGATCTGCCCTACCGTGCTCTCCGCAGGCGGTGCGGATGTGGTGGCCCATTCGGTGGACAGCACCTTCCACGTAAGCACACCAAAAAGACCGATGGCTGTGAGGAAAGCACCAAGCTTGTGATGATTGCCCGGATTGCTGCTTGTCATATCGGCTCTTCTCGTCAGCATGACGCCGAAAACCAGAAGCACCGATATCGCTCCGACATAGACCAGCACCTGCACCACGGCCAGGAAGTCCGCGCTGAGCATGGCAAATATGCCCGCTATCCCTATAAAGGCTGCAACCATAAACAATGCGCTGTGTACAAGGTTCCTGGAGGATACCATCATAGTCGCAAAAACGATGATAACGGTAGCAAGCAGAAAGAAAACCGCGTTTGATATGATTAATGAAATAATCGTATTTGGATCCATACCGTCACCTCCTATTCTACCGCCGCGGCAGCCGTTTCGGGCTGTTCGGCCGGTTCCTCTTCCGTCTTGGGTTCCTCAACCCTCCACGTATATATGGTCCCCTCCCTGGTGTAGCTGCCAAGCTCAAAGTTGGGGCTGAACGTTATGGCGTTCTTTGGACAGACATCAACGCAGAATCCGCAGAACAGGCAGTAACCGAGGTTTATGCTGTATTCTTCAAGGGTTTTTTTGCCCTGATCGTTTAGGAAGGTATCGAGCTTGATACATCCGTTGGGGCATTCATTTACGCAGATTCCGCAGGATATGCATTTCTCCGCATCAAATTCAAAAGAGCCGTGAGAGCGTGCCGCGATATCCGGCATCACGTCGGGATATTCATGGGTTACCTTCTTCCTGAAAAACATTTTGAAGGTTACGCCCAGGCCTTTCAAAATACCTGTTCCCTTCATGCCTTAAACACCTCCCGTTCCGGCAAAATACTGATAAAGCTTGATCCCGATCCCTGTAAGGAAGATGTTAAGGATGGAAAGCGGTATCAATACCTGCCAGTTTAGCTTCATTATCTTATCTAGCCTCATTCGCGGCATTGTCCATCTGATCCACATAATCACGTAAATCATGAGAAAGGTTTTTATGAGGAACCAAAGCCAGGAAGGGAGGAAGGGTCCCTGCCATCCGCCGAAAAATACCGTTACGGCGATTGCGCTCATGCTGAATACATTTGCGAACTCGGCCAGATAAAAAAGTCCGAATTTCATGGCAGGATATTCTGTAATATAACCGGCAACCAGCTCCGACTCTGCTTCAGGCAGATCAAAGGGCGACCGATTCAGCTCAGCCAGCATGGATATCATGAACAATACGAATGCAAGAGGCTGCAGGAAAACAAACCACACGTTCTGCTGGGCGTTTATGATATCGGTCATGTTCATAGAGCCGGTGAGCATGATAATTCCGAGGAAAGAAAAAGCAAAGGGGATCTCATAGCTTATCACCATGGCTATGGCCCTCATTCCTCCGATCAGCGTGTATTTATTGTTGGAACCCCAGCCAGCCATCAGAAGCGCAATCGTCGTCATGGAAGAGACTGCGATTATGTACAGGATGCCCACATTCAGGTTTACCACCGTCAAAAAGCCTTCTCCATAAGGAAGCGCCGCGAAAACCAAGAGTGTTGCCACGAATATCAGCATGGGAGCGAAGTTGTATACAAGCTTGTCAACGTTCTTAGGGGTTATGATTCCCTTGGCGACCATTTTGACCGCGTCATACACCGGCTGCATCAGCCCCTGGGGCCCGTATTTGTTAGGTCCTATGCGCTCCTGAAAACTAGCCGCCACCCTTCTTTCCATCCAGATGAGGAATACCACGATTAACGTCACAAAGGTGGCAATACAGGCAAAATAGACAAGTCCCACAAAAATGATGACGATTGTACTGTTGCCTGCGAGCAATTCGAATAACCAGACAAAGAAATTCCATATTGTCGTGAATATATTATCCATGCAAATTTCCCTCTTTTCAAATCGTTCATAATAATCGGGCGGCGCCGCTACCTGTCCACTTCGCCCATGTCCACATCGATCGTGGCAAAGGCTGCGAGAAAGTCCTGCAGCATCAATCCGGGCGAGATCGCGGGCATGATTCCTATGTTAATAAAACTCGGTCCATGAATATGAAGCCTGTATGGCTTCGGCCCCCCGTCGCTTACGAGGTGGAAGGCCAGTACCCCTCTTGCGCCTTCTATTTTATGGAATACTTCCCCTGCCGGGGGCTTGATCTGCCTAGGTACTTTCGCCATGATGGGCCCCTCCGGAAGTCCTTCCACCGCCTGCTGGACAATCCTGAGGCTTTGTCTCATCTCAAGCTCCCTGATCAGGAACCGGTCAAAGGCGTCTCCGTTTTTAAGCACGGGAACCTCGAAATCAAACCTTTCATATACGCTGCAGGGTTCTATCTTCCTCAAATCAAAGTCCACGCCCGCCGCGCGGAGATTCGGGCCGGTTACCCCATAGTCAAGCGCCATCTCGGCGGTTATTACCCCGATACCCTTCAGTCTGGAGACGAAAATTTCATTTCCTACTATCAGGGTATTTACCATATCCAGTCTTTCGGGCAGAAATTTCTGAAGGTCCCTGAACTTGTCAAGAAACTCATCCGGAAGATCATCGATCACGCCGCCTATTCTCATGTAATTGTTGGTGAGCCTTGCGCCCGTAATCATCTCCAATAAATCGAGGACCTTTTCACGTAACGTCATATAATATACGATGGCCGTCATAGCCCCCAGATCGTTTGCGGTGCTCCCCACCATAAGCAGATGGCTGGCAATCCTCTGGAGTTCTGCCACGATAATGCGCAGATATTCAGCCCTCTCGGGTACCTCTATGGCCGCAAGCTTTTCCACTGTCTGGACATAGCCCATGTTGTTGAGCGCGGACGCAAGATAATCAAGGCGGGCGGTATACGGTATAAACTGGTTATAGGTTTTGCTTTCGGCTATTTTATCCATCCCCCTGTGGAGATACCCCAATACGTTCTTCTGCCTGACGATTACTTCCCCGTTCAGGGTCAGCACCGCGCGGAAGACACCGTGGGTGCTCGGATGGTATGGTCCCATGTTCAGATTGAATTCCTGTGTCATTATCTTGTCAGATTCCATCATCATTCCAAAATCCCCCATTCAAATCGACTTGCTCGATTTGAATAGCCATGTGCGATTCGCCTCTGGCGAATGTTCGCACGGCACTCAAATCGTTGAACGAACGGTTTTAGGTTTCGGCAATTCACTTGCCGTAACCCGAAAACCGTAGGCGTCAGAAATAAGCATAGGACTGACGCCGTCGTTAAAACCTGCTCACGGGCTTCACGCTGAAGCTTTTTCTAAGCGGATGCCCGGTGAAGCCGTCAGGGCACAGGATTCTTCTCAAGTCCGGATGACCCTGGAAATCGATACCCATCAGGTCGAAGGCCTCCCTCTCCTGTACATCTGCGGCTTTCCATACGGATGTTATGGAAGGCAGCGACGGATTCTCACGGGGAAGCGCCGCCTTTATCCTGATGACGCCTGCGTCCGTCAGCCTCATCACATGATAGACAACCTCAAATCTGTCTTCATATTCCACAGCGGACAGGTCAGCCAGCATTACATACTCATACCGGTCCTTCAGCAGCTTCAGGACGTCCGGTATGCTTTCCGCAGGAGCATCGACGGACTGACCGTCGTCGGAAAGCCTGAGAACTCCATGAAAAGCAATATTCAAGGTTTCATGCAGTTCATTTGTATTATTCATGCTTTTTCACCTTCTTCAGTTCAGGGTTCTCAATCATGTCCCGCAACTCGAGCATGCCCTTTATTATGGCTTCGGGCCTGGGAGGGCAGCCGGGCACGTAGACGTCTACGGGAAAGAGCTTATCCGCACCCTTTGTTACACAATAAGAATCTGCAAAAGGCCCTCCTGTAATGGCACAGCTGCCGATGGCGATCACCCATTTGGGATCGGGAATCTGGTCATAAAGCCTTTTTGCTATGGGGGCCATTTTATCGGTTATGGTCCCGGCAACCAGCATCACGTCTGTCTGGCGCGGGGTCGACCGGAACGTGTCAAAGCCATAACGTGCCGCGTCATATCTTGCCATAAATGCCTGCATCATCTCCATGGCGCAGCATGCGGGACCGAACATGAAAGGCTGCAGTGATCTGGAACGGCAAAAATCCAACAACTTTTCAAATTTTGTGATCATAATACCATTTTGTGCGGCTTCCGCATGAAGCTGGGATTCTGCCGCGGCATTTTTCACTTCCATTCCAACGCTCCTTTCTTCCACGCATACCAAAGTCCTACTAAAAGGATTGCTATGAATATTATCATTTCAATAAATGCAAAAGCGCCCAGTGAACTGAATTTTACAGCCCAGGGATAAAGGAATACCGTCTCAATGTCAAATACGACAAAGATGAGCGCATATAAGAAATAATTGATCCTGAATTGTATCCAGGTCTGGCCCTGCGTGTCAAGACCGCATTCAAACGTCGATTCGGCGCTTTCGCTGTGTTTCCTTCTGGGTCTTAAAACCCAGTTTGTCAGCAGCATGATCATGGTAAAAGCCAG
>CAZTEH010000096.1:2361-8697 GCA_964612345.1 uncultured Oscillospiraceae bacterium | reverse complement strand
GGCTGTTGCGGCTTCTGCAAGTGCAGGATTGTTCTTGGCAAGGATTCCCGCCGGAATATAATACATATTGGCAACACAGTGCTCAAATCCGGAAGTGATGAACAACCAGATCGGGAAAAAAATCGCGAAGATCTTCCCGGTTATGTCTTTGGCGCCAGTAGCCATCCAGACGGCCAGACACACCAGCCAGTTACACATGATACCCAGGACAAAAGCCTGCCCGAAAGTCAGTCCGACCTTATATGCGGCAATTTTTATGGTTATCCCTCCCAGAACGGCAGCCCCGCTGTTGAAAAGCCCGGACTGATTCATTAAATATGCGATGAAAACAGAACCGATCAGATTTCCTATGTATACGAAAACCCAGTTCTTCAACATTCCTGCAAGGCTAAATTTTCCATCCAGCACTCCCGCAAGCATCATGGTGTTTCCGGTAAAAAGTTCTCCTCCCGCAATCACAACAAGCATCAGCCCCGTGCCGAAAATAGAGCCCGCAAGCACCTTACCAAGCCCAAAGGTTTCCGGTTTTGCGAAGAGATTGAATGCTGCCATATTGGAGCCTTCCGATGCAAATGCGATAAATACACCGGCCAGAATACCCAATAAGATCATATTGATTACCGGTATTTTCGTCCTTTTTATTCCTATTTGTATTGTTGCTTCTGTAATCTCCGCCGGAGTCAAAAAATTCAATCCGTTCATTTTTCATCCACATTATGCTTGTTTTTCAACAGCATAATACATCTCCTTTCCTGTTATGATTTCAGTAAAGCTTCAACCTCATGATAGATCAGATCTGCCTTCTCCAAACCGATTTAGGTTTGTTTTCCCTTGTGTGAAAGAAGGCAGCATATTGTAACTGCTGCCTCTTCCCTAGTTGTATTATATTAGGTTATGTTGGTAATTTACTTTCAATGAATATGTATAAGCTCCTCAGGACAATCCGATGATTTCGCCCTCTTCGGTAATATCCATTCCGTTGGCGGCCGGTACTTTGGGCAGTCCGGGCATGGTCATGATTTCTCCGGTAATGGCCACGATAAAGCCCGCTCCTGCAGATACTCTAACTTCTCTCACTGTAATTTTGAATCCGGTAGGCGCCCCTAAAAGGTTCGCATTATCGGAGAAGGAATACTGAGTCTTTGCCATGCAGATCGGCATTTTATCGAGTCCTAAATTCGTGATATCAGCAACCTGCTTCCTGGCATCCGCTGTGAATTCTACACCATCGGCACGGTAGATCTCCTTTGCAATCGTGTTAATCTTATCTTCAATGGAACCTTCCGCATCATAGAGGGGCGCAAAGTTTGCGGTTTTGGTCTCACAGATTTCCACAACCTTTTTCGCCAGTTCGATTCCGCCATCTCCTCCTTTGGTGAATACTTCGGAGAGGACTACCTCGGCGCCCTTTTCCGCGCATCTTTCCTTCAGCAGCTTCAGTTCCGCTTCTGTATCAGAAGGGAATTTATTGATGGCTACCACAGCAGGCACGCCGAATTTGGCCAGGTTTTCCAGATGTTGTTCCAGATTTGCGGTTCCTGCTCCCAGGGCATTCGTATTTTCAAGGGAAAGCTCTGCCTTTGGAGCTCCGCCGTGTAATTTCAGGGCTCTTACCGATGCGACGATCACCACCGCGTCGGGCTTTAATCCTGCGAACCGACATTTGATATCAAAGAACTTTTCCGCACCAAGGTCAGCGCCAAAACCGGCTTCCGTCACAACATAATCCGCAAGCTTCAGTGCAGTTTTTGTCGCCATGACTGAATTGCAACCGTGGGCAATATTGGCAAAGGGTCCGCCATGGATAAAGGCCGGTGTATTTTCAAGGGTCTGCACCAGATTTGGTTTTATGGCGTCCTTCAAAAGCAGGGTCATAGCGCCTGTAGCTTCCAGATCTCCCGCGGTAACCGCCTTTCCCTCTGTGTTATAGGCGACTACCATTCTTGACAGTCTGGCTTTCAAGTCGGAAAGGCTTGTTGCCAGGCACAGGATCGCCATGATCTCAGAAGCAACCGTGATATCAAATCCGGCCTGCCTTGTCACTCCGTCTCCTTTTCCGCCGAGCCCTACAATAATGTTTCGGAGCACACGGTCATTCATATCCAGCGCTCTTCTCCATACGATTTTTTTCGTGTCAATTTTTAAAGCATTCCCCTGATGAAGGTGGTTGTCAAGAAGCGCCGCAAGCAGATTGTGGGCAGAGGTGATTGCGTGGAAATCACCCGTAAAATGCAGATTGATATCATCCATGGGAACGACCTGGGCATAACCGCCGCCAGCTGCTCCGCCTTTTACTCCAAAGCAGGGCCCCAGGGATGGCTCCCTTAACGTGACGATTGCTTTTTTCCCAATTTTGTTCAGTCCCATGGAAAGCCCCACATTGGTCGTTGTCTTTCCTTCTCCCGCAGGCGTCGGATTGATCGCCGTCACCAGCACAAGCTTTGCATCCGGTTTACCTTCCAGCCTTTTCAGTACGTCCAGAGATACCTTTGCTTTATATTTTCCATAAACCTCTAGTTCATCCTCCTGTATCCCTAAACCTTTTGCCACTTCCATGATCGGAATCATTTTTGCTTCCTGTGCAATTTGTACGTCTGTTTTCATTTTTTCCTCCTCCTACAATTCAAATCGACTTGATCGATTTGAATTGCCCTGTGCGATTCGCCGAAGGCGAATGTTCGCACGGCACTCAAAACGTTGCCTTTTTGCCCCAAGCTTGCTTGGCTGGCAAAACGGACAGCAGCACAAGCGAAGCTTGGGCTGGAGTCCCTGAAAGGGACGTTGAACGAACGGTTTACGGGTTTTGGCAATTCACTTGCGCACCTACCAGCCATTTGCGTGGCAAATGTCTGGTAGGTGCCATACAGAAATTCCCCGGTTTCCGCCGGATTGAAATTTTTCAGTTGCCGTAACCCGAAACCGTAGGCGTCAGTCGGGGATTGTAACCCACCACTGACGCCCTGTTAATTGGTACCCCGCTACTTAGGAAGTGGCGGACTGACGCCGTCGTTTAAATAAAATTATCATTTTTTATATGGGAGCAATTTTTCCAGTACGCTCATAATCACATCATTTTATCCATGCTTTCTAACTATTGTTGAGAAAATTCTACACGACCCAGTTTTGGGAATATATAATTTTTTATATAACTTTTATAACTATTTTGTGTTTTTATAATATTTTTGTATTGTTTTTTAATAGTTTTTTTTGATTATAATATAATTTATTTTTGGGGACTTCTGATTTTTTTCAGAATTTTCTGATATCTCCGGCATGAAAAAGACGGTTCTATAAGAAATGTTGGGGTTACTAAACTGATATTCTCCCTTTAAAGTAGACGGATAAAAAACAAAACGCGTAGCCATTGAAACTACACGTTTTTAAGTTGGAGCTGAAAACCCCCATAGAATATGGGCTTTCGGGGTCTTGAGGTGACTTCGGGAACCCATGTTTTTGTTTGCTCATTTTCGGTTCGGTTCGGCGGCGGGCGGAGTGCCGTTTTGCCGTCGAGATTTTTGCACACCCCTTATGAGGCGGCAAAGGGGGAAAATTAAAAGGTTCAGGTCTTATCCTATTTTTGTCAAAGCGTATCTGCCGAGTTCGTGGTCCAACAGTCTCATAATTTCCAATTCATCTATCGCGTCGGTTAGGGCGTTGTGCATCTCACAGTATGTCCAGTCCTCGCTTAACATCCTGTAAACGCTCTCCACTCCATAACCGCGCTTCAACCTGCCCGTGCCGTAGCATTCGGCGCAGCTCGGTATTTTTGGATTGTGCTGTCTGTAAGCCGCCAGTTTCATAATATCGTGCCAATCAAGGTGGCGGAGTTCCGGCAAGTGGCGATAGTCAAATGCGGCGTTGTATGCAAATATGGTGGCAACATCGTGAGCGGTGAGAAGCCGCCTTAAATCGTTCATCGCCTTTTCCCGCGAGCATTCAAGGTCAGGCTTTATGTTGTTGGCGTATAGGGCGTAAGTGTACATACCGCCGTGGTTTTTGAACGGTGTAAGTATGTAATATCTTTTATAAATCAACTCAAAGGTCACAGATTCGGCTATGACAATTCCGATGGACATCACCGCATCGCCCCAAGTCGTCTCCGTGTCGATAACGGCAAACTTGCTCACATTCCTCGCCTCCACTCACTCGTCATACCAAAATATACCTTTGTTCGCAATCCATATTCTACTCGAATAACTCTTTCGTCAGCCTTCTTGGTCAGTTCTGTGTAAATCATAATATTCCTCTTAAACTGGTCGAAATCGACCAGTTTGAACGTTTTGCTGACCTCAGCAAAATCTCCTCCTAATCTTCCTCAATCTCGTATTTCTCTTTCATACGCAAAATTTTCTGCCAAAGTATGTCGACATAATTATACATCTGCCAAGCAAACAAAACAAGGTTGTTTTCCCTGATTAATGGATACTCAAAAGGGCAATGAAAAACGCGCAGTTGTTGAAACTACACGCTTTTATCTTGGAGCTGAAGAGGGGAATCGAACCCCTGACCGGTAGTTGTTGGTAAGGTAGTATAAATTCACTTACCTGTCTAAGTCCTGCAATACCTTGTAGAGCTGGCTCATTTGCTTGATTACTTCTGCAAACGGAATTATATCGTCGTCGTTGAAAACGTAAACCCTTTGCATTTCAGAAAAAGTCGCCTGAAGCTTGGCGTTGCTTTCGAGGGCTTTGAAAAGCAGAAAGTCGACAAAAGGCTTTTGTGCCAAGTCGCTGCCGATTCTGTTTTGTTCCTCGCACCGCTTATATTCAAGCATTTTCAGCAGTTCATCCTGTTGAGAAAGAAGAGCGGTGATTCTCTCGGTTTTCATCATCAAAGTCAGGTCGTATAAATGCTTTGCCACATCAAACAGCATCTGCCGCTGATAATAGAATTCCGCCGCCAGAATCTTGTCCGCGAAGATGCGCTCCATCTTAATGGTTTTTACTTTAAAAAGAGATACGCCATAGCTATTACTGAGGATGCCCTGCTGTTCAGAGTCTGCCTCCGAATAAAGTAGAGGGGTTACTGTCAAGGATTCCACCGGTTCGCTTACCGTGAATGAAGTCGCTTCTACTTTCACATATCCGAATCGCTGAAGGGCATCATCAGCATCAATTTTGGTCACCGGCTGGTATTCATAAACGCTGGTAATACTGCCTTTGGCATTAACCTCCCTGGTCTTATCGCTCGTCCTGGACAGAGAGGTGTAGCCATTAGCCGCAGTTTCCAGTCTCTTTTTACCCTGAGATTTCGAGCAATCTTGTACTTCAACCGTCAGGTCTATGTCCTCAGAAAACCTTTTCAGACTTCCGATTGCTTTGTATAGCGCAGTACCGCCTTTGAAATACGCAGGCAGTTCTGCTTGCCATGAAGCAAGCTCAGAAAGAAGCAGGGTAAGATAGTAATCCTTCTCGATGATATCTTCCCTGATTCCTGTTTTTTCTGATATTGTTGAAAGCAATGCCTGAAAAGCGTCTTTATCTTTATGCAGCTTCATATCCATCACCTCTCCACCAGAACGTCAACCAGATTGAGCAGCGTCTTTTGTGGGTAATGCTGTCTGGCATATGTCAGGACTTTAACCGTATCTAATTCATTTCTTTCAGCGAAGGCGTGAAGTAATGCTTTAGGATTCTCTGCATCAACATGAGCCTCCGGCAAATCTCTGATGACATCAAGGAACTGAAGATAGCGGAAATTACCGGCGTTAACTGTAACGACCGGCTTCCTGACAATGATGAATCTGTCATCTATATTTTTGCGGTAGGCATTGGTAGCTATCTCACGTTTCTTGGGGACAAGCGTTGTCAAACCTATTTTATTCATGAGAGAAAATCCTGTTTCATAGCCGATGATTTCATTACCGCGGCGAGTGAGGAGCTGTGCTTCAAGCAATTCTTCGCTTGGACGAGCCTTGCCGAAGGCTGTTTGCTTGGCACGATAATAAACGCCTTTTTGAAAACGCTCAATCAAGCCCCTGTCCGCCAGGCGCTTCAAGGTGACGTTGGTAATCGGTTTAGCCTTATGGACAGGGACTCTATATTCCTCAGCCATTGCTTCGGCTATGATGTCAGTCTGAAATGCCTGACCATACGGGATGTCGGCTATTTTATTCGTGATAAACTCACCGTAAGTGTGACGCTCCATAGACAAGAACTCCTTTCTCGTGTTATTATCGCGTACATTTTCTTTTAATATTATTGACGTTATAATAACATATTATACGCAAATAGTCAATTCGTGATCATGAACCTTCTTATTGCAGGCAGCACTTACTTCTCTATCACTGTCATATATTGGACGAATCATGCAAATAGTAGTATTTACCATCTTTAA
>CAZTEH010000096.1:0-2261 GCA_964612345.1 uncultured Oscillospiraceae bacterium | reverse complement strand
AGCAAACATTTAATCAAAGCATTTGAAATTCCATTATTACGGCTCAAAAATATCACCCCTAATAATAATTTTTCTAAGGTATTTTTTTCAGTTCCAATGATACATATTGATCAAATCAGATATTTTAAGATAGTGATATAAAAAAGTAAATGGCGTCAAGATAATATTCAGCACATCTGGCGTAAGTGCTTAATGCAGGGGGCATTTTAATCTTAATTAATCAAACATTCTTAAAAGCTTCAGGTTCCTAAATTATCCTAAACTTCTCCCCCAGACATTCATGTTTTCAGCTTCTCTGACTAATTCGTCACGAAAGTCCGTATGTGCAGCGCTGATAAGGCGCTCTGCGATTTTCCAGGTTACTCTCTCCACAAGATTCACCTTCCCATATTCGGTGACTACATAAAACGCCTGGCTTCTCGGATCTGTGATAATCCCACCTCCGGACAAGCACGGCACAATACAGGATCTAAGTTCTCCGGTGGCCTTGTCGTTATAGGTTGAGGCGAGACAGATGAATCCCTTCCCGCCCTTCGACATATGGCTCCCGGCTAGGAAATCGGCTTTATCTTCGACACCCATGTATGCTTCGGTTTCAACATTTTTTCAGAAAGTCTTTCTCTATCTATTTCGTGTACAAGCGCTTTGCCCAAAAGCTTTTCCAACGTGTAACAAGACGCAAGATGCTCCTTACGTCTACACGATTGCCGTGTCTACTCAGGAGCAGCTTGCCGGATCATAATATTTGGTTTAAGTATTATCAAACTCTTACAACAAGATAGCCCTTTACTGCGAAATTGTTATTATATGTTTATTCTTCTCCAACTTTTGAGTTAGGTAAAATGCTTTCAACTTCAGCATGAGGACGCGGAATAACATGTACGGAAAGCAACTCGCCGACACGCTGAGCGGCGGCGGCGCCGGCGTCCGTAGCAGCTTTAACGGCGCCCACGTCACCTCTTACCATAACTGTTACAAGTCCGCCGCCGACGAGCACTTTACCGACCAGGTATACGTTTGCCGCTTTAACCATTGCGTCTGCGGCTTCAATAGAGCCAACTAAACCTTTTGTTTCAATCATTCCTAATGCATCAAATTTCATTTTAAAATCCTCCTATAAGTTTTATTTAACAATTGTAATTTTTGATATTGAACTAATGTTCATAGCATTTGCTTCTTCGGTGTCGATATGACACTCGAGTGTGGAGGCATCATTTGCCCTTATCGTAACATTGTGATAAATGCCTCCGCGCGGGCCGTCTGATTGTATACGGACAATCTGTCCGTCATGTACCCCGAAATGCTGAGCGTCTTGCGGCGTCATGTGAATATGTCTTTGAGCAACAATAAGACCTTCTTTTATTTGAATTGATCCATTTGGACCAATCAAAGCAATTCCGGGAGTTCCACATAGATCGCCTGACAATCTTATCTGGGATGAAATCCCCATTTTTATGCAATCTCCCATCAGGACTTCCACCTGTGTTTTGTCACGCACAGGCCCAAGAATACGAACCTTTTCAATAGCACCTTTTGGCCCGCAAATGGTTAATGTTTCTTTGCACGCATACTGGCCCGGCTGTGACAGCTCTTTCATCCTTGTCAGCTGATAGCCTTCTCCGTACAGGATATTCAAATCATTCTGCGAAAGGTGGATATGACGATTTGAAACTCCTACAGGAATACACGAGTCGGGGTTTTCTTCTGCCGAGGGTACAGCCGCTTGTACAGCCTCCAGTAAAAGATTCAGGATGTCTTCGCAATTGTCCATTAGTTGTTCCCTCTCACAGCGGTTAGAATTTGATTCACCAGATTCGCCAGGTCTCTCTGACTCATACTGGCTTCATTTTCAGATTCTGCGCAATAAGCATTATTAGGACTCATTGCAGTATACTGAGCAGAACCGGCGCCGTATCCGCAGTCGTTTAACTGAGGATAATTGAAAGTGGGATCGATTGAAGCCAATGTAGCGCAATCCTTTAAACCATAAGCGACACTTTTGATATTTACTAAATGCATTGGCGATACATTCTCGGAAATGGAGCTTCCCCCCCATGTTCCGCATCCCAGCGTGAAAGAAGGCATTAAGCCTGTACTTACGCCTGTACCGCCCTGAGAGCTTCCCGTGTTTACCAGGATGCGCGAAGCAGGCTTAGCGGCAAACTTCATCACCATATCACTATCCTCTGTATGTAAGCTCATTGTGTGTCCGATACCGTTCTGAAGTAATTTAATGCTCAACTCGCATGCCTCATGCCAAT
>CAZTEH010000095.1:0-14812 GCA_964612345.1 uncultured Oscillospiraceae bacterium | reverse complement strand
ACGCGCGGTGTGGGAGGTCGGCTAATCAAATAATGATTAGCCTCCTACCCGATTGTTTTTCAGGACATGACGAGGCAAACATGGTAAAATAAGGGTAACGGAATAAGTACGAAAATGAAACAGATCGAAAGGAAAGGATATGAAACATATCAATTTATTATTCCCTCAATGGCAGGGAGCAGGAAGAACCAGCGAGCTGCTGAAAGGAGCGTTGGAGCTGAAAGTGAAGTATATTCCGGCACACGATTTTCTTGAAATAGCAGTGAGCGTGGCGGAAAACCATGAAGTTGAAAACAATATCCTGGGTTATCGTAGTATTCTCCAACAATTGACTCAAGCAAATTCGGTAATTGAAGCGGAAAATCCAAGCAGCATTTTCACTGTCGGGGGCGGCTGCGACGTTGAAATTGTACCCGTGTCCTATTTGAACCTTAAACTGAACGGCGATTTGACCGTACTATGGATCGATGCCCATGGAGATCTGAATACCCCGGAATCTTCGCCGAGCAAAAACTTTCACGGGATGCCTTTGAGAGCATTGCTGGGCGAGGGGAATCAGCAGATCGGAGAAACAGCTTTTTCCATGCTGCGGCCTTCTCAATTGGTGATGATCGGCCAAAGAGATCTGGATGAACCGGAGCAGGATTATATTGCGGAAAATAGAATCGATGTATTAAAGACAGAGGAAATCAATGACTGCACTGATCATGCTGTTGACTTGATCGGATCCAAGGGATCGAACAATATTTACATACACATCGATCTTGACGTTCTCGATTACGAGGAGTTCCCCTATGTCATGGTGCCGGCGCCAGGCGGATTGAAAACCGAAAAATTGATGGAATTGCTGACAAGGCTGAAGGAACGCTATCATATTGTCGGATTGAGCCTGCTGGAGTACACTTCGTCGGAGGAAGAAGAAATCAAAATCCTCTCCGACATCATAAAAATGGGAATTGAACTATAAAATAGGGCTAGCTGAATGATCTTACGATCCATTCAGCTAGCCCTAAAAAATACAGCCACATGCTCATCCAATCAGCGCGGCAAAGGTAGAGACTGCATAATCAATATCTTCTCTGGAAACATCGTTGGAAGTGACAAAGCGGAATTCTCCCAGCTCCATTCCGTTGATCTTGATGCCTTTTGCCAACATTTTATCCGGAAGGCTTTCAATGAGATCGTCGGGGCGATCCAGTCCGAAAAAGACCATGTTGATTTGAACCGAATCCAGATCCACATCCACACCTTTGAGTTCGTTCAGCCTCTTCGCCATATATTTGGCATTGTCATGATCTTCCTTCAGTCTCTTTGACATTTCCGTCAGGGAGAGGATGCCGGCTGCTGCCAGAATGCCGCACTGCCTCATTCCTCCGCCCAGCATTTTCCGATACTTTCGGGCCTTGGCTATGGTTTTCGCATCTCCCGCCAATACGGAACCCACCGGAGCGCAAAGACCCTTGGATAAACAGCAGGATACGGTGTCGCAGTTTTTCGTGATTTTCTTTACATCCACATTAAGGGCGGTGGCAGCGTTGAACACTCTCGCTCCGTCCAGATGCACGGCGATGCCGTTTTTCTTCGCAAGGGAATAAACCTCCTCCATGATTTCGACAGGAACAACAGTCCCGTTTGCCAGAGCGTTTTCCATGCAGATGAGGACGGTCTTCGGTTCGTGGATGTCGTCGGGTCGGATGGCTTTTTCTATGAGCTTCGCATCGTAGATCCCCTTTTTAAAGGATAGCTGTCTTAAATTCGCTCCTGATAATACTGCTGCGGCACCAACCTCATGGGCGAAGATATGGCAGTCGGCGCTGACGATCACCTCGTCGCCGCGGCCTGTCTGGCTCATCAAGGCCAGCTGGTTGCCCATTGTTCCGGATGGCATAAATAGAGCTGCTTCCTTTCCAAGCTTTTCTGCCGCCAGCGCTTCCAGTTCGTTAACCGTCGGGTCATCCTGATAGACGTCGTCTCCCACCTCCGCAATATGCATTGCATCACGCATCGCCTGGGTCGGTTGTGTAACCGTGTCACTCCTTAAGTCGATATACCTCATAAGTAACTTCCTTCCTTTCTGTTTTCTTAGACTAATTATAATCATTTGTTCTATTGAAATCAATGTTCGTAGAGATAGTAAGGTATTGATTGTATTTATTTCAATTATAAACTATAATCTAGGTAGAGATTTATCCATTATTTGACTTAACGTCGATTATGGTGAAATCAAGTTACATTAAAACGCAGAAAAATTGATAGGGTTAGATAGGTGGTGAAAAAATGACGGAGAAAAACGAAATGGATAAGAGTACCGCATCAATTAAACTGACGCCGCGTCAGGAAAGAAGCTTGAAAAGTGCATTGACCGATATGAATCATAATGTGATCAATGTAGTGGAAATTATTGCGAAAGAAAATGTTGTAGAGATGATGGACCGGATGGAAATGTGTACCTGCTCAAAATGCATCTGTGATGTATTGGCGATCACCTTGAACTCACTGCCAACAAAATACGTTACCTCGGATGCAGGGAAGCAGTATATCCAGCTTGAGACATGCAAAAAACAGTTTGAAACGGATGTTGAAATTGCGCTGATGAGAGCATGTCTAACCGTAAAAGAGTCTCCAAACCACGAGGAAAAGGGGAACAGCTAGCAGAAGAGTTACATAAAAAAGGTATGATCCCGAACAGGATCATACCTTTGTTTTATTTGTTCTGAATTTACGCGTATTACTCAGTAATGGTAACTTCGTGGCGGTTCTTGTATGCTTCGGCTACTGCACCCAGGAAATCGCCATGAGCATCTCTCACGGACATGGTTGCTCCCGATACTACGTCAGCCAGATCGGCTTTTTCAGCATCGGTCAGCTTGTTGTATTTCGCAAGATCGTCAGCATTGGTCGTGCTGCTCTTGATCGGTCTGCCTGCAGTTGTTGTGTACTTAGCAAACCAGGCTTCCAGTTCGGCAACGGTCTTGCCTTTGAAGAAGTTCTGAAAGAAGTCCATCTGCTTATACCACTCATTGGCAGGGTTCATGTGATAAGTATCGCCGCGCTGTCTTTTTGTCAGCCATGCGGTTACTTCTGCAGCAGCGGATTCTTTCGTATTAACGGAAACACCTGTTACTTTTCCTGTGTCATGGTTTGTAACATTGATTCCTGCCTGATCAGGCCAACCTGAGAAATGAGGCATGGATGCTCCGTCATAGTTTGGCGTGGCAACTTCATAGCCGTCAATGAATACGTCAATGATTCTGCCTTGAGCGTCAAATGTTGCCCTGGCCATTGCGACGTTAAAGCTGTAAACAGGAGCGCCGGTATCATCTGCTCCCGGGCCGTTTCTGAATGCTACCTTAGTACCCATGCCTTCATACACCTTTGTGCTGACAGCAGCGGTACCGCTTACCGCGGATGTGCCGGCTTTAACAACGATTTTCTGTCCCACATAGATCAAGTTTCTGTTTTTAATCTGCGGATTCATGGAAATCAGTGAATCCAAGGTCATGCCATGCTTGGCTGCGATCTTAGCTAAGGTGTCCCCGCTTATTACAACATGGACTTCAGCTCCTGCCGGAATAACGGTTGTAGTTGATCCGGAGTTAGTAGTCGTTGCAGGCTTGGTTGGAGTTGTAGGCTCCTCAGTCCATGCGGTAGCGGCTGAAACAGCGTCCGTGTCCGGTGATAACGCCGGTGCGACTACGAATGAGGTCAGTACTAATAGCATAACCAGGGAATGTGCAATGATTTTTTTCAATTTGGTACCTCCTTCTTTCTTTTCTGGGTTTAAACTTCTTGCGAAAGATTTCTAAAGCCCAACAATAGATTACCGGAGTTTTATACCAACTATGGAAACATTTTAAACAATAAATTAATTCAATTTTCTGATAAGTTCTTCCTTATTTTGGTAATAAAAAGCTACATCAGCATCAGAACAATATAGCCGGCAAATGAAACAATGGTGTAGTAAACGACTGCCTGACTGAAGAAATGCCGCTCTGCCTCATCATTTTTAATGTAGATCGGGACAAGGTAGGATGGCGGTAATATGAGAAAAGCAAAAAAAGCAACATTGAAAAGCGGATCAATGGATCCGACCAATAGCCGGATCAGGATCAGTATCACGGTGCCGATGGCCAGAACCGGAATCAATCTGGCGATAATATTCAGTGCAATTTTTTTGGCATTATCTTTTTCTATAACCAAGGAATAACCGACAACCATCAGAACCAATGGGACCCCAATATTAGAAAGCGTGGTCATTGCGCTGAATACAGCCCTGCCCCAGAAAAAGGTCTCAAGAATATGATAAAGGCCACTGATGTTTGCCAATAATCCCCCGAATATCCCTAATATAATGGGAGTTCGGATAAACTTGCCCAAGGTTTCGATCAGATTAAATCTCCCGCTGTTTTTAAATTGCACATATGGAATGGCAACAAACCAGGCAAAGAATTCATGCCCCAAACCGATCAGCATGATCAACGGCAGATTTTCGGAACCAAAAAGAGCCGCAAAAAGGCCGATGCCAACCATCCCGAATTCAAATCCCGACAGGAACCACGGTGTGAAGATGGAACCAAAAATATCAGGAAATTTGCGGCGTAAAAGAAATCCGACGGAATAAAGCGCAAGGCACATTCCAAAAACCAATACAACGATGATTATGTATCTGGCCTCGAGGGCGGTTTTCAAAAATGATAGAAACAAGATGCAAGGCAGCGCAACATTGACGATGATACTTTTCAGTTCATTCATTGCACCGCCTGATATTATTTGACGTTTTCGTAGGATCCATCCGATGGTAATGATTAAAAGTACGGGGAGCAGCTTTTCTAATAATGCAGTCATTTTTTACCTTTCCTACTGCCGTAAATCCGCTTTGTAATGTTTATGCGGTACGAATTTAATATAAATAAGACACGAATATACTTACCCTTTATACCACCATCCAAAACTTCCGTCAAGAGGCAGATCGCCTTAAATCCTTGACGCTCATCTTGAAATAGCAACACCTTCCGATTTTAATCCGGAAGGTGTTGTTTTAACTTGACTTTATTTCGTAATGACTTCGAACTCCATGAGTACCTCGTCACAGTTTGGAAACTTGGGACAATTCAAGCAATCTTTCCAGATCTTATGAGGCATATTCTCTTTGCTTATTACCTTGAATCCGCACTTTTCAAAGAAGGCAGTCTGGTACGTCAGGGTAAAGACTTTTTTGATTCCAAGTTCGTGTGCCTCCTCTATGAAGTGCTCCACAAGTTTTTTGCCGACGCCTTGGCCGGACAAACTCTCCTTGACAGCCAGTGTTCTGACCTCGGCAAGGTCGGACCATAGAATCGACAATGCTCCGATTCCTACCGCTTCTCCTTCGTTTTCCATGACGGAATAATTCCTGATATTTTCATAGATCGAACTTCTCGAGCGAGCGAGCATCAATCCCTTTTTTGCATAATAATTCACAAGCTTGTGTATTGCTTCCGAATCTGAAAGTCTTGCTTTTCTGATAAACATAGCTTTTACCTCTCTCGTTTCAACGTTTAATTTTATTTATGATAACAGATTTTGACGGAAAACACAATACATAAAATTTATATTTATACAAATAATATTTTATTTATACTTTTTGGCCGTTCTTAACGAACTGCAGAGGTATAAATTAGAAAGAGGGAACTCACTAAAATGCAGAAATAAATTCCATATACGACTTGCAAAAATATTCGGAATATAATATAATTGGGAAAAGTTCACTACGCAACCATTATGTTCACATGACGGACAAATGAGTGGCCGAGTAGGAAGGGAGGTATATTTAACCAAGGAATTGCTATTTTTAAATTTATTAAGGAGGTTAACTATGGAAGAAAAATCATTAAGCGTTGAGAAGAAGAAGTTTAAGCTGAAAATGCCTCACACCTTTGTACTTCTATTCTGCATTGCGATCATCGCCGGACTTCTGACCTATGTTATTCCGGCAGGAGCTTATGACCGAATCGACTTTGAAGGAAGACAAATCGCAGACGCCGCAACATATCACGCGGTTGACGCAACTCCCGCGACATTATTTGGCGTCCTGAAAGCATTTCCAAAAGGATTGGAACAGGCGGCAGCAATTGTATTTTTTATCTTTATAGTAGGAGGCTCGTTTTTCGTTGTGCAGAAGTCAGGCGCAATCGATGCCGGCATCGCGGCAGCCGTCCGAAAAACATCGAGTAAAGGTATTTTGATCATACCGATCTTATCCGTGATATTCGCTTTCGGCGGCGGTATCTACGGAATGGCCGAGGAGTGCCTGCCTTTCATACCGGCGCTTGTCATCCTGTGCATATCACTTGGATATGACTCCATGACCGGTGCGGCTATCGCTCTGGTTGCCACCTGTTCCGGGTTCACCGGTGCGTTCCTGAATCCTTTCACCGTCGGTGTAGCACAGGGAATTGCGCAGCTTCCTTTATTCTCCGGATTAGGGTACCGAATGATCGTCTTTGCAGTAATGGTGACGATTACGATCACATTCCTTATTTTGTATTGCATTAAAATCAAAAAGAATCCGGAAAAGAGCCTGATGTACGAGATCGACAAAAAGAGAGACATAAAGCTTGATTTAGCCAATACAGAATTCACAGCACAGCATAAGGTCATTTTACTGACTGTTCTGGCAACCTTCGGACTTCTCGTTTTCGGAGTTCTCAAATACGGCTGGTACATACAGGAAATATCGGGGCTGTTCTTCGGTATGGCAATCGTTGTAGGCATCATAAGCCGACGCGGGTTGAACCAGCTTGCCGACGACTTCCTGGAAGGCTGCGCACTGCTCGCTTACGGTGCATTGGTCGTAGGTCTTGCGAGAGGTATCCTTGTAATCTTCACAGATGCCAATGTAATTGATACGATTATCTGGGGCATGGCAAATGCGATCCAGGGACTGCCTTCTGCAATCACTTCGCTTGGCATCTATGTCGCGCAGATCATCATCAGCGCCATCGTACCTTCCGGGAGCGGTATGGCAGCATTGACCATGCCTGTTCTTTCGCCGCTGGCTGATATTGTTGGAGTAACAAGGCAGACCACGGTACTTGCTTATCAGTTCGCTGATGGATTTACCAATGTATTGACCCCACTTTCCGGATATTTTATGGCCGGATTGGCTTTGGCAGGAATTCCTTATCAGAAATGGATCAAGTGGATTTTACCGCTTGCAATCATATGGTGGGTTGCCGGCGCGATCTTTGTAGTAATCGCCGATGCAATCAGCTACGGACCATTCTAATATAATCTGGTATACTTAATTACGACGGAAGAAAAAATCGAAAACCTTCCGTCGTAATTAAAAGCAAAGAGGACAGAAAATGAAAAACAAAATAATCAATGAGATTTCAAACAAAATGGATGAACTAACCGGTATCAGCAAATATTTATATGAAAATCCTGAGCTTGGTGACGCGGAATTTAAAGCGGTAAAGCTTCTGACGGAATATTTCTCGAAAAACGGCTTTGTTGTAGAGGATTCCATCTATGGGCTTTGCACAACGTTTCGAGCGGAATATGACAGCCATAAAGACGGAGCCCACATCGCATTTTTCTGTGAATATGATGCATTGCCCCAAATAGGGCATGGATGCGGACACAATCTCATTTCTTCCATGTCGGTAGGTGCGGCACTGGGGTTGAAGTCAGTGCTGGATGAAATTGGTGGAAAAGTAACGGTTTTCGGAACACAGGCGGAGGAAACAAGCGGCGTAAAGGGAATTCTGGCGGAAAAGGGAGCTTATCAAGATGTAACTGTGGCTATGATGGCCCATCCCAGTTCTGTTTCGGAAGAAAGCGGCACGTCACTGGCGCTCAATGCGATAAAATTCGAATACTATGGAAAAGCGGCACATGCGGCTGCCATTCCGGAGAAGGGAATCAATGCGTTGGACGGAGTCATACTTCTTTATAACGGAATCAATGCGCTGCGGCAGCATGTCACCAGCGATGTACGAATCCATGGGATCATTTCCCAGGGGGGCGTTGCACCCAATATCGTTCCTGACTATGCGGAAGCAAAATTCTATGTCCGTTCAAAGGATAAGGGAAACCTTGCGTCGGTAGTTGCCAAGGTAATGGAATGCGCGGAAGGTGCTGCCAGAATGACCGGTGCTTCTGTGAAAATCACTAAATTTGAAAATTCCTATGATAATCTTCGTACCAATAACGTTCTTTCAGCACTTTTTACCGCGAATCTGCGTGATCTGGGAGAGACGGAGATCAGGACGGCCAGCGACGGAATCGGCTCCATCGATATCGGAAACGTCAGCCAGGTAGTGCCGGTGATTCATCCGTGGATTGGCGTCGGCGATCCTTCACTGATCATCCATTCGAAGGAATTTGCCGAACACACCATTACCGAAATGGGAAGAGCTGCGATCCGTAAGGGAGCCGGTGCGCTTGCACTGACTGCCTACGATGTGATCACATCAAAGGAAAACCAGGAGAAAATCAAGGCAGAATTCATGTCTTTTTCCAGCTGAAAGTTGTATAATATTTCATTATATTTAATTTTTTCTTAGGAGGAACCCAGTGGAAAAAGATAAATTAACCCCAATCGAAAAGGCGCTGCTGATTCTGGAAACCATGAGCAATCATCCCGACGAGTTGAAGGTGGCCGAAATCAGCGAGCTGACAAAAATTAACCGAACTACGGTACATCGGATACTGAAAGAATTACTGGCGAAGGAATGGGTGATCCAAAATTTCAAAACGCAGAAATATATCGTCGGACCGATGTCTTTTCATGTGGGCATGGCTTATACCAAAAATAACAATATAGAACCCAAAATATTGGAGATTCTTGATTCTTTAAGTGCGGAAGGGAAAGAATCAGTCGGCTATGCGATCCGCGAGGGCGACAAGGTAATATCCCTTTATGAATCGGAAATCCATCAGCCGTATAAGATGAATTATCATCCCGGACAGTTTTATCCGATGAATAGGGGCGGTTACGGCAAATGCCTTTATGCCTATCATGATCAGGATAGGGTAAGACAACTGCTGTCAGAACAAAAATTTGAAAAATTCGGACCGAATACGCTGACGGACCCGGAGGATATTATGCATGAGTATGAAAATATCAGGACACAGGGTTATTCCATCAGTGATGAAGAGGTCGCGCCTCTTGTCGCCGGTGTCGCCGTACCTGTTTTCAATCAGAGCGGTGAAGTTAAGGCTTGCATTGCCTGCGCCTTCTTAAAGGGAAACGACAAAGAAGATAAGATAGAGCAATTTAAAAAAATATTGAAACAGGGAGCAGAAGAGCTTTCAAGATATCTGCCCTAGAAACATAATACAATATACGGAGGTATATATGGAGGATGCAGGAAGCAAAACGATTACGAACTATTTCTCTGAACAGGAAACGATAGACCTTATTACCAGGTTGGTCAGCTTTCCAAGCCATGAAGGGATCGAGAACCAGGAGACTGAAACAGCGAAATGCATTTTTGATTTCTTCATCAGGGAAGGCATCGAAGCAGAGCTAATCCCGGTTGACGACGGGAGATGCAATGTAATTGCAAGATTGAAAGGAACGGGCAAAGGTAAATCCTTGCTCTTTACGGGGCACACCGATACTGTGCCGCCTTATGATATGCCGGGAAATCCCTATGAAGTCAAAATCGCTGACGGAAATATGTACGGCCGCGGCGTTTTAGACATGAAGGCTGGCCTGGCCTGTATGATGATGGCTATGGCTGCCATCAAAAGAGCTGGAATCAAGCTTGCCGGCGATTTGGTCTTCGGAGGACTGATCGACGAAGAAGCAAAAAGTCTGGGAACGCGAGCCTGGCTGCAAAGCTGCAGCGAATTGCCCGATGCGGCTATTATCAGCGAGCCTACCGATATGGAAATCTGTATCGGACACCGCGGACTGGAATGGTTTGAGTTTGCCTTCCATGGCAAAACAGTCCATGGCGGAAGACAAAAAGAAGGAATCAACGCAATACAAAAGGCAACCATGTTCATAAACCGTCTGGAAAATGATCTGATACCAAGGATCGAGGAAAAGACACCTCATCCGATCATCGGAAGTCCTTCCATGAATTACGGTCTTATCAGAGGAGGAACACAGCCCAGCACCGTTGCAGGTGAATGCATCCTTCAATTGGACCGGCGTTGGATTCCGGGGGAAAACTTTGCAGAGACCGTGCAGGAATACCAGCAGATCATCGATGAACTCAGCGCTGAAGATCCAAAGTTCAAGGCGGACATCAAGGTTATGGAAATCAGCTATATGGATGATAAATATGTTCATGAAGCCATGGATACCGACCCGAACGAACCGGTTGTCAAGATTACGGAGAAAGCGATAGAAGAAGTAACGGGTGAAAAAGCCGTGATGCGCTCCTTTACCGCCTGGACCGACGGTGGCTTGATCAATTATTACGGAAAAGTGCCGACCATCGTTCTGGGACCAGGGGAACTGGAATACGCCCATTCGGCAACGGAACATATCAAGATCAGCACGCTGCTGCCGTCGGTCTTGATTTATACTTCTATTGCCTGCGACTTCTGCAAATGATAAGTGTTGATTTGCAGCGGCTAAAATTGAGAGAAAACTGAGAGGCAAAGAAATGTTTGATTTAGTAATTCATAATGGATTCGTGATCGACCCATCGGGAAGGATCTATTCACAGTTAAATGTAGGAGTGAAAAACGGCAGGGTCGCCGCAGTGACCAGAGATAATATAAATGGATGCATCGATATCGATGCATCTGGACTTGTCGTAACTCCAGGATTTATTGACATGCATATTCATGAGGATCCCTACAACTCGGAAAAAGACGCTTTTGAATTCGTTATTTCCGACTCAATGCTGAAAATGGGTGTCGTCACCGTAGTCGGCGGAAATTGCGGAATAGGGACTATGAAAAACCCCGTTGAATACCTGAATGCGGTTGACCGGCTGGGATACCCTGTCAACATCGGTATGCTGTCACCTCACGAGAAGCTTAGAGCGGCATTGGGTGATTTCAGCAGATATGAGCCGGTTGGCCAATGCGATATCGATGGAATGAGCGAATTGCTTCAAACCCATCTGGACGGAGGCTGTCTCGGACTTTCTCTGGGTTTTGAATACATCCCGGGGATCAACGAGGCGGAAGCCACTGCACTGATGCGAGTGGCCGGAAAAAACAATAAAATCGTCACGGTCCACCAACGCGGAGATGGAGATCAAGCAATTTCCTCTATTGAGGAGCTCCTCTTCTACGCGGCGGAAACCGGGGCCAAACTGCAAATTTCACATTTATCAAGCATGTGCAGCTTCGGCAGTATGGACGAAGCGATTTCCATCATCGACAGCAGCCGAAGCGAGGGCCTGGATGTCCTTTTCGATGGATATCCGTATTACGCGTTCTGTACATCGATTGGTTCTGCGGTCTTTGATGAGGGATTTCTCGAGAAATATCACTATGGTGATGAGTACTATGCCCGGTTGCAGGTAGATGCCGAGTATCTGCAGGGAAAAGAAATGAGCAAGGACGCGTTTCTTGCGCTCAGGGAGAAAGATCCCGAGGCATTGGTCGTGGCGCACCTTTTGAATGGAGAGGAAGTAGACCGCTGCATCGCCCATCCGGCCAGCATCGTGGTAAGCGATGGGCTTTACAGTAACGGACAGGGTCACCCCAGAGGAAGCGGAACATTCCCGAGGCTGATCCGGGAGCATGTAATCGAAAAAAAACTTCTGACACTGGAAGACGCCATAGAAAAGATAACCTGGATGCCGGCAAAAAGAATGGGTTTATCCGGAAAGGGAAGCCTGAAAATCGGTGCAGATGCTGATATTACGATCTTTGATCTGAATAAAATCAAAGACGGAGCAACTTATCAGGAACCGCTGAAACAGCCCTCCGGAATCGAGTACGTAATTATAAACGGTGAAATCGCATTGAAAAGCGGAGAAATTATAAAAAATCGCCTTGGTAGATCCATTCGGAAATAAGCCTATAAAACAAATTGAGGCTTGAATTGCTGCAGGAGTCCAGTTTTTTGACATTACCATTTTGACAAGCTATATTTAAGAAACAAAGATGTCATATAACGTCGAAAGGAGTCGATAATAATGAAGCCTGAGACAATATTGCCATGGGTCGATAAATGAGCCGCTCTCCCATGCGCAAAGTGTTAAAGTCATAAAAGAAGGCGGGGCCATCCAATTTGATCCGTCCGCCGTAAAAGCTTTTTCAAGTATAGAATCTAAATTTGAGTACATTTTTGAAGCAACGAGAGGGGAAGAACCGAAGTAAGGCAAGGTTCGGATTTTTCAATGAGGAAGACTTCCGAGATCAGAGGAAGTCTTCCTTTCCTGTTTAGCTGGCTATTTCAGTTGATTCACATTGTATACATGTATTTTTTTATACAATTTTTTAACAAACCTATTCCGCTCCCAGGGGGTTTTAATGTATAATATTCTGTATGTATCTTTAAAAATCTAAGGAGGAGAATTACATGAAAAAGATTTTAAGTTTGGCTTTAATTTTATTATTGGCAATGGGCATGCTGGTAGGATGCGGCGGCGGTGCAGAAGATCCGGCAGAGGAAACTCCTGAAGCAGTTGTGTATAATATCGCAACCGATACGACCTTTGCTCCATTTGAATTCCAGAATGATGCCGGTGAGTATGTTGGTATCGATATCGAGATCCTGGCAGCCATCGCCGAAGATCAGGGATTCGAGTATGAACTCAATCCATTGGGATTCAGCGCAGCTGTGGCAGCTCTGGAATCCAACCAGACAGACGGCGTTATTGCAGGAATGAGCATCACAGAAGAACGTCAGCTGAAATATGATTTCTCTGCACCTTACTATGATTCCGGTGTTGTAATGGCAATCGCCGCAGACGATGATGCCACCACATCCTACGACAACCTCAAGGGCCTGAAAGTAGCTGTTAAGACAGGGACAGAAGGCGCTACCTTTGCAGAATCCATCATGGATCAATACGGATTCAAACTGGTTTATTTCGACGAATCCCCATTGATGTATGAAGATGTTAAAACAGGAAACTCTGTTGCATGTTTCGAAGACTATCCGGTAATGGGATATGGAATCACTCAGGGCAATGGGCTGAAGATGGTTACCGACATGGAAAAGGGATCCTCATACGGCTTTGCAGTACTGAAGGGTGAAAATACAGAACTTCTGGAAATGTTTGATGCAGGACTGAAAAATATTCAAGATAATGGAACGTATCAGGAGATCATTGACAAATATATTGCTGCTGAATAATGAGGAAAAGAAATGGACTTAGGTAGAGTTTTCATCGAAGTAAATCCGCTGCTGCTTGAGGGCTTGAAAATGACCTTAGCGGTGACGGTATTGTCACTGATTTTGGCATTTGCGCTGGGACTATGTTCCTGCTTTTTTGCCATGTCAAAAAAAGCGCCGCTTCGTTGGATATCAAGTATATATGTTGGACTTATCAGAGGAACCCCGCTGCTGGTACAGGTGATTTATGTTTATTTTGCCATACCGCAGCTGCTTCAGTTTATGGGCATGGATGTGAGAATGAATCCATTTACCGCCGGACTGATCACTCTGACACTGAATGCGGGCGCCTATATGTCGGAAATCTTCAGAGGAGCCATCAATGCGGTGAATACAGGCCAGATGGAAGCGGCAAGAAGCCTGGGGCTGTCCAACGGACAAGCCATGAAAAAGGTCATTCTGCCGCAGGCTTTGCGTATCTGTCTGCCGTCACTGGTCAATCAGTTTATCATCACACTGAAGGATTCCTCTCTTATTTCCGTTATCGGCTTTGCGGACATTATGTATCAGGCAAAGATATATCAAGGCCGGACCATGGAGTCGTTTGCAACATATACCTGGGTCGGAATATACTACCTTGTCCTGATTATTGCACTCACTTATGTTGCTAAGCTAGTTGAAAAGAAGGTGAAGATATGACAGCACAGATCATCGTGAATAACCTTCATAAGCATTTTGACAAGCTGGAAGTACTCAAAGGAATCAACCTGGAAATTGAAAAAGGTCAGGTTGTCTGTGTCATCGGGCCAAGCGGCTCGGGCAAGTCGACGCTTCTGAGATGTATCAACCGTCTTGAGGAGCCGACCCACGGCGATATCACCGTCGACGACATCATGATCACCGATCCCAAAGTGGATATCAATAAAACAAGAAGACATATCGGAATGGTCTTCCAGCAGTTCAACCTGTTTCCGCACCTCAGTGCCAAGGAAAACATCATGATGGCTCCTTTGGAATTAAAGCTAAGGGGAAAGAAGGAAGCGGACCAAAGGGCAATTGAACTGTTGGAGAGAGTAGGCCTCTCGGATAAGGTCAATGCGATGCCAAGACAGCTTTCCGGCGGCCAGCAGCAGCGTGTTGCCATTGCCAGAGCCTTGGCTATGGAACCGGATATCATGCTTTTTGATGAACCGACTTCCGCATTGGATCCCGAAATGGTCGGGGAGGTTCTGGCAGTTATGAAAGAACTTGCCGCCATGGGAATGACGATGGTCGTCGTTACTCACGAAATGGGATTTGCAAAAGACGTGGCCGACCGGGTGATCTTCATGGATGAAGGGATCATCATGGAAGAAGCACCTCCGGCAGAAATATTTGCGAGTCCGAAAAATCCGAGAACCATTGAGTTTTTGAAGAAGGTTCTGTCGGTATAACAATTATAATTTAAAAAAATCAAACCCTGCGTGCATTTAACGCAGGGTTTTGTTGTGATGAAACGCAGGTTGACAGATAAAATGGCTCTATGTCAAGTGTTGGGGTGACTCAAGAAAAAAAAGAATAAAGTCAATT
>CAZTEH010000094.1:0-15180 GCA_964612345.1 uncultured Oscillospiraceae bacterium | reverse complement strand
TGGGCATTCTAGGGTGTCCATCCGGGATATCTGTTTTAACAAAAATGTTTTTTTCTTCAAGCAATTTGATTGTGACATCCTGCATCTCTTTCTCATCGTCTTCAAAACGTTCATTCTGAAAGAAATAGGTGGTAATCAGTATCAGATTGGTGACAACCAGTGCAACGATCAATATACTTTTCGCTTTGGTCCAGTCCATGATTCCTTCTCCTTCTATTCTTTGGAATAGCCGATGGGATCTGCCGTATACAAATCAAAGTATACTTCGGAACCATTTTTTAATGCGACAACCCAGACTGGCTGTATCTCTGTAATTTCCTCATTGTCCAGTTTCACGTAGCCGGTCTCCATACTATTTACCAAAGATGCAATACTTTCAAACATTTCGGCCTGGTCGGCAGTCGCTTTTATTTCGCCGGATTGCAATAGGATATCATAGATATATTTATAATTCTGGGCAATCAGGTTTACCGCAGAGAATGCATCCTCGGCCGTATCACCTTCTATTGCTGCAATATCCTCCGGATCAAAATCGATGATGTGCCTTTTATAATAGGTAACCTGCCCGGCAATAACATCAACAATAATCGGATCGCCCTCTTCGTAATACAGGCGGTTTCCATCTACTTCCATTCCGAAAACAAACCGGTACCCTTCTTCTTTATTGGGGTTCGGAACCACATCCTTTATGTACGGAGTCAGCTTCGCACCCTCCAGGGATTCCCACGACCCATGATTCGCCACAAAATCCACCGCCGTTTCCATAGCCCCGGAAAAACTTTGCCCCACATTATTGCTGGTCTGCTCCTCTTTGTATTCAATACTGCCGTCCGTATTAATGATGAGCACATTTTGCCCGTATCCGTACATATAGATGACCGTTCCGCTTTCTTCCACGATCGTTCTTACAAAGTCCAAATTTCCTCCGAAAAATTGCTCCGCAATTGCACCGATTTTTTCTGTCTGATAGGAATAGGTGTCCTGCCGGAAAGGAAAACTTTTCAAGTTCGCTTCTACGGAAAGCGGGACGAGTGCATTGTTTTCAACGCCCAGATAGCTGCTGATGGGATAATAAATATCGTTGCCATCTGCTTCTATGGAATCAATGAGGGCAGGAAACTCCGTATTGCCCGTCTTATTGTCGGAATCCTTTGAAACCTCAGCTACCAGACGATAATATTTTTGATTCTTCCCATCATAAATAAAAAGGCTGTTCCCCAAATCTGCGGTGGAATAACCGATGGCGGTAATCGTTTCGATCGCATCATAGCTCTGCGGTTTCGTCATATTAAATTTGGTACAGAAGTCCGATGTGGGGACATCATAGTTAAATTCTGCCCATATCGATTCTAATTTTATAACCTTCTGATACTTGTCATAAGTGATTTCCTCAACCAGAATGTTTTCCGCAGGTCCGAACCGGGCAAGCTCTTCAACAAAGCTGTCTACTTCGTCGGATGGGTTGTACCAGATCTCTCCCGGCGGTAAAATGGTATAATTATCGGCGCCGAAATTCACGGTGATCAGCTCCGGCTTTAGCAGATTGACCGTATCCGGCGCTTCGCCCACAACCTGCACCGAAGGGCTCTTTAACCCGTCAAAAGATATATTTCCCCAAAAAAAGTATAATAGTAGTACTGTTGATATAAACAATACTACTAAACTGAAATTTTTTGCTTTTTCTATCATTCTCGGCTTTGACATCCTATCTGCCGTCCTTAATCTCCAAATATATTTTTCAGCAAATTCTGCAAGAACTGCATCGTTCCGGATTGCGGAGTTTCAAATATCTTGGCCTCCGCCTCCTGTGTCTTTTCCTTCACAACCACATAGCTGTTGTTTGTATAGGCGGCCTTACCGTCTGCATCCAGGGTATCGATCTGGATCAGGTAAAGTCCGGGTTTTACATTGATCTGTTTCGTATAAAAGCTTAAGTTATTTTTACTTACAAACTTTGCAGGCTCCATCACAGAAACAGGGGTAAAGCTTGCTGTATTTACCGACCCGTTTGAGGTAGTCAGTGTATTGATGTTAACGGCGCTTAGCGTACCGTTTACTACCTGCTTTTGCTCAAAAACACTCACCTTAATGGTCTTGGGTTGGGTGATTTTAACAGAAATCAAGAGATTATTCGAAGTAACGGCACTGTTTGCTTTCGGATTGACCAGTACGACATTGGGATCCGTCGCGGCACTGGCAACTACCGTACTGCATAACAATGTCAGGACAACCGTCAGTACTACTATTAATTTTCTCATCGTATAATCTCCTCCTTTCTGAAGTTCGCTGTCAATTTGTTCGAGCATTCTAATAACAGGCGCAAATCGCCAAAATATACTTTTAATGATATAGACAGTATATAGTATGTATGTTACAAATGTGTTACGCAGGCTTTAAGATAGTTTTACATTATTCTGGATTTCTTCGGCCCATTTTTTCCCATTTTTCAACCTTTTATTCATTTAAGGATGCACTTGCTTGTTCTCGTTTTTTAAGGCATAATCTTTATTATAAAAATACGTAGAGGAGCGATCAGGATGAAGGTTGTAAACATCTATACCGATGGTGCCTGCTCAGGCAATCAAAACGAGACGAATATCGGCGGCTGGGGTGCCGTGTTGGAATATGGAGAGCATAAGAAAGAACTTTTCGGCGGGGAGCGAAACACTACCAATAACCGAATGGAAATGCTGGCTCTGCTGAGCGCTTTCAACGCACTAAGTAAAGACAACCTGAAAATCCGCGTCTTTTCCGACAGTTCTTATCTGATGAATTGCTTCCGCGAAAAATGGTATGAAAACTGGTATCGGAACAACTGGAAAACTTCCAACAAGACCCCTGTTGAAAACCGAGACTTATGGGAAGCTCTCTTCGCATTTATCAACAAGCATGCCATTGAATTTTACCGCGTCAAAGGACATGTTAACCTTAACAGCAAAGCGACGAAGGTCGAGCCTATTTTCAGTAAATTTATCGAATGGAACGGTCCGTCTTTCACAATGGATGATTTCCTTTATATCACCAAAATGAACAATCGGGCCGACGAGTTGGCTAATATGGGCATCGACAGCGCCTCTCAGACCCCGTCAGATTAACTTGGCGATGATGATTGCCATATCATCGACTGCCGGTTTTTTGGAATATGCTTTTACCTCATCAATCACTTTTTTTGCCAGAGCCTTCCCTTCAAGCTTCCTGTATTCTTTTAACGTATTCAAAACCCGTGCCGTATCAAAAGGCTCTTTGTTTTCGTTACTGGCTTCCGTAATTCCATCGGTGTACATAATGATCCGATCTCCGATCTCTACCGGTATCTTCACCTCTTTATGGGGTGATTTTTTCATAAGAGTGCACACCGGCAAGCCTTTTACCTCAATCTCCTGAACCTCCCCCGTACTTTTTAGGATGATCGGGAGACAGTTATGGCCGGCATTAAGGAAGGTTGCGTCCTTCTTTTCTTTGTTATATAGACAAAACAGGATTGTAAGATACTGTTCTTTATCGACGCCCAATTCGTTATAGCTCTTCTGGAGAATGTCTAAGATTTCTTTTAAATCGACCATTCTTTCACCGACACGCCCGCGAACCATTTGTCTCAGGAAAATTGTCAGCAAAGAAGATGTAATCCCGTGGCCGGACACATCCGCTATGTAAATCAGGGACTCGTCGTCGTTCATCTTTATGACATCGAACAAATCCCCGCCAAGATCTTCACTCGGATAATAGACGGAGCTGACTTCCATTGCACCCCAATATGTACCGTCTATCGGCAATGTACGATTCTGAATATGCTTCGCGAATTCGATGTCCGCTTTCAGTTTTTCGTAATGATTTAGGAGCTCGTCTTCGATCTTTTTCTGATCCGTGATATCACTGAGCAGTTCGATGGAATACAGGTGGCCGTCTTCGACGCTCACCGGTGAGGATATCACATTATAAAACTTGTCTCCGATGGGAACATTCTTCATCCCGGGTTTCCCGGTTTCCATGGTTTCGCTCGTAACACAATGTTCGCATTTATCCGTTCTCCCCAGCAAAGAAAAGCAGATATGGCCCAAAGTATGTCCGAATTTTTCCCGCATTTTTTTATTCATATAAATAACCTTATGGTCGGCATCCATTATCCTGACCATATAGTCCATATTCTCGATTACTTCCCGCATCAAGGATGGGTTTTGTCTGATTGGCATTTTTCTGTTCCTCCTGGCCCCGGCTTTTTCGTTGATTTATTTTTCAAGTTTCCTTGAAAGGAATTCCAGGGCTTCCGTATAGGAATTGATCCCCTTGCCCCAGATTTGTTTAATGCAGACGTTCTTTATCACGGAAATTTTGCGAAAGTCTTCTCTGGTGTTGATGTCGCTGAGATGGACTTCCACTGCAGGAATTCCTACCGCAGAAATGGCATCCCGAATCGCAATACTGTAATGGGTGTATGCGCCGGGATTGATAACAAAGCCGTCCACCTTTTCGTAACAGTCCTGGATTTTATCAATGAGATCTCCTTCATGATTGGACTGGTAAAAGCTTAATTCAATACCCAGCGCCTCTCCCTTCTGCATCAGTTGGCGATTGATCTCTTCCAGCGTGAGAGAGCCGTAGATTTCAGGTTCACGTATTCCCAGCATATTCATATTCGGTCCGTTAATTACTTGAATCTTCATCTTTTTTCCCCTTCGAGTTCCTTTTCTTTCATTTAACATTCTGTCCGGTGCTTCAGCACCGCTGACAGAATTTAGGCTGAGAAATCACAAATCGATGCCTTTTTGCCCCAAGCTTGCTTGGCTAGGCAAAACGGACAGCGTAGCAAGCTCCGCTTGTGGAGGAGTCCGCTTGCGGACGTTGATTTGTAGATTTCTATCGTCTGATAAAAAATAATGATACAATTATATCATACTTTTTGTATTTGGTATATGGCTTCTACCGCCCTCTTGATTTCTCTTTTCGTATTGAATGGTCCTACGCTTAACCGGACAGCGCCGGTATCGTAGGTTCCGATTGTCTTATGTGCCAATGCCGCACAGTGGTATCCTCCCCTTGATGCAATCCCATAGTTGTTCAACCTGTCACAGACCTCCTCGCAGCCCAAATTGTTCAGGTTGAAGGTTACTATTCCGGTCTTTTTTCTGCAGTTCCACGGACCATATACCTTCGCACCGCTCATATTTCGCAGCGCTTCATCCAAAATAGAGATGAGCTCTTCCTCATAGTTCCGGATATTCTCAACGCCGAGTCCCAAAATATAATTGGAAGAGAATCCCAATCCGATGATGCCTGGAGCATTGACCGTTCCCGCTTCGTAACCATCGGGGAATTCGGCCGGCTGGTCCAGCTCTCTTGATTTCGTTCCCGTGCCTCCTTCTTTTAATGGTTTTATATCGACGTTCTCTCTGACAAACAGCATTCCCGTACCCATGGGACCGAGTAAGCCTTTATGCCCCGGCAATGCAAGGAGATCAATATTCATACCATTTACATCGATCGGCACACAGCCTGCACTTTGCGCTGCATCCACCATAAAGAGAATATCATTCAGCTTTGCAAGCGCTCCGATTTCTTTCACCGGCATGATCGTTCCCGTCACATTGGATGCGTGGGTACAGACAATCAGCTTGGTATTCTCCTTAACTTCATTCTTCAGAATTTCCATATTCAAGGTGCCGTCTTCGGAGCAGTTTACAATCGTTGTCTCTACTCCGCAGCCTTCCAGCGCCTTTAGCGGGCGGAGGACCGAATTGTGTTCCATGGCGGATGTTATCACATGATCGCCGCTTTTTAAAAGGCCTTTCAAGCCTAAATTCAAAGCTTCCGTGGTGTTGGAAGTAAATACGATCCGGCTGCAGTCTTCAATATGAAACAATTTTCCCAGCTTGTTTCTTGCCTTGTAAATTTCTTCGCCTGTCCGCATTGACATACGATGTCCCGATCTCCCGGGGTTGCCGCAGTAGTCGAGCAAGCATTCATTCATAGCGCGAAGCATTCCCTTTGGCTTTGGGAAGCTCGTGGCTCCATTATCCAGATATATCATATCGCACCTCCGAAAGTATTAGAAGGTGATCCTGTCACTTCTTCTTCATACTATGCAGCTGCCGACGATTCTGCTCTTTGATGTCTGTTCCGATTAAACGATGTTGATGCTGCCGGCCTTATTTTTCAATGCATTCGGATATAGCTCATACGTCATGACATATCTTTGCGGGAGATTCCCTGCATTTCGTATCCCAAAGTCAGAAGCGCTTCGGAAACCATAGCGTTTATAATATTCGGGATCCCCACAAAGAAACACCGCAGAATACCCCTTTTCCCTGGCGATCCGGAGACACTCTGTTATCAACGCTCCGCCGATCCCCTGCTTCCGGTGCTGCAGCGCAACACTAAGAGGAGATAATACAAGTTCTCCGTGGCATTCTTCACCGGAAATAAGCTCTGTCCCCGTCAGCATGATATGTCCTATGAGAATATTTCCCTCAACCGCAACAAGTGCCAAATCAGGAATATAGCAACTGCCGTTTCGCAGTTCAGCCACATAATCCTGCTCATCTCCATCTTTCACAGCCGCAGTTTCAAATGCGATTTTAACTAACTTGTAGATTTCCTCGTAATCCTCAGGTTGTTCCTGTCTGATGTACATAATTCACCTCCACCTCTGTGATTTTTCCTAAAAAGAGTGGCTTCGCCACTCCGCTAGGGAACCCAACGGCTGCACCTCCGACTCGCTATGCTCGCTGCTGTCCGTTTTGCCAAACCAGGCAAGCCTGGGGCAAAAAGGCGGCGGCTGCAAGCAGCCTGAGCACCCTCCTTCATCGGCGAGGGGTGCCCCCTCTGCACACCCCTTTTTAGCTAATAGGAAAGATTTTTCCTATTAGCTAAAAAAAATAGTGTTTCACGTGAAACACTATTAATCAACGTTGATATTTCAATACTATTTAAGGCTAAGTAGCATTTCCAGTAATCGTTCCAGCTCTTCTCGGCTGTAGTATTCTATTTCAATTTTACCTCGTCTTGTCCCATGATTAATTGCTACCTTAGTGCCCAGAGCGGTTTTAAGTTCTTCTTCCATGTCTGTGATTTCGCGGTTTTTTGCTCTCGGCTTCGCTTTCGCCGGCTTCTTGTTTGCTCCATCGTGCTCTTTGTTTGCCAGCACTTCTGTTTCTCTGACCGAAAGACCCTCTTTCACAACACGTCTTGCTAAATGAAGCTGCGTCTTCTCTTCTTTAATCCCGGCGATCGCTCTGGCGTGTCCGTTTGTAAGGTTGCCCTGTACTACCATTTCCTGTATTTCAGCGGGGAGTTTCAGCAGTCTTAATGCATTTGTGATATATGGTCTGCTTTTTCCAACGCTTTTTGAAACCTCTTCCTGTGTTAGCCCGAAGTTTGTTATCATCTGATTCAATGCCTCGGCTTCTTCCATTGGATTTAAATCTTCTCGCTGCATGTTCTCAATGATAGCCACCAGCATATTTTGCTCTTCGCTAAGCTCCCTGACAATGCAAGGAATCTGCTTTAAAGAGGTTCTTCTTGCTGCTCTCCATCTGCGCTCTCCCGCCACGATCTCGTAGCCTTCCCCTGCAGGCCGGACCATGATCGGCTGTATTATTCCATGTGTTTCAATGGATCTGGCCAGTTCGTCGATCTTTTCATCCGGGAAGTTCTTTCTTGGCTGTTTCGAGTTCGGTTTGATATCATTTAGATCAAGGAACAGGATCCCTTCATGACTGTCTGTGGATCGGTCTGTTTCATGCATATTTATTTCAACTTCGTTAAATAGCGCTTCCAGTCCTTTCCCTAGTCCTCTTCCTTTTGGCGCGGCCATTATTGTTCACCTTCCAGTTCCAAAAATTCCTCGGCAAATTCAAAGTAGGCCTCCGCACCCTTGGATTTCGGATCATACTCTGTAATCGGCATTCCATAGCTTGGCGCTTCTGCAAGCCTTACGTTTCTTGGAATCACTGTCGTATAAACCTTTTCCTTAAAGTATTTCTTAACTTCTTCGACAACTTGAATCGACAGGTTTGTTCTTCCGTCAAACATGCTTAAAATTACACCCTGGATCTCAAGCTTCGCATTCATGTTCTTTTTAACCAACTCAACCGTACTCATTAACTGGCTGACTCCCTCCAATGCATAAAACTCGCATTGGATTGGAATCAATACGCTGTCAACTGCTGTCAGAGAGTTTATCGTAAGCAGTCCAAGGGATGGCGGACAATCGATAAATATGTAGTCGTAATTTCCTTTGATTTTATCCAAGGCCTTCTTCAGCCTCTTTTCTCTTCCTTCCAATTGTACCAACTCAATTTCTGCTCCGGCAAGCTGCACACTGGCAGGTATGATGTCCAGATTTTTTATCCGCGTAGGTATTATGGCGTCGGCAGGCTCCAGTTTGTCGCTGATCAAAACCTCGTACATGGTCTTTTCCAGCCCCTTCTTAGAGATGCCCATTCCGCTCGTTGTGTTTCCCTGAGGATCAATATCTAAAATCAATATTTTCTTGCCCTTTAATGCCAGGCAAGCTGCTAGATTAATATTCGTTGTTGTTTTTCCAACTCCGCCCTTTTGATTGAATATTGCTATGGCTTTTCCCAAAACTTTTCCCTCCTAATGTATTTGGATTTTCAATGTCCTAATATAGGGCTTGCTGAATAATTCAACAAAGGCTAAGTTCCAATCTTTAGTGCCTTTTTTGAATCCATGAAATGATAGGTTTATCATAGTTCTTTAAAACCTATTATTTCATGCAAAGGTGAGAACTACTTGTCTTCCACCTTTGGTTCAGCATGCCGATAAATAGGAGCTGATAAGCAACCACTGTCCATATTTTGACTTGCTTCTGCCGGATTATATCCGGCAGTGAACAAACCTTTTCAGTAATCTTTGGTTTGTTCAGCAGCTCCTATATATTCCAGTTACTTTTTTATTATATACTATCCCGGATTTTTTCACCATATGTTTTTTCAACGAAAAAAGGTTTCACGTGAAACATGTCACGGGAAACCTTTAAACAGATTGGGATTTCAATCTGCAGCGAACAAATTGGTTTTATTTTCTTTTTTTGGTATTAATATCCTTACCTCGAGGAAGTCCCCTTTGTCCTCCTGATAGAATTTCGCATTCTTTTCGATTTCGGATATTGTGGAAAATGCCTTTTTCAATGTGTTCAAATAGATCCGGTAATTGATGAACCTCAGCTTTTCGCCTTTTCGCTTCTCTTCCTCCTGCTTTCTCATAACATCTTCGATCAGCTTCTCCGTCTGCTTTACATTTAAGTTATGTTCTACGATCCTTCCCAAAATCTGTTTTCTGACCGCTTCATCACTGACCTTCAGCAGCGCCCTTGCATGCCGCTCCGTCAATTGGTTTTCAGCCAGCACGTGCTGGATGTCCACCGGCAAGGAAAGAATTCTGATCTTATTTGAAATGGTAGACTGCTGTTTACCGACTCGCTTTGCAATTTCCGTCTGGGTGAGTCCGTGTTCCTCCATCAGCCGTTTATACGCCGCCGCTTCTTCAATATAGTTGAGGTCTTCCCGCTGAACGTTTTCAACCAAAGCCAGAAGCGCAGAATCTCTGTCATCGGCATCCCGAACAATCGCCGGTATTTTTTTCAGCCCTGCCAACGCAGCTGCTTTTAAGCGTCTTTCCCCTGCTATTATTATGTACAACCCCTTATTGTCTCTCTTTACGATAATCGGCTGAATGACGCCGAATTCTTTGATCGAATCACTTAATTCCAAAAGCTCTTTATCCATAAAGGTTTTTCTTGGCTGATCCGGATTGGCACTGATCAATTCAATCGGAATATCCAACTGGTCCGATTTCTTTAAAAACATGATAATCCCCCCTTCTTTGCCGAAGATACTGCTGCTTCTCTTAGTAGATTCCTACTAATTCCATAGTACCAGCATGCTTGTCCCTATGGAAAGCTGTTTCATTCAACAAAAAACCCCTGAAATCATCATTTCAGAGGCTCTTTCGCAGGAGTTCCCGCTTTTCTCGGATATTTCGATAAGGTTTTTTTGACCTTTTTGATCAATAGGATCCTGTGATCCAGGTCATAGCCCTTTATATTTAGCTGCTTATTTTCTTCCAGTCTTCCTCCCAGAAGCTCCATTGCGCGAAGGCTCTCTTTCAGCTCTTCCTCTGCCGCGACCGTTTTATATGCAGCAAACCAGCCATCAACTCTCACAAACGGAAGACAGTATTCCGACAGTACAGCCAGATTGGCTACCGCCCGCGAAACGCATAGATCAAATTGCTCCCGATAGTTCTTGTTCTGTGCCAGCTCTTCGGCCCGATCATGGCGGAAGGTCACGTTTCGCAATCCGATTTCCCTTGATAGCTCCTCGATTATCTTGACCCTTTTATTCAAAGAGTCCATAAGCAGAAACTTCTTTTCCGGATAAAGGATCGCCAGCGGAATTCCCGGAAAACCTGCGCCCGTGCCAACATCGATTATCTTCTTCGTCTCTTTCATTTGGGGAAAGGTGCAAATGGCAATGGAGTCGATATAATGCTTTTTTATAAACTCATCCGGTTGTGTGATCGATGTGAGATTGACTTTATCATTCCATTCCAAAATCAGTTCCATGTATTTTTGGAACTGCCGCAGCATATCTTCATGATATGCAATATTCATATCTTCCAGGGCTTCGATCAATTGCTTCATTACTTACCTTCTTCTCTGCTTTTCAAAATGGATGAGCAATACATTGATGTCTGCAGGCGACACGCCGGAGATTCTGGATGCCTGTCCCACAGAGATCGGTTTTAATTGATTCAGTTTCTGCCTTGCTTCGATTCGGAGGCCATCGACCTGATCATAGTCAAATTCCGCTGATAGCTTTCTGTTCTCCAGTTTTTTAAACTTTTCAATCTGCTGCAGCTGTTTCACGATATATCCCTGATATTTGATCTGAACCTCCAGCTGTGTAATCGCATGCTGAGAAAGCTTTGGTCTTTCCGGGTCTATCTCTGCAAGGATCTCATAATTTATTTCCGGACGCTTGAGCAATTCCACCAGGGAAATTCTATTTTGGAGCGGTGTGCTGTTGTGCTTCACTAAAAATCCTCTGATTTCGCTTGGAAGGACAGAGATATTTTCCATCCGCTCAAGTTCCTTTTCCACGGCTTCCTTTGTGTTTGCAAACCTGCGATATCTCTCTTCTGAAGCCAGGCCGGCGTTGTATGATTTCTCCGTCAGTCTGAGGTCCGCATTGTCCTGTCTTAAGACCAGCCTGTATTCCGCTCTTGACGTCATGATCCGATATGGTTCATTGGTGCCCTTGGTCACAAGGTCATCAATGAGTACCCCGATATATGCTTCCGAACGATCCAAAACAAAAGGTTCTTTCCCACCCAGCTTTAATGCTGCGTTGATACCGGCCATCAATCCCTGGGCTGCGGCTTCTTCATAGCCGGAGCTTCCGTTAAATTGCCCTGCACAGTAAAGGTTCCGAATTTTTCTGTGCTCCAGCATCATATTCAGCTCCAGTGGGTCGATGCTGTCATATTCGATGGCATAAGCCGGACGAACGATTTTCAGATTCTCCAATCCCGCTATGGTTCTGTAAAATGCAACCTGAACATCCTCCGGCAAGCTGGATGACATTCCCTGAATATAGACCTCGTCTGTTGACAGACCTTCCGGTTCAATAAAGAGCTGATGTCGTTCCTTATCGGAAAATCGATTGACCTTGTCCTCGATGGATGGACAATATCTTGGTCCGATTCCTTCGATCTGTCCGCCAAACAATGCAGAACGGGAAAAATTGTCCCGAATCACTTTGTGCGTGTTTTCATTTGTATAGGTCAGCCAGCAGGATACTTGATCCTTCTGAAGCTCGTCATTCATAAAGGAGAATGGTACGATCTTATCATCTCCGGGCTGTTCGGCCATTTTACTGTGGTTCAAAGAGCGGCCCAAGGCCCTTGCCGGAGTTCCGGTTTTAAATCGACGCAGGATCAGCCCGTATCGTTTTAAATTTTCCGCCAGTTCAACCGATGGGGACAATCCGTTTGGTCCGCTTTCATAAGACCATTCCCCGATAAAGATCTTCCCGCTAAGAAAAGTGCCGGTCGCCAGAATCACCGCTTTCGCTTGATATGCGGCACCGGTCTTCAGAATAACACCAGTGACCACACCGTTTTCGATCATGAGATCCACGGCTTCCCCCTGCTTTAAATCCAGATTCTCCTGCTTTTCCAGCGTCCTTTTCATTTCCTCATGGTATATGGCTTTATCCGCCTGTGCTCTGAGGGAATGGACCGCGGGACCCTTTGCCGTATTCAGCATCTTGCTTTGAATAAAGGCTTTATCGATATTGATTCCCATTTCACCGCCAAGCGCATCGATTTCACGAACCAAATGCCCCTTGCCGGTTCCGCCGATCGAAGGGTTGCAGGCCATCATCGCCACCGATTCCAGATTGATTGAAAGCATTAACGTTTTTTGCCCCATTCTGGCCGCCGCCAAACCCGCTTCACAGCCGGCATGACCCGCTCCGATGACGATCACATCATATTCATCTAAAATAAAGTAGTTCATAATTCCTTCCTGTCTAAAACAAGCTTCCAATCTTGTTACAACTGCCAGCATACTATTTCTTTTAACTGGCATGTATTCCTGTTATTAATCTATCAGTTATTTAACTCGAATGAAAGGATAATCTAAAAGAAAATATTGGAGTACTTTTGTCTTATTATCTTTTTGAGGGAGTTAATTCTTTGGACAATGACGAAGTCGTTACGGAAAACACCGTCATAAGTTGTCCGTTTGTTTTCCGTCCCAAAGAATACGACCGAGAGAATGATAATACAAAAAGTGCGACTATTTTTGTTAGATTATCCTTACATTTTACTTTCCTAAGCAGAATCTTGCAAATACCTGATCGATGATATCTTCCGTTACAGACTCACCGATGATCTCTCCCAAAAGTTCCCAGCAACGGCGGACATCTACTTCGATAAAGTCCAGCGCCTCTGTATTTTCCGCCATCACAAGAGCGTCGCCAATGGCAGCTCTCGCCTTTTCCAAAAGCTCCATATGCCTCACGTTTGTAACGAGGAGGCTCTCCTCCTGTTTGATCTGCCCTCCATAGACCAGGGATACGATTTCCTGCTCCAATTCTTCAATCCCTATATTGTCTTTGATTGCTGCCTTGATCATTCTGGCATGGGGCAGTGTGATTTTAAGTTCCTCTTCTTCCGCCTGCACGCCCAGATCTGTTTTATTCACCAGGATGATGACTTTTCTGCCATTGAGTTTTGACATGATTTTTCGATCTTCCTTGGAGAGCGGGCTGCTGCCGTCAATGAGAAAAATAATCAAATCTGCGCGATTAAAAGATTCCTTGCTTTTTTCAATTCCGATTCGTTCAATCTGATCTTCCGTTTCCCTGATTCCCGCCGTGTCGGTCAGCTTGACCGGTATATCCTTTATGCTGATCACTTCCTCGATGGTATCTCGTGTCGTACCCGGAATTTCCGTTACGATTGCTCTTGCTTCCTTTAATAAAGCGTTCATCAAAGATGATTTTCCCACGTTGGGCTTCCCGATGATCGCGATATTGAGTCCATCCCGGACGATACGACCCGTGCCTGCTGTAGACAGCAGTTTATCAATCATATCGCCTATCGACGTTGTACTTTCTGTAAGCTTTTTATAAGTCATTAATTCGATATCTTCATCCGGATAATCCAGATTAACCGTGATATCCACGAGCAGGTCCATCAGCACCTGTCGAATTTCCTTCACTCGCTCCGACAGCGCGCCCTCCATCTGACTCAGCGCTACATCGAAGGATTTATCCGTCTTTGCCTTAACAATATCAATGACGGCCTCGGCCTGAGACAGGTCAAGGCGTCCGTTCAGAAAAGCCCGTTTCGTAAATTCTCCTCGTTCTGCCAATCTTGCTCCGTTTCGCAATGCCAGGGCCAAGGTTTTCCGCAATGCGACGATACTGCCATGGCAGTAGATTTCCACTACGTCCTCGGTTGTATAGGTTTCTGGCGCCCTCATATAGACCGTCAATACCTCGTCGATGATCTGACTGCTCGAGGGATCCACGATATGCCCGTAATAGAATCGTCTATTATCAATAGACTCTTTATGCTGGCTGCGCTTGGAAACGAAGATCTTATCAAGAATGGTTTTCGCTTCTTCCCCACTTAGCCTGATGATTCCGATTCCTCCCTCGCCGTAAGCAGTGGCGATGGCCGCAATAGTATCTTCCATTATCTCATTCCCTCCCTGCTCTTACACTTGCGCCTTGAATCACAACAGTCTTCTGAATGATGCGCTCCGCTACTAGCTCGCCCAATTTGTGGAACAAATTGTCGGCGAACTTATGCATGGAAATCACAAATCTTTGATTTGTTGATTTCGACTGCCACCGGCGAATGAAGAAAACTGTCGTGATTAATAGAAAAGGGCTCCCTTAATTTTATTCTTAAGACAGCCCTGCTCTTCCTATTATTTCAGCTCGATGAGAACTCTTCTATACGGTTCTTCTCCTTCACTTCTTGTCGTCACCTTCGGGTTGGACTGAAGTGTAGCATGAATCACCTTTCTTTCATATGGATTCATCGGCTCGAGCCGAACGCTCTTTCTTGATTTGATAACCTTGTCGGCCAATCGGTTGGCAAGCTGCTCCAGAGTTCTTTCTCTTTTTTCTCTGTAGTTCTCGGCATCGACCACGACTCTCTGATACTTTTCCTTATCCTTGTTGACGACAAGGCTTGTCAGATATTGGATCGCGTCAAGTGTCTGTCCTCTTTTTCCGATAATGGTTCCGGAATCTCTCCCGTCCATTTCTACATAAATACAGCTGTCGTTGCCCTGAACTGTGATCTTTAAGCTGAGGCCCATCTTCTCTGTGATTTCTTTCAGGAAGGTTTCTGCCACATGACCAGTCAGGTCAACCAGATCGGCCGGCTTTTCTCTGATTGAAAAGCTGCTTTCAAAGGTAGTCTCGCCGGTCTGTCTTGGGCGATCCATCCTCTTTTCTCTTCTCTCTTCTCTTCTTTCCGGTTCAACTCTCGGCGTTCTTTCCGGTTCGGTTCTTTGCGTTCTTTCCGGTTCAACTCTCGGAGTTCTTTCCGGTTTATAGGAAGGTTCATACTTCTGAATCTTTTCTTCTTTTCTTTCAGTTTTCGTTTCAGATTTTTTCTCGACTCTTACCTTTG
>CAZTEH010000093.1:0-15283 GCA_964612345.1 uncultured Oscillospiraceae bacterium | reverse complement strand
TATAAAAAAATCTGGCAGAATGCGAAGAAATCCGGCAAAGCCGATACTTTAAAAAAAGTGATTGCCATTAATAAAAAGACAAAGAAAATCGGAATCGATCTGGCACCGATCTTCTTCAAGCAGATCCAGGCCTTATTCGGCGGAAGAATGAAGATCATCATATGTGGTGGAGCTGCCATCGATCCTGACGTGCTGCAGGGCATCCGGGACTTCGGCATCAACGCGGTACAGGGCTACGGCCTGACCGAATGCGCACCCATCTGCGCGCTGAATCCGGATAAATTTCCGAAAAATAGTGCGGCCGGTTACCCGCCGCCGGGATTTGAACTGAAAATCCACGAGCCGAATCCGGAAACGGGAATCGGAGAAATCTGCGCAAAGGGCGGCAACATCATGCTGGGATATTACAAGAATCCCGAAGCGAGTGCAGAGGTTCTCAGGGACGGATGGTTCCATACGGGAGATCTGGGATATCTCGATGAAGATCATTTTGTCCATATCACAGGAAGAATCAAGAACGTGATCATTACCAAGAACGGTAAGAATGTATACCCGGAAGAAATAGAGAATTATCTCGGGAAGATTCCTTATGTGGATGAATGTCTGGTCTGGGGCAGGGACAGCGACGAAACCGGCGAAACTCAGATATTCGCCAGCATCAGAGCGGATTATGAAGAAGTGAAGGAAGCCCTCGGAGAAAACTATACCGATGAAGAAGTGGCTGCGCTTATCTGGAAGGAAATCGATGTTTTAAACAGTCAGCTGCCTTTCTTTATGCGAATCAGAAAGATCGACGTCCGAAAAGATGAGTTTGAAAAAACCACCGGAAAGAAAATCAAGCGGTTCGTTGATTCCAATAAGGGAATTGATTCTTAGTCCATAAAACAGGTTATAATAAAATAAATTTATTTAATCAAGAGGAGACAAAACAAATGAGCAATTCGGAAGCAAGATATCCAATGGTAGAGCTGGACCGAAAGAAATTCAGAAACAACATCGATCAGGCTGTTGAACGCTGCGGCAAGCTGGGAATCGGACTTGCCGGGGTCATCAAGGGCTTTACGGGAATTCCGGAAGGAGCAAAGCAATTTGCTGATGCAGGCTGTGATTTTATTGCATCCTCGCGTCTTGAGCAGATCCAGGGCTGTATCGATTACGGCATCAAAGCTACTTATATGCTGATCCGTGTTCCCATGCTGAGCGAGATCGAGGAAGCAATCAGAATCACCGATATCAGCCTGAACAGCGAAGTGGAAGTGCTGAAAGCATTAAACAAAGAAGCACTGAAACAGGGCAAGGTTCATAAAGTAGTGATCATGATCGACCTTGGAGATCTCCGTGAGGGCTTCTGGGATAAGAAGGAGCTTCTGGATGCGGCGCTGATGGTAGAAAAAGAATGCGACGGCCTGTATCTTGCGGGAGTCGGCACGAATCTGGGCTGTTATGGATCCGTTCTGGCAACTCCGGAAAAGATGAACGAACTGATCGCCGATGCGGAAATGATCGAAAAGGCAATTGGCAGACAGCTGGACATCATCTCCGGCGGAGCGACCACCTCCTTCCCGATGGTGCTCAACAATACCATGCCGAAGAGAATCAACAACCTCAGAATGGGGGAAGGGATCATCCTCGCCAAAGACCTGAAGGATCTATTCCGTCTGGATATGAGCTTTATGTATCAGGACGCCTTTACTTTAAAGGCTCAAATCATCGAATTGAAAGACAAACCGAGCTATCCGGTGGGACAGCTGTCCTTTGATGCCTTCGGCAACGTGGAAACCTACGTGGATCGCGGGATAAGAAAAAGAGCACTTCTTGGGATCGGTAAAGTCGATCTCGCTTATCCCGGCATGATTTATCCGAGGGACAAGGGCATTGAAGTGATAGGCGCAAGCAGTGATCATCTGATTATCGATGTCGAGGATGCGGAAAGAGAATTCAAGGTGGGCGATATCGTGGAATTCGACCTTTGCTATGCAACCATCGTATTCGTAACAAATTCTCCAAACGTCAGGATCGTGTGCAAATAAACGGAGTAAGTTAAAATCGACCGGAGGAATTTATGCAATCGCAATATGTTAAAAGAAAAAATTTTATAGTAAATGTAGTTTACGGGATACTTATAATTCTCATTGTTTATGTTGCGTTAAAATATGCACTTGGATTAGTCAGTCCATTCTTGTTTGCATTTGTGATCGCATATTTGCTGAAAACACCGACAAGGTATCTGTCATCAAAACTTAAACTTCCATATAAACCGATTGCATTAATACTGGTACTTTTATTCTACTGCACAATCGGGGTTCTGATTTCATTACTCGGTGTTAAGTTGGTTTCATCGGTCACATCAGTCATATCACAAATACCGGTCATATATGAAACTCAATTGGAGCCATTTCTCAATTCGACGTTTAATGGGATCGAACAGGCGCTGTTCCGCATGGACCCCGCGCTCGTTGGAGCACTTAATGAAGGATTTGATCAGTTTGTAGAGCTACTGGGAAACAATGTAACGAATATTTCTTTGACAATCGTTGGTACGCTCTCGAACTTTACATTATCTCTTCCCGGTTTTTTAATTAAAGTATTATTGATGATCATTTCAACCTTTTTCATAGCATTGGATTACGATGCTTTATCGAGATTTGTTCTAAGACAGTTTTCTGATAAAGGAAGAGAGGTCATTCTCAGTATTAAGCGGTACATTGTCGGGACGCTGTTCGTCGTAATTCGTTCTTATGCGCTTATCATGTCAATTACGTTTGTGGAGTTGTCAATTGGTCTAACTGTGATCGGAATTCCAAATGCGGTTTTGGTCGCCTTACTGATTTCTGTATTTGATATTTTACCGGTTCTGGGAACCGGAGGTATTATGATACCATGGACAATTGTAACTTTATTCCAGGGAAATTATCAAACCGCGCTGAGCTTACTGGTTGTGTATGTTATTGTTTTAGTGGTCAGGAATATCCTTGAGCCCAAGATCGTTGGAAGTCAATTGGGGCTGCACCCGGTGGTGACTTTAATGTGTATCTTTATCGGAGCCAATTTATTTGGTGTCATTGGACTGTTCGGATTCCCGATCGCGCTGTCGTTACTGCGTCATTTGAATGACGCGGGAACCATTAAATTATTCAAATAACGAAGGGCGTCTGCGAAAAATAAGGAAATAAAAAAACTATATAGCGACAATATCGCTATATAGTTTTTTGTTGCATGGTTTTAAATTGTATTTGGGAGATTAAAAAGATTTACTGCGTTTGATACATGCCATGACTGCTCATATATTGGTAAAGCTGTTCGCCATGGTTTTGCTCATCCTGCTGGATCTGCTGAAGCGCCTGTCTCACATTTGGCTGTGCAGATTCGAAGACGCTGGTATTATAGGCGCTGGATACGTACTTTTCCGTTGAAAGCATATCCTGCAGCAGGTATTTATCTGAGCCGCCGCTCGAGCTGGTCTGACCCAGGTTGATTTGAGCTGTAGTCTGACCTGGCTTGCCACTTGGCTGCTGCTTCCCGCTCTGACTGCCTCCGCTTTGCAAAAGCTGGTTAACGGTATCGTAATGCTTCTGCTCCTCGCCCGCGAGCTTGTTGAACAGCTGACTTAATTGGGAATCCTGTGCCTGCTGCGCAAAGTTCTGATATTTTACGACGCAGAGATCCTCTTCCTTTTTCAAATCTTCTAAAAGCATTCTTTCTTTTTGACTCAATTGTCCTTGCAAAATAATCACCTCCATGTACATAGTTTGGAAGCGAACACGAAAATTATACAAAGTTTATTGTTTTACCATTTGCCTCTTGACATATGTCCCGCAATCTCGGCCTTTGATCTTTGTTTGATGATCCAGGCTTCGTCTTTTGCCTGATGGAAAAGGGCCACACAAGGCGGATCCAGATTGATTTCGATCCCTTCCTTTGCCAGCTCTTTGATTTTCATTGCCAGCTTAATGATTTCCATGTGAATATCGTTTGTCCGGTCGGAAGCATAGACTTTCTGTGCCTCTTCATCGGATAGAGCATTGAATTTCTCTTTCGGAGCACCGCATTTCGGACATACATCCGGCGGAGTATCTCCATCGTGCATAAAACCGCAAACTGAACATTTCCACAACATTTTTCTATTCTCCTCTCACTTCTGATCTTAGCTCGCCCAATTTTACGCACCTAACCACATTTGCATGGCAAATGTTTGGTAGGTGCCATACGGGAATTCCTCGGCTTCAGCCGTAAGGAATTCTTCCGTTTGAAGCAAATTGTTGGCGAACTTATGCATGGAAATCACAACGTTCCTTTCAGGAACTCCTCCGCAAGCTTTATGCTTGCTACGCTGTCCTTTATTCCACTGCAGCTTAAGCTGCGGAATAAAGGCAACGTTCCGTTCCGGAACTCCAGCGCAAGTCTTGCGCTGCTGTCCGTTTTGCCATTGCAGCTAAAGCTGCGGCAAAAAGGCAAATCTTAACATTGTAGATTTCGACTGCTAATTTTTCTGTTATGTAGTATTATATAACCCGAACGAATGGATTCAATCAGATTATTAGAAATAATTGTAAAAATTATTCATCCACATGGGTTTTCGCCACTTCCGCTGTGATTTGATAAGCCTTCCTATTTACTTTTCCTATGAAATTGGTATAATGGAAAGGGTTGTCTCTTGCCGCTGAAAAGCAAGAAGGGACAAGCTGGTTATTTAATCTAAGTTGCGAAGTGTGCAACTATTGAAGGAGGACACGTAATGAAAAAAATCTCATTATTATTGGTGGCCGTACTGATGCTGTCTGCGTTCTTGACCGGATGCGGCGGTGGTGATGAAGCCGTCGACAAAAATGCATTGCCTGAAAAGATTTTAATCGGTGTATTTGAACCTTTGACAGGCGCAAATGCTGCTGGCGGCGAGCTTGAAAAGCAAGGAATCGATCTTGCGTTTGAGCTTTATCCAACAGTAACCATCGATGGAACAGAAATCCCTGTTGAACTCAAGTATGTTGACAACAAATCCGACAAGATCGAATCTGCCAATGCAGCAAGAAATCTTGTAGATGATTTTGGCGCGCATATCATACTTGGAAGCTGGGGAAGCTCCAATTCAATTGCTGCAGGACCGGTTTTCAAAGAAGCGGAAGTACCTGCAATCGGAACTTCTTGCACAAATCCTCTCGTTACCCTTGGAAATGAATACTACTTCAGAGTATGCTTCATCGATCCATTCCAGGGTAAAGTAATGGCAAATTATGCTTTCAATGAAGGCGGTTATAAAAAGATCGCAATCATCCAGGAAGTATCCAACGACTATTCCGTAGCTCTTTCCAAGCTCTTCGCAGATGCTTTCAAAGAACTGACCGGGGATGAAAACTGTATTACAAGTGTAGGAAACTACAATACAGGCGATAATGACTTCAGTGCTCAGCTTACTGCAATCAAGAACTCTGATGCCGAAGCGATCTTCTTCCCCGGCAACTTCACAGAATCCGCTCTTATCATGAAACAGGCCAGACAGCTTGGAATTACGATTCCATTCCTGGGCGGCGATACTTGGGAAACTCCTGAGGTAATTCAGATTGCCGGCGAATCTGCAGAAGGAGCTGTTTATTCCAGCTTCTATGATCCTGCGGCTCCGTTGACAGACAGAACCGGAGAATTCCTGGACGCATTCGCCAAGAAATATGGTGAAGACACTCTTGCTGCCGGCGTAACTGCATTAGGCTTCGATGCTTACTTATTGGCAATCGAAACAATTGAAAAGGCCGGAAGCGTTGACGGACCAACCCTGAGAGATACTCTTGCACAGACAAAGGATTTCGAAGGAGCAACCGGATTTGTAACACTGGATGAAAACGGAGATGCTGTAAAGCCTGCCGTTATCAAGACGATCCAGGGCGGTCAATTCGTTTACAAGTCATTTGTAGAACCATTCTAGTCAAACATTTAGAAAGATAATATATATTAAAGATATTGATGTGGCTTTCTGAAGGGAAGCCACATCAATTGACTTGTTAGGTTTGAAGTTTCAGTCCTTATACAGTACCTTGTAACACCTAAAAGCTGCATGATACTTGTCTATTTGTTCCACTACTGTGTTGATGTCAATCGGCGTAGACACCGTTACGCCTCTTTCCATCGCCTTGTATTGGAAGCAAATATCCTACGTATCATAATGCAGCAATTAGATGTTAAAAGGCACTAGGGCCTGGACCCGAGTATGAGGCTTGAGATTTCAAACTTAACCTTTTGTAGTATGATATAACATTAAATTTGCAGACTATTTTAGATAGTGACAGACAAACTTTATTTAATTTAAGAGAGGAGAAATTCGGATGACCCAAATGGACTTCCCGACTTTCATGCAGCAGGTGGTGAATTCCCTTTCCCTTGGAAGCTTGTACGCCTTGCTTGCGATAGGATATACCATGGTATATGGTATTCTTAGATTGATCAACTTTGCCCATGGCGATGTTTTCATGCTGGGCGCATATTTTGCATTTTATGCCGTCGCGGTGTTTACCGTTCCATGGTATTTGGCATTCCCCATCGCAATTATTTTTACGATATTGTTTGGTGTTGTTTTAGAACGCTTTGCTTATAGACCTTTGAGAAATTCTCCGAGAATCGCCATCATGATATCCGCCATCGGCGCTTCTTATTTGATTGAGAATCTTGGCGTTATGATCTTTGGCGGCAGACCAAAAGCATTTCCGACAATAGATTTATTTGACAGCATGATCTCCATTGGATCCCTCCGAATAGCCGGTGTTTCCGTAACCATTTTAGTTGTTACCTTGGTCGTGCTGTTTGTATTGTTTTATATGATCAATAAAACAAAGACGGGAATGGCGATGCGCGCCGTATCCAAGGATTACGAGGCGGCAAGGCTTATGGGGATCGATGTGAATACCATCATCACCATTACGTTTGGTATCGGCTCAGGACTTGCGGCAGTAGGTGCGATCCTTTGGAGCATGAAATATCCTCAATTGACTCCATACGTAGGCTTGATGCCGGGCTTGAAGTGCTTTATCGCGGCGGTAATCGGCGGTATCGGCGATGTAAGAGGCGCCGTTATCGGCGGTTTAATTCTGGGCTTTGGAGAAATCATGCTGGTTGCGTTCATCCCGGATATGTCCGGTTACAGAGATGCCTTCGCCTTCGTCGTTTTGATCTTTGTTTTACTCGTAAAACCGTCAGGGCTGATGGGTAAATCAACAATTGAGAAAGTGTAGGTGAGTGGAGTGAAGAGCAAAGAAAGAAGAAGAAGAGACGGCATACTCACTGCAATCGCCATTGTTGTCATCGGCGTGCTGCTGGTCCTCGCAAATCAATTTATGGACAACTACCAGCTTAGAATATTGAATCTTTGTGGGATCTATATCATTTTGTCCCTTTCCATGATTTTGATCAATGGATTTCTGGGACTGTTTTCCCTCGGCCATGCGGGCTTTATGGCAATCGGAGCTTACACCGTAGCGCTTTTATCTACGCCTCCCATGGCAAAGCAAATGAATTATTATCTGGAGCCTATCGTTCCCTGGCTTGCCAATACAGAATGGCCATTCCTTCCTGCGATATTGCTGGGCGGTGTGTTCGCTGCAATTGCAGGGCTGATCATTGGAGCTCCGGTACTTAGATTGAAGGATGACTATCTCGCCATCGCAACGCTGGGCTTCGCGGAAATCATCCGTATCATATTTACAAATCTGCAGAGCGTGACAAACGGATCCCTTGGACTGACGGGCTTGCCTGCAATGGAAATCGGATTCCCTTTTATCGACTTTAAACTGAATTTAAGTGCCTGCATCTGGATTGCTGCGATCCTGACCATACTCTTTATGGTCAGGCTGGTCAACGGCAGCTATGGTATGGCATTTAAGGCGATCCGGGAAGATGAGATCGCTGCAGAAGCAATGGGAATCAACGTTTTTAAGCACAAATTGCTCGCTTTTGTAATCGCCAGCTTCTTTGCCGGAATCGGCGGAGCATTGCTTGGAAATATCATGGGAACCGTAGACCCGCTCATGTTCCGGTTCCTGATGACCTATAATATCGTACTCGTCGTGGTATTCGGCGGTATCGGAAGCCTCACCGGCGGTGTACTGGCGGCCATCGTTATTACCGCAGCTATGGAATTGCTGCGCTTCCTGGACAGCAGCTTTGATATCGGACCGATTGCGGTTGAAGGAATCCCAGGGCTGCGTATGGTGGTCTTCTCTCTGCTCCTTATGTTTATTATCATATTTAAGCCGAGAGGGATTATGGGTGTCCGAGAATTTTCATGGCAATGGCTCATTGAACTGCCTCAGAGTATCAAGAACATTTCCTTTGGAAAAATTAAACTAAGAAAGGATGTGAATAAATAATGTCCTTGCTTAGAACAGAAAATATGACCATGCGGTTCGGCGGCGTTGTTGCCGTATCTGATCTGAACGTTCATCTTGAGAAAAATGAGATCATCGGGCTCATCGGACCCAACGGAGCGGGTAAAACCACCGCTTTTAATATGATCTCCGGAGTATATAAACCTACGGTCGGCAGAATATTTTTGGGCAGAGAAGAGGAACGGGATATCACCGGCATAAAGCCAAGTGCCATTACCAAGCTGGGAATCGCAAGAACCTTCCAGAATATCCGATTGTTTAAAGAACTCTCCGTACTGGAGAATGTGGTGATTGCCAACCATTTAAGACTGGAATCCAACTGGTTGTCTTCCGTAGTGAGAACACCCGACTATGCTAAAAAAGAAAAGGCAATGTTCGATAAGTCCATGACTTTATTGGAAAAGGTCGGATTGGCAAATTTGAAGGATGAAAAATCCTACTCCCTGCCGTATGGTATGCAGCGACGTCTTGAAATAGCAAGGGCGCTGGCTACCGATCCGCACATCCTGCTTTTGGACGAACCGGCAGCCGGTATGAATCCGCAGGAATCCGACGATCTGATGCGCTTTATCGGAAGGATCCGCGATGAGTTTGATCTTTCCATTCTGATGATTGAGCATCATATGCAGCTCGTTATGGGTATCTGCGAAAGAATCTATGTATTGGATTACGGCATTACCATCGCAGAAGGCAATCCTGCTGAGATTCAAAACGATCCGAAGGTCATCGAAGCTTATTTGGGGGTGGATGATTAATGTTGGAAATTAAAGATTTACAAGTCCACTACGGCGGGATTCACGCCCTGAGAGGCATCAGCCTGAATGTTGAGGATGGTAAGATCATCTCTCTCATAGGAGCCAACGGAGCCGGAAAGAGTACGACGCTCAAGGCCATCATGGGCTTGGTGCCAAAAACAACCGGTACCGTTTTCTATGACGGAAAGGATATTTCACAATATAAGACGAGAGACATCGTAAAGGGTGGATTGATCCTTACGCCGGAAGGAAGGAGAGTCTTTCCTGACCTTACGGTGGATGAAAATATCGCGCTGGGTGCTTATACGAGAAATGACAAGGCAGAGGTTGCCAAGGACCGGAAATGGGTATTTGAACTGTTTCCTCGTCTTGAGGAAAGAAAATGGCAGGCCGCCGGAACCCTTTCCGGAGGAGAGCAGCAGATGCTTGCGGTAGCCCGTTCTCTGATGGGCAGACCGAAGCTCCTTATGATGGATGAGCCTTCCCTAGGGCTGGCGCCGCTTATCGTTAAGAGCATTTTCGGCATCATAAAAGCGATCAATCAGTCAGGAGTCAACGTACTCCTCATCGAGCAGAATGCAAAAGCAGCACTGGAAATATCCGATTATGGATATGTAATGGAAACCGGAGTGATCACCATTTCAGGAACAGGAAAAGAACTGCTGGTCAACGACCAGGTTCGTAAGGCCTATCTGGGAGAATAAAGATGCAAAAGAAACAGAAACAATTCGCAGCACTGTTTATGCTTATCATTATGTGGTCCACCTTGCTTACGGGCTGCACAACACTGGATAACTTTACGAGCACCTTTCTCGCGGCAGACGCGGAAGAAATGGATGTTATAAAGATCGGAGTGTTCGAACCGTTATCAGGAAAAGAAAAGGAACATGGGGAACTGGAACTGCAGGGAATTGAGCTTGCTCATGCACTGTTTCCGGAAGTCCTTGGCAAAAAAGTGGAACTGGTGTATGCAGACAATAAATCAGATATCGATGTGGCGGCTTCCGCCGCACAGGACCTGATCGACAAGAAAGTATCCGTGGTCCTTGGAAGCCACGGAAGCACGCTATCTCTGGTTGGTGCAGAATACTTTGCAGAAGCAAAGATCCCTGCCATCACCATCACATCGACGAATCCCCTCGTGACGAGCAGCAGCGATTACTATTTCAGAACCTGCTTTGTGGAGTCCTTTCAGGGGGTGGCACTGGCTAAGTATGCGGTGGAACAGATCGGGACCAGCAATGCAGCCATATTCCGGGATGCGGATGACGATTATGCTGCCGCCGTATCACAGACGTTTACGGATAAGATGATCCAGTTGACGACGGATGAAAATGCCATAGACAAGATCATCGAATATACGTCCAAGCAGAAGGATTTTAAAAATCAGCTGCAGCAGATAAAGGATTCCGGAATCAGAGTCGTTCTTCTGGCCAGTAAAACCGAAGATGCGATTCGAATTATGCAGCAGGCAAAGGAAATGGGAATCCAGTTGGTGTTCCTGGGAACAGACAGCTGGGAAAACGAGGACTTTCTTAAGGAAGGCGGAATCGCAGTGGAAGGAGCTGCCTTCTCTACATACTTTGATCCGGAAGCTTCCATCACGGAGAACACGGACGTATTTTTAAAGGCATACAGGGAAAAATACGGCGAGGATGCGGAACCGCCCAGCGAGGTAGCTCTTGGCTTTGATGCCTATCTGCTTGCCATCAATGCCATCGGTACTGCGGGAACCTCGGTAAATGGTGTGGCCATCCGGGATCAGTTGGCCGCTACAAAGAATTTCCCCGGGGCATCCGGAAATATTACCTTTGACGAAAACGGAGATCCAATCAAATCCGTTGTTATTAAGACCATAATAAATGGTGAATTTGTTCATATATATACAGTTGAGCCTGCATGGCAATAAGGAGGAAAACATGGAACCAAATATTAAAGCAGCGATAGAAACCATCCGACCGTTTTTACAGAGAGATGGCGGAGATGTGGAATTTGTGGAATACACAGCAGACAAAATCGTAAAAGTAAAGCTGCAGGGTGCTTGTCACGGCTGCCCGGGAGCACAGGCGACTTTAAAGGGTGTTATCGAAAGAATTCTTAAAGAGCAGTATCCTGAGATCGCCGGGGTAGAATCCGTTTAATTTCGGCTGCTAAGGAGCAGTAAACGTATCATATGAAAAAGTACTATATCATATTGGCAGGGTTAATCATTGCGGTGGGACTATGGATCATACTCCCACCTCTTTTACATGGGGATAACCAGGAAGCCGAGCCGCCCAAGCCACCGGTGGTGGAGCAGGAGGAAGCGGTTTCCCTTAGCATATCCGCAGTTGGAGATGTCATGGTCCATAAACCGCAAATACCCGCACAATATGAAAGCGCAACAGGAACTTACAATTTCGACAACAATTTTGAGTATGTAAAGAAGTATATCGAAGAGGCGGATCTTGCCTTATGCAATCTGGAAACGACCTTTGCCGGAGGGACGTATACAGGATATCCCGTGTTCAATGCCCCGGAAAGTCTGGCTGCAGCATTGAAAAAAGCCGGCTTTGACGTGGCTTTGACCGCCAACAACCACATCATGGACAAGGGCCTTTCCGGCATGAAAAGAACACTTGAAATAACACGGGCGGCAGGGCTGGAGACGGCGGGAACCCGCCTGGACGGTGAAAAAGATTATACCACTCTTGATGTTAAGAATGTAAAAATAGGAATTGTCTCATATCTGTATGAGACTCCGGAAATCAATTCTGTGTCCACGATCAATGGAAATGAAATTTCCGACGAGGCATGGTCGCTATTGAACACCTTTAACTACAACACGTTGGACGAGGATCTGGAGAAGGTGAAGAAAAGCATACAGGATGCCAGAGCGGATGGTGCTGAGATCGTGGTCTGCTATTTCCATTGGGGCGAGGAATATCAGCGTTCACCCAACGAATATCAGCAGTATATGGCAATGGAAGCGGCGAGTTACGGCGCAGATGTGATCTTTGCCTCCCACCCTCATGTGATCCAAGGCATGGAAATGCTTACGGATGATGCGTCCGGCAGGAAGGTCCCCGTTTTTTACTCCATGGGGAACTTTATTTCAAACCAGAGAACAGAGACACTGGACAACAGGTATACGGAACAGGGCATCATAGCCCAGGTTCGGCTTGAATATATGAAAAGCACCCAGCAGGTGCTCTCGGTCAGTATGGATGCGGTCCCTGTCTGGGTAGACAAATACAAAAGGAGCGGAAAAGACGTTTATACCATCGTACCGCTGGATGATACCCTGCCGGAGAATCCTTCCCTTGCCGAATCGGGACATTTGTCCCGGGCAGAGCAGGCGCTGGCGGATATCAGGGATTTGCTGGGGGACGAGTATATAACGAGGCTTAATTGACCCAGTGCCTCGTTGCCCTTTTGCCCCAAGCTTGCTTGGCTGGCAAAATGGACAGCAGCGAGCGAAGCGAGTCGGAGTCCCCCTGTAAGGGACGTTGAAACGCACAGATGTAAGAAAATTTTCTACAGTCGAAAATTTTCTACTGATGCGGTTTACAAAACCACAGAATGAGAACAATAATGATTGGGAGGTCGATGCAATGGAAATGAAATACTTAGATCTGATTGAGCAAAATCGGGAAGAAATGATCAAGACCCTGCAGGAGCTGATCGCGATAAAGAGCGTAGCTGCGGAACCTCTTGGTGACGCTCCTTTTGGGTTGGGCGTGCAGGAGTCTCTTGAATACATGCTGAGAAAAGCGAAAGCAGACGGCTTTGACACCGAAAATATCGACAACTACGGCGGACATATCGATTTTGGCGGTTATCTTCTGGACGAAGCAGGGGAGATGATCGGCACCAGCGATGAAATTATGGGAATCCTGTGCCATCTTGATGTGGTACCGGAAGGAAAGGACTGGGATTTCGATCCGTTCGGAGGACAGCTTATTGATGACAAGATCTACGGCCGCGGAGCCATTGACGATAAAGGACCTACCATCGCCGCTTATTATGCCATGAAGGCCTTAAAGGATGCCGGAGTTATTCCGGAAAAAAAGGTTCGCCTGATCCTGGGACTCGATGAGGAAACGGGATGGAAGGGAATGGATTACTACCTGAAGAGGGTAAAGAGCCCCGATTTCGGCTTTACTCCCGACGGAGATTTCCCCGCGATCCACGGGGAGATGGGTCTGCTGATCTTTGATCTTGCAAAGAAGATCGGAAAATCTGCCGCCAATGCAAAAGGCGTGGCACTGAGAAGCATGACCGGAGGAAATGCACCGAATATGGTGGCCGATCATGCCAGATCCGTAATAAAGGCGGATTCCTATGACCTGATAAAGGAAAAGATTGCTGAGTTCAGAAAGAATACAGGCTATCAGATCAATGCCAAGGGAATCGGGAAAAACCTGGAGATCACCACGCAGGGAGTTTCTTCCCACGGCGCAAGACCGGGCAAGGGACTGAACGCCATTTCTGTTTTAATGAAATTTTTCGATGAGATCAGCCTGGAAAACGAAGATGTGCGCGACTTCATTGAATTTTACAATAACCATATTGGGTTTGACCTATGCGGCGCTTCCATCGGCTGCGGATTTGAGGATGAACCTTCCGGCAAATTGATCTTCAATGTGGGAATGATCAATATCGACGATGAATCGGCCACCGTAACCGTTAATATCCGATACCCGGTTACCATGAGTGAAGAACAGGTATATGATTCCATTCTGCCTGTGGTAAACAAATACAATCTCGGAATTGTTAAGAAGGAACACAAAGCCCCGATCTATATCGCAAAGGATGACGAGATGATCCGCACCCTGATGGATGTGTATAAGAAGCATACCGGGGATGTGAACAGTGAGCCGCAGGTCATCGGCGGAGGCACCTATGCCAGAGCGGTAAAGAATACCGTCGCCTTCGGTGCTGATTTTCCGGGCGAACCTGAGCTTGCTCATCAAAAGAATGAGTATATTACCGTACAAAACCTCATAAAATGTGCTATGATATACGCAGATGCCATATTTGAACTGGCTGGGGGGCAGCTCCCGAGGGGATTGGATGAAGAATTATTTCATGAGGAATCAGTGGAGCCAGGGAAGGAAGAGTAAGCTGATCACTGCTTGTGTCGGACTTTCGTTGAGAGTTTTGGTGGGCTTGTTTGCGATTTCCATTTCATTGATATTCTTTCGGGAAATGACGGAAGATGCAGACGACCTGTACTCTTATGCACTGTGCGCCTTGATTCCTTTGCTGGCCGTTGTTATTTCAAGCGTAGATATCTATATGCACTACAAGCTGGATATCAAACCGCTGAGGAAGAAGAAAAAAGAGCAGAAGCAGAATCCATTGGAATTTAAATAAAATTTTAAATAATTCTGTTTGACAGAATTAGATTGTGGGAATATACTATATCAGTAAATCTGTTTCAGGGCGAGGTGCGATTCCTCACCGGCGGTAATGAGCGTAAAGCTACAAGTCCGCGAGCCAATTAGGTTGAATCGGTTAGATTCCGATACCGACGGTATAGTCCGGATGAAAGAAACACAGATTGGGAATTTTTCCTATTATGTGATGAAAGCCTTGAAAGTAATTTCAAGGTTTTTTTAATACCTGACAGATTCCTAAATAATATCTAAAGCGCTGCAGGATACTATCCATGCAGACGTAGACGACGAAAACCAGCAACGTTAAAGATTTGCCTTTTTGCCACAGCTTTAGCTGTAGCGGCAAAACGGACAGCCTCACAAGCGAAGCTTGTGAGGGAGTTCCGGAACGGAACGTTGCGATTTTCCAGCCTAAATTCTGTCGACGTCTCTAAAGCGCCGGACAGAATGTTAAAAGGAGGAATTTGAAATGAATCGACAGTATAAGACATTAAAACTTGCAAAAATTGCAATGTTGGTAGCTATTTCCGTAGTTCTGGTTTACCTTGTGCATTTTCCTATTTTCCCGCCAGTACCTTTTTTAGAGTATGATCCTGCGGACATTCCGATTTTTATTGGAACCTTCGCCTTTGGCCCCTTGGCTGGTTTGATGCTGGTGGTAGTAACTGCTGTTATACAGGGCGTAACAGTAAGTTCGGCAAGCGGAATATATGGAATCATTATGCACATATTAGCTACGGGATCGTTTGTATTGTTAGCCGGCATAATTTATAGAGGC
>CAZTEH010000092.1:0-15485 GCA_964612345.1 uncultured Oscillospiraceae bacterium | reverse complement strand
TTGCCGATAAGGGATTGGAAAAAGCTGTTCTTGAAAGCCAGCCTCTCATGAAGGGTCTGAACGTATACGAAGGAAAGCTCACCTATAAGGGAGTTGCAGACAGCTTAGGCTTAGAATACACAGATCCATACACATTGATCAAATAATAACAGATAGTAATAAAAAGTAGTTAACGATAAAAAAGTAGTTCTGTCTTTCGGGGACTTATCAGACGGTGTGCATTCACCCTTTGATAAGTCCTTTCCCTTTTGCGTCATAGCTCATCGCTTCCCAGATTGTCGCTTCCCAGACTTGCTTAAAAAGCTTCATGATGCTAAAATAAGAATAGAAATACGACAAGGAGAAATTAGCATTATGAAGAAAATCAATACTGTGCTGTTCGATTTCGACGGCACTATCATGGATACAAACGACGTTATTCTGCAATCATGGCAGCACACCTTCCGAACAGTGGAAGGTAAGGAAAGACCTGCGGAGGATATCATCGAAACCTTTGGAGAACCGCTCCATGTAACTATGGAGAAGTTACTCCCTCAGATTTCGGTGGAAGAAGGTTCTCAAATATACAGAGACTTTCACTATTGCAACTTCATCGAACTCATCGAAGTGTTTCCGGGAATTCTGGAATTGCTGGAAGAATTGAAAGCCAGAGGGTATAAAACCGGAATTGTGACCTCGCGATTATGGCGCACGACGGAAATGGGCCTGAAGAAATATGATATGGAGCAATACTTTGATGCCATCGTGACCTGCGACGACACGGACAAGCACAAGCCCGATCCGGAACCGGTGAATATCGCGCTGGAGCGGTTGGGATCAAAGCCGGAAGAGGCCATCATGGTCGGCGACAGTATGTTTGACATTCTTTGCGCTAAAAATGCTGGAGTGAAAGCAGCACTTGTCAGCTGGGCTCTGGCTGTCAGTGATGGAGAGAAAACAGGTGATAATGCACCGGACTATATCATTGAAAAAGCGGAAGATCTATTGGATATTTTGGAGGGATAGCAGGCGAAACCTACAAATCAAAAGGGAGGAAAGCGGAATGAAATATGCATTTATCATGAATTCCAGAACATTGAATCCGGAAAACTATTCGGCAGTTTATGAGGACGCGGGAAGCCAATACTATTTTACAGGGGTCCACGGAATGAAAATGACCCGGGAGCTTGCAAAGAAGTTAGCCGACGACGGGTATGAGCTGATCGATCTTTGCGGCGATTACAATGAAGAAAAGACTGAGGAAGTCAGAATGGCTTCGGAAGGAAAAATCAAAGTGAACTATGCAAAATATTCGGAGGAAGAGCTAGCCAAGCTGAATGCTCTGGATTCCATGGGTAAGTTTGGAATTATCGTTCTTGGATTTGATCTGAGCAAAGATGTGGTTAGGCTGGAGCTGACCAGTGACGAATATAATACCTATATTGCCATTGTCGCAAAAGAAGAAATGGCTGCCGTAGAGGCACAGAGAATGGTGGCGGAGGGGATCAACTTTATCGAGCTGTGTGGCTACTTTAATTCGGAAAGAGCGGCAGTTGTAGCGGAGGCCATCGGACATAAAGTTCCGCTTGGCTATTGCGGATAATAATAAAAAAGCGCTGCGGCGCGATTTCATAATAATTAAGCGCCTGCCAGGGGTATTCTCTTGGAAACCGCTCCCTTTGGTCGGACGGTTTCCTGTGAGAACACCCACGGCGCGGCGCTATCGTTTGATATGAAACGCAACAGCGTTTTTTATTTAGAATTAAATTTCATGACGATGTTGAAAGATACATCGGCTTTTGTATTGTTATAGCCCTGGAAGAAAATCTGATTTTCACCACAGGCTTTTCTCATGGTAAATTGATCGGCAGCGCGAAGCTCGGAAAGAAAATTGATATCCATTCTCTTTAAATTCTTGAGGGTTTCCTGCTCTTCTGCGGTAAACGTATCATAAGCAAACTCGCCGTAGCGGCAATTGTTCACATGGCCAAGACAATCGATCTGACTGGCCTGAACGGTCCTTTCTGCAACGGGCTTTAAATCGGCTTCCATTTTAAAACTGGGTGAAGCATCCAAAAGGAAAATCGGAGTAGGCTCATGCATTTGAAAGGGAACCTCTTTCTTGCGGAATACGGACCGCTTTTCAATGTCCAGTATAACGGAATGGGTGGAACCCTTGAACATCACTTGACCATCGGCATCCTTGAATAACAGTTCGCGGCGGAAATAGGGGCCTTTATGCTGGGAGAACCAAGTACTTCCATACAAAGCCATACTTTTTTCTATGGGTGTTACCACTTCAACGGACATGGAAATCAAAACCCACGCCAGACCATATTTCATGGTGGTATCCACGTTTAAATTCAGGTCAAATAAATGCCGTTCCGCCATCTGTTCAAAAAGAACCTGATAGGCATACGGCTTAAATTGATTATACTGATTTAAATAAGAAGCAGTCGCGATTAATTCATAGACACAGTCTTTTTCTGATTTCATCATGTTCCCCCTTCGGACAGGCGCTTATATCATAGTATCACAGTTGAAATGGATTGAAAAGTTATTTGCCTTACCAGATCCCTTAGACATATGGAATTGAGAGTGACGGAAATGTTGTATTTCTTTTCTTTTGGGTAATATATATAGTATGTGTTTTACAGAATGCTAAAATGTTTGGAGGAATGAAGATGAAAGTATTAATGGTCGGAACCGGCGGAGTCGGAGAAGCCGCTGCAGTGATCGCGAGCCAAAGGGACCCAAAGGGAGAATGGCTGGAACTGATGGTGCTTGCCAACAGAACGCTCAAAAGAGCAGAGATGGTTTCCGCAAAGATCGGCGATCCCAGATTTCCAGCAGAACAGGTGGATGGAATGGACAAGGACGCAGTGAAGGCACTGATTGAGAAATACAAGGTAGATCTACTGTTCAATGCCTGCGATCCAAGCCTCAATGAAAGCCTGTTCGATACGGCATATGAATGCGGGATCAACTATATGGATATGGCCCTAAGCCTTGCGGTGCCGCATCCTACGGACCCTTATAACAAAACAAATATCAAGATGGGTGACTATCAGTTTGCAAAGCATGAGGAATGGGAGAAATCCGGTCTTTTAGCCCTCGTCGGGATCGGTATCGATCCGGGTGCGGTGAACGTATTTGCACGATTTGCCCAGAAGCATTATTTTGATGAAATCGATGAGATCAGCATCAAGGACGGCGGCAATTTAACGGCGGAGGGTTATGATATCACCTTCGGATTTTCCATTTGGACTACCATCGACGAGTGCCTGAATCCTCCTTACAAATGGGAGAAGGACAAAGGGATCTATACCGTGGAACCGTTCTCGGAGCCGGAACTCTTTACTTTCCCGGACGGAATCGGCGAACAGGAGCTTGTGAACGTTGAGCATGAGGAGATCGTCATGCTGCCGAGATATATGGGTGATGCAGCGAAGAAAATGAGTTTCAAATACGGGCTCGGCACCGACTTCATTACGATGCTGAAAAATTTGAGGGCATTGGGACTGGACGACAAACACGGCAAGGTGAAGGGAACCGATCTGACTCCGAGGGATGTGGTGAGCATGGTAGCACCCAACCCGGTGGATGTGGCGGACAAGATCAAAGGGAAGTGCTGCGTAGGAACCCAGGTGACCGGCACGAAAGATGGGCTGGATCGTAAAGTTTTCGTCTATCAGACCACCGACAATGAAGAGGAGATGGCCCGAATCGGTTCCGGATGCGTCGTCGCCCAGACTGCTTACAATCCGATCATGGCGTTGGAGCTGCTTGCGAACGGCAAGTGGAGCGGGAAAGGCGTCCTGGGCCCGGAATGCTTCGATCCCGACGATTATATCAGGCTGGCGGATGAATATGATTATTACATGGGCGTCATGGAAATGGAGTCGGAATACAAGAAGCATCAGGCTAAAAAAGCATTGCTCCAGGCAGCCAGATAAAAGTGTTACTTCTTTGCGCTAAATGGAGTATCGGTTTAAGAAATTTCTATGAAAAGATTTGGCGGATTGCAAAATTCTGTTTGTTGGGATAAATTAGAATCAAATTTAATTCGTTTGGAGGCGGAATTTTGAAAATTTTAATGGTGGGAACCGGCGGAGTCGGGGAAGCAGCAGCAATCATTGCAAAACAGAGAGATCCTGAGGGAGAATGGCTGGATTTGATGGTGCTTTCCGATTTCAATCTGGAAAGAGCGCAGGCAGTTTCAAAGAAAATTGCCGATGCAAGATTTCCGGCTGAAAAGGTGAACGCAAGAAACAAGGATGAGGTAAAAGCCTTAATCGAAAAGTATCACGCGGACCTTTTATTCAATGCCTGTGACCCGAGCTTTAACGAAACCCTGTTTGACGCTGCTTATGAATGCGGAGTCCGGTATGCGGATATGGCGCTTTCCTTGTCCATACCTCATCCGACGGATCCCTATCATAAGACCAATGTCATGATGGGGGATTACCAGTTTGCGAAGCATGAAGACTGGGAAAAAAGCGGATTGTTGGCTCTTGTTGGGATAGGGATGGACCCGGGAGCAGTAAATGTATTCGCAAGATTTGCACAGAAACATTATTTTGATGAGATCGATGAAATCAGCATCAAGGATGGTGGCAACTTATCGGCGGAGGGCTACGATATCACCTTTGGTTTTTCCATTTGGACGACCATTGACGAATGTCTGAACCCGCCGTTCAAATGGGAAAAGGACAAGGGCATTTATACCGTTGAGCCGTTCTCCGAACCGGAGCTATTTACCTTTCCCGACGGGATCGGTGAGCAGGAGCTGGTGAATGTGGAGCATGAAGAAATGGTAATGCTTCCGCGCTTCATGGGCGATTCCGCTAAGCGGATGAGCTTCAAGTACGGCCTTGGCCGCGACTTTATCACCATGCTGAAAAACCTAAGGGCGCTAAGGCTTGATGACAAAGACGCAAAAGTGAGGGGCACCGATCTTTCGCCGAGGGATGTGGTGGGAATGGTTGCGCCAAGCCCGATGGAAGTAGCGGATAAGCTGAAAGGCAAATGCTGCGTCGGCACCTTGGTCACCGGGAAAAAAGACGGGCTGGAAAGGAAGGTTTTCATTTACCAGACCTCGGACAACGAAGAATTGATGGCCCGGATCGGCTGCGGCTGTGTTGTCGGACAGACTGCATACAACCCCGTCATTGCATTTGAGCTGCTGGCTAAGGGCAGTTGGGACGGCAAGGGAGTCTTAGGCCCGGAATGCTTCGATCCCGATGTTTTTATCAAATTGGCGGACGAGTATAATTTCTACATAGGCATGATGGAGATGGAATCGGAGTACAAAAAAGTGCTGGATAAACAGGTGCTCCTGGATGCTGCCAAATATTTAAGATAGAATTCAGTCTGTAAAGAAAATCAGCCCGGTAAGAGAGGAATTGGAATGTCCGCTCGAACCGGGCTGCGGTGTTTCGTCTTTGTGAAAATTATAAACCAATAAAGTGTCGTTATCTTCTTGTTGCAGAAATTAGCTATCTGTCTCGTCGATATTTACAGCTCCATGCGAAATTTTAATTTACATATAATAAATGCTCTGCAAACCGAATCATTTCATCCAGCGCAACAGGACCGTACAGCATAAAGAAAGAACCATACTGATTCCATAGCAAAGTGGTTTCACCGTCTTTTGAGGTCCAAAATGCAGGATTGCCCTGAATGGAGGTTTCTCCGGTTTCGGCTCCCTCCTTGTCAACAAGGATTTCCGCTCCGGCAGAGGGCTCCTGCGTTAACAGGAGTGTATCCCCTTCATCATTCTGAAAGGTGATGGATTTGGCGTCGCCTGCGCTTTCCGCCTCCACGAATTCATATCGCTCCGGCAGATAATCCGGATAGTACACTTCTTTCCAATCCGACGGGAGATTCTTTTTGGCGTCCGCACCGGCTCCGCTTGTTACCACCGGAATGACCTTTACGTACGCGTCGCTGTTTTGAAAAATAAGACCAAAAAATTCACCGCGTAAAGCGTCTGCGTTGGCAAATAAAACGGTAAAGGATATGGAAACAAGAAGAACAATGACGGCAGCCGTTTTCGCATAACGCTTGATAAGCCGGTCTCTCCTTTTATTCAGCTGTTTTTTCTCAAGTTTTCTGGCTAGCGACAGGATTTGAGATTCCACTTTTTCGGGTATCTTGATGTCCCCGGATTCCAGCTCCCAAAGCTCGCATTCCTTAAGCATCTCTTCTTCCGCAGCTTTCCCGATCGCAGCAAAAAAGCTGTCGCTGGGAGAAATGCCATTCTTGTCATATTCATTGCTGTTAAGATTCATCTAAGCTTCCTCTCTGTCATTCATGATTAGTGCAGCCAGCTTTCTCCTTACCCGCGACAGCCTCTGCCTTACAACCTCCTGGGATACGCCTAGAACCCCGGCGATCTCTTCATTGGTGTATTCCTTCCCGTATTTCAGTATGATCAGATTGCTTTCATCTTTGTTCAATTTACCCAAATAAGATCTTACTTCGTCTCGAAGTTCCGCTTTTAACAGCATTTCCTCTGTGTTTGCATTCTCATCTATTATAATATATAACGTTTCATCCATCGATTCTGTGACACTAAATATAGTTTTTCTTTTTCTAAATAGATTGATTGATTCGTTTCGCATGATGATGCTGATAAAGGATTTTGTTTGATTCGAATTGACCTCGCCGATCTTTTCAATATTTTCAAAAATTTTAATAAAACATTGCTGAAGGGCGTCGGCGGCATACTGCTCATCCTTTAAGATATTGATCCCTATGGAATATAGATATTTTGAATACGCAAAATAGATCGCTTCGAATTTACTGTTCAGATTTTCATCCAGCGTATTGATCGAAAAAATCATGTTATCCCCCTCTGATAATGCAAATTTGCGGCTTGTAAAGAGCCCCTATATATTAGGGGGCGTTTTTTTAAAAAATGTTGCATATCACTGTAAAATTTTTTTCAAATAAAAAAAAGCCCCCCATTTTCATGGAGGGCGGAGGGTTCCATAGAGACATTTCATTTCCCCGGCTTCGTGCAGACGAAAACACCGGCAAGAATGAGAATGCAGCCGGATACTTGGAGAAATGCGATGCGTTCATGGGCGAAAACAGCCAGGAAAAGCCCGATAACCGGCATCAGGTTAAAGTAAATACCGGCAATTCCGGAATCAATTTTTTTCAATGCGAAATTCCAAAGCACGATCCCCAACGCTCCGGACATGATGCCCAGATAGAAAAGACTGAATACAGCTCCTGAGCTTGGCATGGAAAAGTCTGTGAGCAGTTGTTCAAGAACTGCAAAAGGCAGGATGCATAAAAATCCGGTGCCGAAACAGATCTCCGATAAAACAAAGGTATCCATTCCTTCCGCAGTTTTTTTGGAGTATACGGAATAGTAGGCCCAGGTCAATACGGATAAGGTAACAAGCAGGATTCCCAGAATGGTAGTGCCCGAATTTTGGGACAAATCTCCAATGGAGGCGATGACGACGCCGACAACGGAAAAAATAATGCCAAGCACCTTGTTTCTGGTGATGCATTCGTTCAGCATGGAATGCCCGAAAAGGATCATAAAGACCGGAAAAAGACCGTGGATGATCGCGGAAATATTGGCGGTGCAGGTCAGGAGACCAATCGTTAACAAGATCAGATTACCACCGTAACCGAAGATACCGTAAAGGAAAGCATTTTTGGTAAAGAGATTTTTGAACCGGAAGCCGCGCTTCAGGGCAATCGGAAGCAAAACGATAAATGCGATCAGAATACGGATAGCGGAGAGGGTGAATGGTCCGAGACCGGTCAAAGCAACCTTTGTCACGATAAACGCAGACGACCAGATAAATACAGCTGAAAAGACGGCGATATAGTATTTTGTGTTGTTGAATCGAAGCATTTTACTTTGAGTTCTCCTCATCCTGTTTTATATAAAGTAATTCAGTAAGTCCTGATTTAATGTCCACTGAAGGTGCAAGGTTTTAAAGATAAACGTACAAAAACCTTGCACCTGAACATGACGTTTTTCAAACGTCATGTTCAGTGAGACATCAAAGAATGCTGCCAAAGGCATGAAAACATATATTTATGCCTTTGGCGCGGCTTTCGCCGCGCGAATAAATCGCAATGCGATTTATTCAGCAGACATTATTTATTGTAACACACTACCGTTTGCCGCTGCAAAGGAAACATGATACAATATGGTTGTTATTCAGGCCTTGCGGAAGAAAGAAAGGGAACTCCATGCTGCACATTTACTACGGTCGGGAAAATCTTGATAAGGAAAATTTTTTATTTGATCGGATTGCCGGAGCCTTGACGCGGGAGCATCAGAAAATCCTGCTGTTGGTACCGGATCAGTTTACGCTGCAGGCAGAACGCAATGCCTTTACCTACCTCGGCGTGGACGGACTTATGGATCTGGAGATCATGAGCCAGTCGAGACTCGGTTTCAAGGTTTTGTCGGAAGTCGGAGGCAGCAGCCGGGTACCCATCGATAAATACGGCAGGCACATGCTGCTTACCAAAATCCTTACGGAGGAAAATGAACAGCTCGAAGCATTCCGCGGAATGAACCAAAAGGCATCCTTTATTGAGATGGCCAATAATCTCATTTCCGAAATGAAACAATTTAACGCGACCCCCGGAGACATTCTGAATATCATTCAGGAAACAGAGGCCACCTCCATCTTACATAGAAAATTAAAGGATATTCATCGGATCTACGAAAAATATGAAGCGCTCATTGAAGGGAAGTACCTGGACACCGAGGATTACCTCAATCTATTCGTTTCCAAAATCGGACAATCTCATCTACTTCAAAATGCGGTGATCTGGATCAGCGGATTTGATTACTTTACCCCGAAAACCTTGAATATCATCGAAGAGCTGATGATTACCGCCGGGGAAGTCAACGTTGTTCTGACTGCAGACTGCTCCCCGGGAGCAGGGGGCTGCGCAATGCCGCCTGCAAGCAGGGACAGCGACCTGTTTGATCTGACCAGGGGTCTGATGCAGAAGCTCAAGGTCGTTTCAGAGAAAAACGGGATTGGATACGAAGAAGCACTCATCGATAAAAGTTATCGGATCGCTGTGGGAGAGCAGACGTGTGAAAAGGCGGCAACCCTGGTGCACCTGGAGCGGGAGCTTTATGCCCAGCCATACCGGCAGTCATCGGCGGGAAATTTCATTACCCTTTGCCAGGCCGCCAATTTTTATGCGGAAGCGGAGACTGCTGCCGCAAAGATCATTCATTTGATAAGGGACGAAGGATTTCGTTACAGGGATATCCTCGTCATCTGCAATGATATGGAGACCCGGGCATCGGTGATCAAGCGGGTTTTCGCCGACTACGGCATTACGGCATTTCTGGATAAAAAGAGGGACATCCTGCATCATCCATCCATAGAATTCATTGCATCGCTCATCGATATCACGGCAAGGGGCTGGCTTTATGAGGATATCTTCCGCATGCTGAAAACCAATCTGACCCCCATTGCCATCGAGGACTGTGAAGATCTGGAAAACTATGCGGTCAAATACCGGATCAAAGGCAACCGCTGGAAAACTGATTTTACCTATGGCGCAAAAGCCGAGGGGGAGGAAACCTTACGGAGGATCAATGGAATCAGAGCGCAGGTTTGCGATTATATCACCGCCTTTGAAACTCAGTTCAAGCAGAAAAAGACGGTTCGGGAGAGAACAGCAGCTATTTACGGTTTTCTGACAGAGAAGGCACAGCTTCCGGAAAAGATCGAAGCACTGATTGCATATCTGATGGAGGATAACCTATACGAATATGCGGAGGAGGCTTCGCAGATCTGGAGCGTCATTATCGCTATTTTGGACCAGTTCGTCGAACTGATCGGCGACGAGGAAATCTCGGCGGAAGAATACAGCACGATCCTGAAATCAGGGTTTGAAGCCGTAGAAATCGGACTTCTTCCTCCAACCATCGACCAGATCATCGTCGGCACCATGCAAAGAACAAGAGCGGGGAATATCAAGGCGCTTATCGTTCTGGGCGCAAATGACGGATTGCTTCCGGCGGCAGCCGTTTCGGAAAGCCTGCTGAATGAGGATGAAAAAACAGCCTTATATAAAAAAGGAATTGAAATCTGCAAAATTGACGACCTGCGTGCAAAAGAAGAAAAGCTCGCGATCTATAAAAACCTTTCCAAGCCATCCAAATATCTTTGGATGAGTTATTCCGCCTCAGACCTGGAGGGAAAGGAAAGCAAGCAGTCCATACTTTTTGACAAGATCCGTAGAATTTATACCGATAGCAAGGTATCAAAAGACATCCTGAATGAAGAGGACCCCATGCTGCTTATAGAGGCAGCCGGGAGTACGCTGAAGCATATGACGGAAGCCTTCCGGGGTTCCATGGAGGGAGTCCCGCTAAAGGAAGAATGGCTGGCGGCTTATCAATGGTATGAAAATAATTCGGAGGAGATGCTTAGACCGGTAAAGGAAGGACTGCTGTTCAATAACAAACAGGAGAAAATCAAAAAGGACCTGATCAATAAATTGTATCGAAGAGATCCGTCACTGGAATTATCCCTGAGCCCTTCCAGACTGGAGCGATTTTCGCGCTGCCCATTCTCCCATTTTATAAATTATGGGTTAAAACCCGATGAACGCAGGATTTTTGAAATCGCAGGGAGGGAAATCGGCGACGTCTATCATCAGTGCTTTATGAAACTGTCGGAGGCACTATCGGCTCCCGGAATGGATATTACTGACCCGCACTCTCCGTGGATGAGCGTTACAAAAGAGGAATGCCAGCAGCACATTGATTGCTTTATTGAGGAAGCCGCCCGGGAATATCGGGAGGGAGTTCTCGTTCAGGGAGAAGAAGAGCGGTATCGGGGACTGCGTATGAAAAAGGTATGCGGGGATGCGGCATGGGCTTTGGTCGAGCACGTCCAGAGTGGACGGATTCAAAATGTTTTCTTTGAGAGCGAATTCGGAAGGGCCATTGGCAAACAGTTCCCGGCGATTGAAGTAAAGCTTGGGGAGGATACCCTTTATATTGAAGGGAAAATCGACCGGGTGGATGTATTGAGAGGGAAAGACGGCGATCCGGGCCGCTATGTCAAGATCATCGACTATAAATCGGGAAAGGAACGGTTCGATACCGAGGAAGCAAGGGCTGGCTGGAGACTGCAGCTCATGCTCTACCTGAGAGCGGCGATGGGGACTGACTCCCATGAAATGAACAGGGATAATCCTTTCAAACCGGCAGGAGTATTCTACTTTGAAATAGCGGAGCCGCAGGTTGATGTTACAGAAATTTTGGAAGAGGACTATTCGGACAAAGTGAAAGCAGAGCGAAAAAAAAGCTTTAAGCTGGATGGTGTGGTTCTGGATGATCAAAGCATCATTGAGAGTATCGCAGGAGAGTTTTCCGGATTTTCGGATATTCTGCCCATAAAAAAAACGAAGGATGGCCTTTATGCAGGAACGACGGAAAAGAAGCTGCTCAAGGAAGAGGATTTTTCAGAGCTTTTGGATGCAGTGAACAGCAAGGTGAAGGAGCTCTGCGGTGAGCTGTCGGTCGGCTCCATCGATATCAAACCGAAAAAGGTGAAGGATGAGGTCGCCTGCAGATTCTGCCTGTATAAAAGCATATGCTGCTTTGACCTAAGCTTCGAAGGCTGCTCCTATGATGTTGTGAAAAAATAAAGATACCTACCCTCAAAAAATTTCCATTAAAAGAGAATATATATAATACGGAAATATATTCTATATGAGGATCAGAGGGAGGTATTTTTTATGAAAAGAATGTTATCTATGATAATGACCGCGGCGCTGGTGATGGCGTTATTCAGCGGTACTGCCTTTGCCAACAACGGCAACGGCAAAGACAAGATGAAAGAGTTTAAGGACATGAAAGGCCACTGGGGCAGCCAATCGGTTGAGAAGATGCAATCTCTGGGTATTCTTGACGGATACGCGGATGGAACTTTCCAGCCTGACAATGTGCTTACGCAGGGTGAATTAGCAGTAATAATTGCAAGAATGCTTGATGCGAGAGGCATCGAGGATTTCGATGATGAGGTAACCGTCGAGGATGAGGACCTTTCCGATGTTCCTTCCTGGGCAAAGGATGCCGTATCAAAAGGCTTCCATAAAAATTATCTCAATATGAAACGATTCCATTCCAAGGTTCAGTGCGACCGCCTGACTGCAGTTGTGGCAATTGCAAAGGCATTGGGACTGGAGCCGGTTACAGACTTTACAAACAATCCGTTCAAGGACAGAGGCTTGATCAGTGATGAAGATTACGGATATCTTCTGGCACTATATAAAGCCGGATATATCAACGGTTATCCCGATGGTAACTTCAACCCGAACAATTTCCTCAGCAGAGCACAGATTGCAAGCATTATAGCTAAGCTGCTGAATGATGGGGAAGTAGTTTCCGATGATGAAACCGCACCAACCTGGGATAGCGACAGCGCGATAACCGCAGCTGCAATCGGCGCGACCAGCGTCAAGCTGGAATGGTCGGCAGCCGACGATGATGTTGCAGTCGTAGGTTATAAAGTCAGCTACGAAGTTAATGATGTGGATAAAATTAAATATGTCACCACAAGAACAGCAACAATTACAGGTTTGGAATCAGAAGAAGACTACACTTTCGCCGTTGAGGCAAAGGATGCAGCAGGCAATTGGAGCAATGACGGTCCATCGGTGGATGTTACAACCATCGAAGCGGTGGAAGATACCGAGAGTCCGAACTGGGCCAGCGACAGTATTATAACCGCAGCTGCAATCGGTGCAACCAGTGTCAAGCTGGAATGGTCAGCGGCTGATGATGATATTGCAGTAATAGGTTATAAAGTCAGCTACGAAGTCAACGATGTGGACAAAGTAAAATATGTGACTTCAAGAACAACAACAATCACCGGGTTGGAGTCGGAAGAGGATTATACCTTCGCCGTTGAAGCAAAGGACGCAGAAGGAAATTGGAGTGACGACGGCCCGTCTGTGACAGTAACCACACTTGAAGATACCGTTGTGGATACCACCGCGCCAACATGGCCAAGTGGTGCTGCCTTGACGATCAGCGCCTCAGAATCCGGTATCGTTACGATCATCTGGCCTGATGCAGTAGATAATGTGGGAGTAACCGCGTACAAGATTTACAAAGACGGGCAGCTTATTGAAACGATGAATCAAGATTCCAACAGTTTGAACGTAACGGGTCTGAATGCGGATACGGAATACACCTTTAAAGTTAGAGCAACAGATGCGGCAGGCAACCTGAGCACCAGCCTCAGCAAGACCTATCTGACTGACTAAAGCTTGAAACGCACCTTTTTCTCCGGGAGGCAGAGTAAGATCTGCCTCCTATTTATACGTTCCATTCCATTGACAACTGATTTCAATAGTGGTAATATTTCTAGGTGTCCACTATGCTTCCGTGGCTCAGGCGGTAGAGCAGCGCATTCGTAACGTGCAGGTCGCTGATTGTTGATAAGGAAACATAAAGAATTAAGTAATTAGCAAGAAAAAATGAGGACGTAGGCCCATCCCCAAATATATGCTGGAGTAGCTCAGTCGGTAGAGCAGCACATTCGTAACGTGCAGGTCAGGGGTTCGATTCCCCTCTTCAGCTCCAAGTAAAAAATCCTTAGAATTGAGCAGTTCTAGGGATTTTTTGTTGCATGATTTTCAGATGAAGAAGTTCTTATTATCAAAAATAACAAAAAAACAACGAATTATAGCAAATAACTTCCCGTCATGTCCCGTTATGCTAAAATATAATAATCGGTGTCGTTTTAGATAATCAAAGAGGGGGATTATGGGAAATTTGAATAAACAGGAGGAAGACCTTGGGAAGTTATTTACCTTGTACGAGCGACCAATGTATTATTATACTGGAGATATGAATGAGGGAAAAACATTACGAACCCCAATTCAGGGATTAGTTTTTTTCCGGAGGCTTTACCATACAGAAAGGGAAATTGGAAAGATGATGAGGAAAAAGAATAAGCTTTTAATTTGTATAACAGCTGTGATTGTAATGGCAGCTGCCGTGACGTCGCCCACAATCAGCTTTGCCGCCGATCAAAACGCAGGCGTTCAGGTCAGTCGTACGGATGAATTCAAAGTGATCGGATATTATTGCGGCGAACAGTTTGACGTGCCGGTAGAAAAGTTGCAGGCCGAGAAATTGACCCACGTCATGTACGGGTTTTTAATTCCTACTGAGGATGGAACCTGTAAGCCCTTTCAGGAGCCGGAAGAATTGACAAAGCTGATTGAAACGTGCCATAGCGTAGGAACAAAGGTATATGTTTCGGTAGGCGGGTATTTTGACAAAGATGGATCGCCGCTGTTTTACATATTTGAAAAGATCGGGGCTGATGATGGCCTCAGAACTATCTTTGTGAATAATATCGTAGCTGTGGTTCAGCAGTACGGGTTTGACGGCGTTGAAATGGATTGGGAGTATCCCAGGTATGAAAGCAGCGCCGATTATGAAAAGACCATTCTGCTGTTGTCAGAAAAGCTGAAGCCATTGGGAAAGGGGCTGTCGACAGCGTTGCCTGGCACTGGGAGCATCGACGGCAAAAATGTATGGGAGGCCCTGGTGGGAGTTACAGATAAAACAATCGCGTGTTTTGATTTTATCAACCTGATGTGCTACGATCTAAAGACAGGTCCGAATCACAGCCCTGTGTGGTATTCAAAAACAACCATAAATTACTGGAAACAATTCAGGAATGTCCCGGCGGAAAAGATTGTGCTGGGCATGCCCCTTTACGCAAGGCCAAGCTGGCAGCAGTACAGGTTTTTGGTGGAAATGGACAGGGAAAACGCATATCGGGATTATGTTGCGACGGAGCCCCTTGAATCGACCTACAACGGCCTTAATACCCTTCGTGAAAAGACGATGATCGCCTTCAGAGAGGCCGGAGGGGTGATGTTGTTTGATGTCAACGAAGACACTTATGATGACACCAGCGCTGTATCCATGATCAGCGATACCCTTGCTGCGATGGATGGATTGAGCATGGAGCAAATCAGCGGCTATGTATGGATCGTGGTCGATAATAAGACTATTCCATTCACTTTAAAGGATGGAATGGGAGTAGCGTTTATAGACGGGAACGGCAGGACCCTTGTCCCCTTTCGTAAGCTGATTGAAGCTGTCGGGGCAAAGGTAAGCTTTAATTCCAATGGAGACGGAAAGGTTATTTCAGTCGATGCCTCACTTAATGGAACTCATATTATTCTTAACATTGGTAGCAACCGGTATTCTGTAAATGGCAAAGACTTAACAATGGACACTGCAGCAGTTATAAAGGACGGGAGAACCTATATCCCTGCTCGTCCGGTGCTGGAAGCCTTCGACTACGATGTTTCCTACAGCGAAGCCGGCAAAAGTGTATATGCAGTCTCAAACCGGTAGAGATCATAGAGAGAAAGCCTAAGGCATAATCCTAAGGCTTTTTTCGTGTATGACGGGCATGCCGTCAATCTATGGTGAAAGTCCACAAGGGGCGTAG